>JAIXXF010000039.1 GCA_027490925.1 Comamonadaceae bacterium
AGGTGCCGGATCTTGAACCAGGGGGCGCCCATGGCGATGCCGAGAGCCTTGGCCTCGTTGGACCGGGCGATGGCGCAGCCGTCGTTGTTGCTGAGCACCACGACCGGTTTGCCGTTCAGGCTGGGGCGGAAGACCCGCTCACAGCTCACGTAGAAGTTGTTGCCGTCGACCAGGGCGTACATGGTGGTTGCCTCGGTCTCAACCTTTGTCCACGGCGGTCTTACGGAACCGCTTGATGGTGCTGGTGACGACGCCGCAGATGCGCAGTTCCTGCCCGTCTTTGAAGGTGATCTCGGGGAAGGTCGGGTTGGCGGGGACCAGTTTGACCCGTCCCAGGCATTTGTAGAGGTGCTTGATGGTGAACTCGCCATCGACCTCGGCCACCACCACATCCCGGTGGACCGGGTTCAGGGCCCGGTTCACCACCACGATGTCGCCATCGAAGATGCCGGCATCCACCATGGAGGTGCCGGACACTTTCCAGAGGAAGGTGGCCAAAGGGTGGGTAATCAGCAGTTCATTGAGGTCATGTCGTCGGACACTGAAGTCCTCGGCAGGGCTGGGGAATCCAGCCGGTAAGTGGGTCGCTGCCATGGGCAGCGGAATGAGGAAGGAGCCTGGATTCCCGGCCTTGTCGAGACCTCGATCACGCAGTCCAGGCACCCAAGCATCTGCGGGCATGGCGTCGGTCACAGCCCAAGGTGGGCTGGAAACGGGCTGCTGCAGGGATGCTGGATAACTGGACACATATCCAGTATATTGCTTCCATGACCACCAGCAAAACCTACCCAGTTGGCAACTCAGGCAAACACCTTCAGGCCGGATTTCAGGGACAACGCAAAGAAAGTGGCTGGGCCACTGTGGGGCGGTGGGTTCTGGCGTTTGCGGTCGCGCTGCTGGTGTCGGTGCAGGCGGATGCCAGGGGAGTCAAGGCAGACCAGGTTGTTGAAGGCCGCATTGTGGGGGTGCTCGATGGGGACACAGTAGACCTGCTCACGGATGGCCTAATGCAGCAGCGGATTCGGCTGCGGGGGATTGATGCGCCGGAGAAGCGGCAGGCGTTTGGGAATCGGTCAAAGCAGGCGTTGTCGGCGCTGGTGTTTGGGCGGCGGGCGACGGTCGCTTACAGCAAGGTGGATCGGTACGACCGTTGGGTGGGACGGATCACTGTCAATGGCGTCGATGTGTCTCGGGCCATGGTCGAACAAGGAATGGCTTGGCACTACGCGTTTTACGCTTCAGAGCAGCCCGTTGATGAACGGGTGGGGGATGCGGAGGCGGAGCAGACGGCTCGGATGGAGCGGCGTGGGCTCTGGAGCGATGTGGCGCCATCAGAACCATGGGCGTGGAGAAAACGACAGCCCTAACGACTCCAAAGTCCACCGCGAAAAATTGCAAGCAAAATAGTATTTATAACTTGCAAAAATTGAATTTGCAGGTACTATTGAAGTATGTAAACTCTGCAAACCACCAGATGTCCACCACGAAAACTCCCAAAATTACCGGCCGTGCTGTGGGCGCTGCCGCACGTGCAGCAGCGCTGTCGCCGGAACGGCGGCTTCAAATCTCGAAGAAGGCGTTGGCGCAGAAACAGGCCAATGCGAACTTACTTCGCGCGACCCACGGATCTGACGAACGTCCCCTCAAGATCGGCGATATCGAGCTACCGTGTTACGTGCTCGAAGATGAAACACGAGTGCTGTCTCAGCGCGGCATCCTTGCAGGACTTGGAATACCTAAGGGCTCCACAGCGTCTGGCGAGGATCAACTGACGGTATTGGCAAATTCGCTGCTTGCTGTAAAGCAACTTGATGCCGATGTTGCGTTGATCCTGAAAAAGCCGATCCAGTTCAAGCCTAAGCACGGTGGCCGGCCAGCTTATGGATACCCGGCGACGGTTCTGGCAGATTTGTGTGATGCCATGCTTGCAGCGCGGGCAGCGGGCAAGTTGACCAAAGGTCAGCTAATGATCGCTCAGCAATGCGAAATCTTGGTACGTGGCTTCGCTCGCGTCGGGATCATCGCGCTGGTTGATGAAGCGACCGGCTACCAAAAAGATCGGGCCCGTGACAGCCTTGCGAAAATCCTAGAGGCTTGGGTCGCGAAAGAACTGCAGCCGTATGTGCGTACGTTCTCGCCGGAGTTCTACGAGGAGCTTTTCCGACTGAGGGGACTGCCGTTCCCGCCAGACAACCCAAAATTTCGGCCTCAGTACTTTGGTGTCCTGACCAATGACATCGTGTACGAGCGTCTTGCACCGGGCCTTCTCGAAGAGCTAAAAAAGCAAGCGAGCAAAGACGAAAAGAAGGCGCACCTCCATCGCCGGTTGACCCAGGAGGTTGGGCATCCCCGGCTCAAAGAACATTTGGCGTCGGTGACCACGATCATGAAGCTCTCGGATCGGTATCAGGATTTCATGGCCAAGCTCAATCGGGTCCATCCTCGATTTGGTCAGACCTACCTTCTGGACTTGGAGCAAACCGATCGATAGTTGCTCACCAGTAAGCGCGCAGTTTTTTTAAACATCGACTAGACGACGACGAATAACGTCGCCATAATCACCGCAACCCAAAAGGGCCGGTGCTTCAAAACACCTGTTAATCAGCGGCGCAACCTCCCCGAAAGTGAGGTTTTGTCACGTCTGTATGCCGGATGGCCCACTGTGGGCGGTCTCAGTTTCGGACGGGATGGCCACAGCGGTAACGCCTGGCGCACGTCTGATTACGTGTTTTGAACATCCCGTCCACCCGCATTGCTTCAAAACAATGCGCGTGGGTTTCAAGTCTCAATCAGGAGCATGAAGCCATGGCCAACGCCATTCCCATCACCAGCCGCAAGGCTGGCCACCTGGTGCACACGTCTGCACCCAGCCCCACCACTACAGCCCAGGCACGCACCGGCCAGCCCCTGGCGATTGACCCGGTGCAGCGCCAGGCCGCCATCGAAAACGCCCTCAGCATGGCGCTTTTTTTCGTGCGCCAGCCGGGCAACACACCCGCCAACCTGTGGGCGGCCACCGCCCGCGCCAATCGGGCTCTGACGCTGCTGAAGCACGCCAGCAATGGGGAAAGCGCGTGATGGAAGAAGGTTTGATTGTTCATCCAGATGGTTCGGCGACCATGAGTCGAGATCGTCTACTGCTGTGCTTAGAAATCGCCTGGGAACTCGATGCGCTGGGGTACTTACTTCCCAGTGTGACCACCTCTCATGACCTCGAATCCAGAGCCACGTGTTTGGCGGTTCGGGGCCTTGCGGGTCGTTTCGTAGAGCTTGGCGGGGCGCTGATGGCTGCTCTCGATGACACCGGGGTGCCTCTAAATTCACTGAGCGCAAAGGTGCTTGTTACGCCGTTACAAGTGGGGGACGAGTAATGGACGGCAGCCTAACCCAACACGAAAACAAGGCCGTCACCCTGACCGAGGAACGTCGGGACATTTGCCTGCAGGCGACCTGGGAGCTGGACGCCATCGCCAAGGGGCTGGTGGCTTTTGCCTCTGCGGTCAATGAGCCCGAGTCTGGCCAGCACGAATACGCATGCAGGGCGGTAGCCGCCCGGATTCATGCTCTGGCGATGTTGTTGATGTACGGGGTATCTGAGGCATCCGAAAGCCTCGATGACCTCCGGACCCGCCTGGTCCCATGGGGGCAAGCATGAGTGCGGGCGGTACGGGCAGAGCCACCCCCATGGCGGGCCATTTGGCCGGGAACTGGGTAGGGCTTGGCAATGACGGCGCACAGCCCCCGGTGGTGCTGAATGGCCAAACCACAGACATGGACCTGATGGCATGGCTGTGGGGCGAAGTGGAGTCCCTCCTGACCACCGTACGCATGCTTGCTGATGGCGGTGTGGACCTGGAGCCCCAGCACCTCAATGCCATCGTGGTGCATCGCCTGGAGCCCATGGCCACCGCTTTGGAGTTTTCCGTGAGCCAGGGGCTGGCCAGCCGCAAAACCACCACGGGAGAGCCAGCATGAGCACCCCGATCAATGAGGCGGTGGCCACTACCGTTAAGCGTGAGCTGGCGCAACTTCAAAACATCGTTGGGTTGTGTGCGTTTGCAGTCGAATCCAGACGCATCCACGCTGAGATTGATTGGGCAGCCAAGGCTGACGCTGCCCTGGCCGAAAAGCTCAGCCTGATGGTGGATGCGCGGTGCAATTGGGGTGAGATGCCCGACACCTTGGCCTATGTGCTGGTGGACGTGCACGACCGCCTTCAAGAGCTCGACTCATTGATGCGCAGTCAAACGTACGGGCCCGACTGCGGGACAGATAAGTCCGGGAAGGGCTGACACCGGGGAAATGACGCAACAGCCCAGTTCTTGTTTTTCGGAGATTTCATGCAGCCGTTGGATTCGTTTCAAGTACCCGAAGGATATGTACTCACCCGGATTGGCGGCCGTCCTAAAAAGACAGGTCGGGATGTTGCTGTTTTCCTCGCAAAGTTATGGCGTATGGGATCCCCGTTTTACGAATCCGCAGCAAGCGCAGAGAGTTGGATCCTGGATGAGTGGGAAAAGCTTGGTAAGGACCAGTCAAAGGGTCTGAGTGAGGCTGCGCATGTGCGTGCTGCGGTCCGTAGGGCCAAGCAGGAGGGGTTGAAGTACTCATTGCTGCATCACCACCACGCGACTGGCTTATGGATCGCAATTGCAGCTGACCCGGTACATAAATCCCCCAACCACCTGGGTGAACGGGTTTGGTTCTGGAAACCAGGTATGCACCTCGCACTTGAAGCCCGTGTTGCTAATGAGCCGGGCGTTGGTTCACCTGGTCCTGTCGAGTCGCCGAAACGCACTGAGATTTCGAAGGCGGTCACAACTTTGTTCTATCACTGGAATCTAGGCGTCACCAACTTTCACAAGGCTAAAAGTTAGTGGACGCAAACAGGCAAGAAACCGTTTAACGACTGTCAGTTAATTGCTCAGATCAGCACATTTGATACTTCTTTAACTGAATAGGAAGTGCTAGTGAACTACTCACAAAGCAGCCACCCCGCGGGATCGCCAGCGGTTGGTGGCGATCTCAAAGCCGACGATCACAAGGGGCCGCTGATCGGAACGGAAGCGGTCATTTCGTTGATCGGAATGAGTCGAACCTGGCTTTTCAAAGCGATTCGCGCCGGTAACTTTCCGTCGCCGATTCGGCTTGGAGCCAGGAGTAACCTGTGGCACGAGCGGGAAATCTTGGAATTCATCGAGTCGCGAAGGGTCCAGCCTGTTGCAAGGACTCGGCCGGCAGCGATGCCGCTGATGACCCGCTCTGGTGGCTCTCAGTCTCCGTCTGTTTCGCGCAATGCAGGTGCCCGCCATGCTTGACGTTTCCCAATCGAATCGGACTAGTCATTCGGTGACTGGCGGTGCTGGAAATACAGGGTTACTGGACATGCAAGACGTCATTGCTAAGTCTGGACTGTCGAGAGCTGATGTGCTCGCAAAAGCTCGCGGTGGCTTGTTTCCATCCCCGTACCTCGTGGGGTGTGAATCCTGCTTCTGGCGTATATCCGATGTGAACGCGTGGATGAACGGTAAACGCTCATGGACTGTTACCCAACCGCTATTGACGCGCCATATGGGAGGCAGGCTGTGATCCCCTACAGGAGCCGCAAAGACGACCTGGATGGCTGGCAATCGTTTCTCCACGCTCGGCTTTCTCATCTTGAGCATGAGGTCTTCACCGTGATGCTTTTTGACCGTCGTGGGTTTTTGTTCTGCGTTCGTGACCTCTTCATAGGCGATGCGGTTTCGGTGAACGTTTCAATCAAAGAGGTTCTTCGCTTTGTTCTCGTTTCGAACAGTGACTCAATCATCGTTGCTCACAACCACCCCTGTGGGTGGCAACTGCCATCCGGTGCTGATATTGAACTAACAGCAAGACTGCGGTTAGCGAGCAAGGTGTGTGGGTTTTTGATGCGCGACCACGTAATTGTTACTTCGGTTGGCGTTCATTCCATGAAGCGCCTTGGGCCGTGGGCTGTGCCCTTCGAGTTCGAACTTCCATTACTCAAAGAACTAATTGATTCCGCCGCCTGAGCGGTCAACTCTTATGAACATTCCTATGCTGGACTTTTTCAACATCAAAAAGACGGTTGATTCCGTCAAGGCCCGATATTTTGACTTGGAGCGAGAGATCAGTGAGCTGGACCGGAAGCGAAATCAAATCGCTCTTGCAAAGACCAGCCGCACAGAGTTGAAGCAGGCGGTTGACGAATGGGTGGGACGTGCTGGTGGTCGTTTTGCCGAGGCCGTCCAGACTCATATGCAAAGCCATCACAGGACGCCCAGCGCAGCTCCGCGCCAATTTGGGTTTTTCTCGCTGGCAAACGATGAGTTTTCAACGACCGATATCCGTCTGATGGATGACTTCCTTTGCGCCACCTTCGGGGAGCAGATTCGCGCAGCGATCAAGGGGGCCATCGACACGATGCCATGGGAAAACGAGGGGCTGCCTATGGCTGAGAGGACGCGCGAGATCGCCAAGATCGACGGCGTGATTCTGAAGAAGCGTGAGGAGATGGAGCAGATCGAACGTGACGCACAGCAGGCTGGCATCAAGTTATTTGATGTCATGGTTGGCAATGCCTAAGGGATCAACACATTCAGCGAACACGGGCGGCGAGTTGGTTCATAGGCAGTCGCTGGAGGCTGACCAGCGTCGGCTTTCTGCTGCGGCCTCGCTCGCAGGCGATCGCAAGGACGGCGTAGCACCGAATCCGGTACCGGCAATACGGACAGCCAGCAGAGCGCACAACCCCCCGTTTCGCTCGCCACCAAGCCCGGCGCCATCTTTTGCTGCGCCTACAGGCGCCGAATTGGTCCGAAGGCAGTCCCTAGAGGCTGCTCAGCGGCGACTTTCAGCGGCAGCTTTACTGGCTGAGGCCCACGTTAAGCGACCAGCTTTTCAAACCCGTATGGGCAGGGGGGCGGCTGCCGTGTTGGTGCGATTCGAGTGGCCTGGTCGTTTGATCGTGATTGAGCCGACCACGGGCGCGATCCTGGCTGAGTCCGAGCCGGGTGATCCCTATCAACTGCGAGATGGTTTCTCGATTGGTTGATGACATCTCGAATCAACATCACGCCCGAGCTCATCCGCTCGGCGCTTCACTTCATCCAGGCCAACCTCCCCCGCGACGAATGGGCAAAGGTGGCCATGGCCATCAAAAGCGAGTACCCCGACGCGACCGGCTTTGAGCTGTTCCGGGAGTGGAGTGCCACCGCCGATGGCTTTGATACCAAGGCCACCCAAAGCACCTGGCGCAGCATCAAGGCGGGCGGGGGCGTGGGCATTGGCACCCTGCTGCACCTGGCGAAAGAGGGTGGTTTCGTGCTGCCTAAAGCAAACCAGGAGCCCGCCAAACCAGACCCCCAGGCCTTGGCCGCCCGTGAGCGTGAGCGGGCCGCCAAACGGCTGGCCGAACAGGCCCGCATCGAGGCCGATCACGCCCGAGCTGCGGCCGAGGCGCTGGCCCTGTGGGAGGCCGCCAGCGAGAGAGGGGCCAGCCCCTATCTGGAGCGCAAAGGGGTACAGCCTCACGGTGTGCGTTTCACGCCCGATGGCTGGCTGTTGGTACCGCTGCGCGACGCTGAGGGCACCGTGTGGAACGTGCAACGCATCGCCCCCAGTAAGCCCAAAGACGGGCCCGACAAGCTCTTTCTGGCGGGTGGCCGAAAGTCGGGGCTGTGGCACATGCTGGGTGGCCCGGTGGTGGCTGGTGTACTGTTGGTGGCCGAGGGCTACGCCACGGCCGCAAGCCTCCACCAGGCCACCGGGTATCCTGTGGCCGTGGCTTTCGATGCGGGCAACCTGTTGCCCGTGGCCAAGGCACTGCGCCAGCTCCACCCGGATTCGCTGTTGGTGCTGTGTGGTGATGACGACGCACAGACGCACGCACGCACCGGGCGCAACCCCGGCCGAGACAAAGCCAGCGCAGCGGCCAAGGCTGTGCGCGGCCTGGCGGTGTTCCCCGAGGGGCTGCCTGAGGGCGGGAGCGACTTCAACGACCTGCACCAGCACCTGGCGGCCGATGCGGGCTTGGCAGCGGTGCGAGACGCGGTGCAATCCGCCATCGATGCCCATAGGCCTGCATCCTCCCACCAGGGGCGTGCGGTTCCCCCAGCCAGTGCGGTGGCCACCCTCGACGTGTTCGATGTGCAGCCCTCCGGCGTGTGGTTCATAGGGGTGGAGCAAGACGGCAAACGCAAGCACCCCGAGTGGGTGTGCAGCCGCTTGGAGGTGCAGTCCCGCACGCGCGACCAGGACGGGGGCGGCTGGGGCTACCTGCTGACGTTCGATGACCCACTGGGGCGGACCAAGCAATGGGCCATGCCCGCCCGGATGCTGAGTGGCGACGGTGGCGAGTACCGGTCCATGCTGTTGAACATGGGTCTGCGCATCGCGCCATCGCCGCGTGCACGCAATCTGCTGACCCAGTACATCCAAACCCGAGAGCCTGAGGCCTTCGCTACCTGCACAGACCGCATCGGCTGGCATGGCCATGCCTTTGTGCTGCCCCATGAGACCGTGGGGGACACGGCCGAGCGCATCGTGTTTCAGACTGACAACGCCGTGGAAAACACCTTCCGAGTGAAGGGCACGCCCGCAGATTGGCGGGAGCGTGTAGCGGCTTTGTGCGCTGGCAATTCGCGCCTGGCGTTTGCGGTGGCATGTGCGTTTGCTGGCCCGCTGTTGCGCCCGGCTGGCGTGGAGAGCGGTGGGTTTCACTTCCGGGGCGACAGCTCCAGCGGAAAGACCACCGCCTTGAAGGTGGCCGCCAGCGTGTACGGCGGGGCCAGCTACCTGCAACGGTGGCGCACCACTGACAACGCGCTGGAGGCCATCGCCGCACAGCACAGCGACTGCCTGCTGATCTTGGACGAACTGGCACAGGTGGACCCCAAGACAGCGGGCGAGTGCGCTTACATGCTGGCCAACGAACAGAGCAAGGCAAGGGCAACCCGCAACGGTACGCCCCGAGCCCGCCTGGCCTGGCGGCTGCTGTTCCTCAGTGCTGGTGAGCTGGGGCTGGCAGACCACATGGCCGAGGGCATGAAGCGCACGCGCACTGGCCAAGAGGTGCGGATGGCCGACATACCCGCCGATGCAGGGGCTGGGCTGGGTGCATTCGAGGCGCTGCATGGGCATGAGGGTGGGGCGGCATTGGCCAGGCACATCACCGGCCAGGCGGCCAGCGTGTACGGCGCAACTGGCCGCGCCTGGTTCGAGTGGCTGTGCGCCAATGCCGACACCTTGAAGGCCCGCATACGTAAGGCATCGGCAGCCCTGGCAATTCAGCTTATACCTGAGGCGGCCAGCGGCCAGGTGGTGCGGGTGGGTGAGCGGTTCGCCCTAGTGGGGGCAGCCGGTGAGCTGGCCACCGAGGCGGGGCTCACAGGTTGGGAGGCTGGCCAGAGTGAGTGGGCTGCACGCACTTGCTTCAATGCCTGGCTGGCTGCCCGTGGTGGGATTGGCAATGGCGAGTTGGCGGCCATGGTGCGACAGGTGCGGCGCTTCTTGGAGTCGCATGGCGAAGGGCGCTTTACCTGGTGGCACAGGGGTGCCGATGCGCATGGACCAAAAACACTCAGCCGCGCTGGATACCGACGCCTATTGAATGCAACAGGCAAACCCATCAACACGATCAAGGAGCATGACGCTGAGTTTCCTGATCCGGCCATCTATGGCCTGCCTCCCGACTCTGGGGTTGAATTCTTCGTGCTGTCCGAGACCTTCAAAGCGGAGGTATGCCAGGGCTTTGACCACATTGCGGTGTGCCGTGTTCTTCTGGAGCATGACTGCTTACTACCGGACGCAGGGCGGTCATATGACTGCAAGCCGCGCCTGCCCGGACTTGGATCGGTGCGCTGCTTCCGAATTTCTCCCCGTATCTTCGAGGTGGAGATTTGATGATCGTCAACAGTCAGCACGGCAAGGGCAAGCGGGGCGCGAAGGGCGCGGGGGTGGAGTCTATTTCGCGATTCGTTTGCCAGGAAGTGGCCGGGCTACCGGGTTGTCTTTTTGGGTGGCTGGCTTGCGTCTCAGCTGGTCCTGCTGTAACACCAGGGCGGATTCCAAGGCGCAAGCGTTGGATTGCTTTCAGGCAAGCGACGGTTAAAAACCTGCGGGTCCTTCCTGGAGATTAGGGGTGAGGGTAGTTGGAACCCCCGAAAAGCTCTAGTGTCTGTGCTGGCAATAGGTTAACGGCGGGTTGATTCGGGGGTGATTAGTTCAATTCATTAAGTGGGTGAAGTTATGTTGATGAAAGAGCTGGCAGCTGCGTTGGGGATCTCGGCGGCAATGGTGAGCAAGCTGGCTAAACGAGGGATGCCAACCGATAGCCTGGAGCGTGCAATACGCTGGCGGCGGCGCAATCTTGAGCCAGGTCGAGTGAAGGGACAACGAGCTGGAACTGAGGGTGGTGTCGCCACCGTGGACACGACCGGCTTCAACGTAATTCGAGATCGTGTCGGTCCTGGTGACGAACCTACTGGTGGCGATGTCGAAGATGAGATGCCATATCCAACGGCCCAGCCAATCAGCTTCCAGGAGGTTAGATCACGGCGGGAGGCAGCAGAGGCGTCGCTTGCCGAGTTGAAACTTGCAGAGCAACGTGGCGAGCTGATACGTGTTGATGCCGTGCGCCATGCGCTGGCAAAGGTATGTGCCGAAACGCGGGACAACATCCTGCAGGTGCCGGATCGACTATCCGCTGTACTGGCAGCAGAGACTGACCAGGCGCGTGTTCACGGCCTGCTGACTTCAGAGCTCCACCAGGTGCTTGAAAAACTCACGGGTTCACCAAGCTCATTCGGTCGAAGCTGACCACGCGATCAGCCCCCAGCCGCGGCTCTACAGCTGCGGCGATCAGCATCCTCAATCTCATCGCCCCTTCACACCGGCTGCGCACTCACGCCGCTCAGATACTGCCTGGTGCCTGGTGCCTGGTACCGTTTCGCGTTTTGCCTCAGCGCTGCGCGAAATTTGTCCCCACTGTCCCCACGCAAAAACCGGCTGCCCCCACTCCGAGTGGGGACAGTTTTTTCCTTATGCGACAAGGACTTACGTGCGTTTTTCTTGTTTGTCCCCACTGTCCCCACTAAATTTTGACGAGGGGGCGAAGAAATCGCCGAAAAGTGGCTACTGAAGACCGCTCAGATAGAATCGCATTGAGCTTTGCGATAGTGGTCGTTACCCGCAACGAGTCAGAGAAAAGCCACCATTCGATACTGTTGGCGCTGCATGCAGCGCCAGCAGACGTCGAGGCAAGAGGACAAATTGTGGGGAACAGCCGGGGGAACGAATGAGGTTGTCTCGAGAGGAATCCAGCATTTATGCGGCTTCCGAGGCGATTTTCGAATCCTTGTACTCCGACCAAAATCCAAAAAGCCCACTTGTTGGGCTTTTTTCAATTCCGCCTCACCGCGGCGAGCTTCAGCCGCTTCTGCCCGTAGCTCAGTTGGATAGAGCACCGACCTTCTAAGTCGGGTGTCACAGGTTCGATTCCTGTCGGGCAGGCCACCCCCGGTCAACGCGCCGCGTGGCGTGCCATGTCAGCGTTGTCGGTACTGGCTGCCGCCAAAAAGCACCTCGCGCGACCTGGCATCGGTCAAAGGCTTACGGAGGTCGCTCAACACAGCCACCCCCCGCTTCACTGCAGGCCTGTCAGCGATGTGGTCGAACCATGCCTTCAGGTGGGGATAGTCGGCCCAGTCGATGCCCTGGTTTTTCCAGCTTCGCAGCCACGGAAAGACCGCGATATCTGCGATGGAGTACTGGCCGCCAGCGATGAATCGGTGCGCGGTCAATTGTTTGTCCATCACGCCGTACAACCTTTTGGTCTCATTGGTGTAGCGGTTGACGGCGTAGTCGATCTTCTCGGGTGCGTAGAGACGAAAGTGGTGGGTTTGTCCAAGCATCGGGCCCACGCCGCCCATTTGGAACATCAACCACTGCAGCACTTCAAACCGCTTGCGATCGCTTTTGGGCAGGAACTTGCCAGTTTTTGCGGCCAGGTACAACAAGATCGCCCCCGATTCGAACAGCGAGATGGGTTTTCCATCGGGTCCGTGCGGGTCGGTCAGCGCCGGGATTTTGTTGTTGGGGCTGATGGCGAGAAACTCGGGCTTGAACTGGTCGCCCGCGCCAATGTCTATCGGGATGGCCCGCCAATCGCGGCCCAGGCGGTACCCACACTCCTCTAACATGATGTGGACCTTGTGGCCGTTCGGCGTGGCCCAGGAGTGGACGTCGATCATATGGTGATTCCTCGGCAGGGCAGGTTCATGGCCAAAGGGGTTTTACAGAGCGCGCCCGCGGCGCTTTGGCGCGCGGCGCCGCGTGCTGATATGAAGTTAGGCTCCGCGGGTGATCGGCATGTCGGCTTCAGCATGCCATGCCAAGTGCTTGGCCAACTCGAGTTTGGCCAGCGAGTTGCGGTGTACCTCGTCGGGGCCATCGGCCAGCCGCAGGGTGCGCTGGTGTGCATACCCGTAAGCCAGAGGGAAGTCGTCCGACATCCCTGCTGCTCCGTGGGCCTGTATCGCCCAGTCCAGGATCTGGCAGGCGATGTTAGGCGCCACCACTTTGATCATGGCGATCTCTGCTTTAGCCACTTTGTTGCCAACCGTGTCCATCATATAGGCGGCTTTCAGCGTGAGCAGGCGGGCTTGCTCGATCATGCAGCGGGACTCTGCCACCCGTTCTTGCCAAACGCTCTGACGGGCCACCTCGCGGCCAAACGCGACGCGGGTATTGAGGCGTTGGCACATCAATTCCAACGCCCGCTCTGCCATGCCGATGGATCGCATGCAGTGGTGGATGCGGCCAGGACCGAGGCGGCCTTGGGCGATCTCAAAGCCGCGGCCTTCGCCGAGCAGGAGGTTGCTGGCCGGGACGCGCACGTTGTCCAGCGCAATCTCCATGTGGCCGTGTGGAGCGTCGTCGTAGCCGAATACGGACAGGGGGCGAATCACCCTGACGCCAGGGGTGTTGGATGGCACCAGGATCATGGACTGCTGCTCGTGGCGGCCTGCGTCTGGGTTGGTCTTGCCCATCACGATGTACACCGCGCAACGCGGGTCGCCCGCACCAGACGACCACCACTTGCGTCCGTTGATGACGTAGTGGTCACCATCGCGCACGATGCTGCACTGGATATTGGTGGCGTCGCTTGAGGCCACGTCAGGCTCCGTCATCAGAAAAGCCGATCGGATGCTGCCCTTGAGCAGAGGTTCCAGCCACTCGTCCTTGTGCGCCTCGGTGCCGTAGCGGGCAATGGTTTCCATGTTGCCGGTGTCGGGCGCAGAGCAGTTGAACACCTCGGGCGCCCAGGGCACCCGGCCCATGATTTCGCACAACGGTGCGTATTCCAGGTTGGACAAGCCCTCGGGCGCGCGTGGGGAGCGGGGTAGGAACAGGTTCCACAAACCGGCCGCGCGGGCCTTGGGTTTGAGCTCTTCAATGAGGGTGGTGGGGACCCAGGCGTTGCCCTTGGCGCGGTTCGCGGCGACCTCGGCGTAAAAGCGGCTCTCGTTCGGGTAGATGTGCCCGTCCATGAAGGCCAGCAGTTTCTCCTGTAGCTGCTTGACCTTTGGGGTGTATTCGAAGTTCATGGGTGTTCTCTCAAGACAAATGAGTCAGCGTTGTTGGGCAAATCGCCAGGCCATTTCTGCGAGCGGCCGTGCACCAGCGGCGGCGCTCACCGCCTGTGCGCTGGACGCCGTGCCAGCTTCCACCCGCTTGGCGATGCCTTGCAGGATGGCGGCGAGGCGGAACAGGTTGTAGGCCATGTAGAAATTCCAGTCGGCGCGCAGTGCGTCCACCGTGGTGAGCCCGGTACTGTCGCAGTATTGACGGATATAGGCCGATTCGGTGGGAATGCCGAGTTGCACCACGTCCAGTCCACCAATGCCGCGGAACGAACCGGGTGGGATGTGCCACGCCATGCAGTGGTAGCTGAAATCAGCCAGTGGGTGACCCAAGGTGGACAGTTCCCAGTCAAGCACTGCCAGCACCCGCGGTTCGGTCGGGTGGAACATCAGGTTGTCCATTCGGTAGTCGCCATGGACGATGGACACTTTGGTGTCGTCCTTTGCACCCGCGGGAATGTGGGCAGGCAACCAGGCCATCAGGTGGTCCATCTCGTCGATGGGTTGGGTGACCGACGCTTGGTATTGCTTGCTCCAGCGGCCGATCTGCCTTTCGAAGTAATTGCCCGGCTTGCCGTAGTCCGACAGCCCAAGTTCCGAGAAATTGACCGTGTGCAAGGCGGCCAGCACGCGGTTCATTTCTCGGTAGATCTCCCCACGCTGCGCTTTGGTCATGCCGGGCAAAGACTGATCCCACAGCACCCGACCTTCCACGAAAGCCATTACATAAAACGCCCGGCCGATCACACCCTCGTCCTCGCACAAGCAGTGCATGTCGGCCACGGGCACCTGGGAGCGGCTCAACGCATGCATCAGACGGTACTCACGCTCGATCGCATGGGCCGACGGTAGCAATTTGGCCACCGGTCCTGGCTTAGCCCGCATGACATACGCACGGTCGCGGGTGATGAGCTTGTAGGTGGGGTTGGATTGCCCGCCGTTGAACACCTCGACTTTGACCGGCCCATCAAAGCCCGGTAACCGCGACGACAGCCAGCGCGTGAGCGCACCCAAGTCGAACGCGGCGCCTTCGGAAACGGCCCGGGTACCCTGGAAATGATCGAAGTGGCTCACAGGTCGGCCTCGGTGATTTTCAACAGACGGTCCCGGTGGCGCACCACCAACCCGCCCGGCTCGATACGGATGATCTCGTCGCGCTCCATCGCCTTCAGCTCCTGGTTCACGCGCTGGCGCGACGCACCCAGCAGCTGTGCCAACTCCTCTTGCGCCAGCTGCAGGCCGATGCGAACCTCGTGGCCCTCGGCCAAACACGGCACGCCATAGCTGCGCGCCAGGTGTAACAGCTGTTTGGCCAGTCGGGCACGCAGTGGCAGCGTATTCAGATCCTCGACGAGTCCGAACAGCTGGCGAATGCGGCGGGCTTGCAGCCGCATCAACGCCTCGTACAGTTCCACGTGGGTCGCGAGGATCTTTTGGAAATCGCTCCGTGCCACACACAACAAGACCGTGTCTCCGTGCGCATAGGCGTCATGGGTGCGACGGTCTCCATCAAAAATGGCCACGTCGCCGAACCAAAGCCCTGGCTCGATGTAAGTGAGTGTGATTTGTTTGCCCGACAAAGAGGTGGAACTCACCCGCACCGCGCCGCGTGCACAGGCAGACCATTCGGTTGGCGGATCGCCGCGTGCGGTGATCAGCTCACCGTCCTTGAAGCGCTTGACGTAGGCGCAACGCAAAATGTCATGTCGCAAAGACGGCGACAGCGACGAAAACCAGCGGCCAGCGTTGATCGCCTCGCGCTCTTCAATGGTCAGAATCGGGTCGTCCATGGCGTGTCGTGGGTCGCATCCAACCGCCATTGTGGCCCCGGTCAGGTGCGCTCAAGAACAGGGTTGTCACTTGCGCGTCTGGCACCAACAGACCTTTCTCAACGGTAACGGGGAATCGCCTTGTTCAGAAAAGCCGCGATGCCGATGCCCGCATTCTCATGGTGCAGGTTGTCCACAAAGTGGTCGCGCTCTCGGGCCAGCTGGGCCGCCAGGCTGCTGCCAGTGGCGTCGTTCATCAGGTCTTTGATGCTGGACAGCGCGTTCGGGGCGCGGTCGTTGATCCGCTCTGCCAAGGCCATGGCGTTTGCCAGCGCCTCGCCAGATTCGCTCAACCGATTCACGACGCCCAGGTGGTGCAGACGCTCGGCACCGATGCGTTCGGCACACATGAGCAACTCGTTGGCCAATTGCCTTGGCACGCTGCGGGACAGCGCCCATGTCGCCCCGCCATCAGGCGAAAGCCCGACGCCGGTGTAAGCCATGACGAATACGGCGTTGCGGGCAGCCACCACCAAATCGCAGGCCAGGACCAGCGAGAACCCCGCACCTGCAGCTGCGCCCTCAACCGCCGCGATGACGGGCTTTGGAAAGGTGTGGATCGCTTCGATCCAACTGTGCAACCCTTCGACGCTCTGTGCCTGGACCTCGCGACCTTGCTGGCGGTTGTTTTGCAGGCGTTGTAGGTCGCCGCCCGCGCAGAAGTTCGGCCCCTCGCCAGCCAGCACCACACTGCGGACCTCTGTGTTGGACTCTGCCACGCTCAGTGCCTCGACCCCAGCTGCGTAGATCTCAGGACCCAGCGCGTTGCGGTGCTCCGGGTTGGACAGTGTCAGCAACAGCGTGGCCCCATGCCGCGTGCTTTTGAGCTGTGCAGGCACCGGCTCAGGCCTCCGACTGCATCAGGCTCAAGCCCAACGCACCGCGCCGACGCAGCCAGGGGCTTGGTCGGTAGCGCGGGTCGCCATACACGGTTTGCAGGTTGAACAGAATCTCCAGCACACTGGCCGCGCCGATGCGATCGCCTAAAGCCAGTGGCCCCAGTGGGTAACCCAGACCCAGCACCACGGCGGTGTCCAAGTCCTGTGGCGTGCAGATGCCTTGCTGGCAGATGTCGCTGGCAATGTTGATGATCGTCGCCAACACCCGCTGGGTGACGAAGCCCGCGCTGTCTCGAATCACGCTGACCGCTTTTCCGTCGCTTGCGAACAGCGCATGGGCAGCGTCGCGCATGTGTGGCGTCGTGGCCGGGTTGGTCGCCAGCACCCGGCGTTTGGTGCCAGCGTCGCCGACCAGCATGTCGATGCCCACTGTGCGACGGGCGTCCAGCCGATCCACTGCAGCCACGGTGCTTACATCAAAACCGAGCGGCGCAACCAGAATGAGGGCCACATCAGACGGCGCTGCCGCAGTTTCTATGGTTGCGCCCAAGTCTTTGAGCAGCTGCAGCAAGTCCGCGCGGCGCGCAGCGCGGGGCGACACCCACACGGGCGGCAATTTCACTGACTTGGGTGCGGGTGGTTCCGCCGGTGCTTGGATCTGGCCTTCTGCGTATTGGTAGAACCCCGCGCCGGTTTTGCGTCCGAGCAAACCCCCGGCCAAGCGTTGCGCCGTGATCGGACTGGGGCGAAAACGCGGCTCTTGGTAGTACTGGTGGTAGACCGACTCCATGACTGGGTGCGAAACGTCCAGCGCGGTCAGATCCATCAGTTCGAACGGGCCCAGCTTGAAGCCGGACTGGTCCTTCAGAATGCGGTCGATGGTGACGAAGTCTGTGATGTTCTCGCTGGCGATGCGCAATGCTTCTGTCCCGTAGCCACGCCCAGCGTGGTTGACGATGAAGCCAGGCGTGTCTTTGGCGAAAACCGGCGTGTGCCCGATTTGCCGGACATGGTCTGCCAAGCGTTCACACACCGAGGGGTCGCTGCGCAAGCCGGGGATCACTTCCACCAAACGCATCAGTGGCACCGGATTGAAATAATGCAGCCCCGCAAAACGATGGGGGCGCTTGAGCGCCGCGCCGATGGCGGTGACGGACAGCGACGAGGTGTTGGTTGCCAACACGGCAGATTCCGACACGATGGATTCCAGCTGCGCAAACAGCGCCTGCTTGACCGCGAGTTGCTCAACCACAGCTTCTATCACCAGATCGCACTCGGTGAGCCCTGCAAGCTCGATGACCACCGACAAACGCTGCTTCAGTTTGGCGGCGTCTGCCGGAGGCAGCCGTCCTTTTTCGGCAAGCTTGTCCCAGATCTCGCTGATCGCGACCAACGCCCGAGCCGCCGCGCCGTCTTGGTTGTCGTACAAATACACGGTGCAGCCGCCCTGGGCGGCCATCTGCGCGATGCCACGCCCCATGGCGCCAGCGCCGATCACGCCGACTTTGTTGAAGGGTGTTTTCATAATGGAATTATGTCCCAGTAGCCAGTGCGCGGCCCTGTGCCAGAATCCATCAAAAGGGGAACGCGTGACGCTGCGGCAAATCGGTATCGGGATGGCTTTGTCGGTGACGGCGGTGACCAGCTCAGCATTGACTCTGGGCGCCACCACATCGGTTCCGCTGATAGGCCGCCCCTTGTCGGTCAGTATCCCGGTGCTCGGCGTTGGTGAGCCTGATTTGTGCATCGACGCCAGCGTGGCGTACGCCGATTCCCCGGTTGCCCCTGGGCTGGTGCGGACCGAATTCCAGGGCACCAGTCCCCAGCAAGGGGTGATCCGTTTGAGGGTCGACAAGGCGGTGGACGAACCCGTGGTCGCGGTAGAAGTCGCCGCTGGCTGCCGGCAACGGGTGACCCGCCGTTACGTCTTGTTGGCTGACATCGGCGACGAACCGGTCGCACCGCCCACCGAGTCATCGGGCAGCCCAGCCGCTCGGCTCGGCACAGACGCGCCTAGTGCCTTGGCCTCACGTTCGGCCATTGCGTCCGCTTCATCGCGAGCCACTGGACCCAATCGGGCTGGAAATCCCGTTCGCAGCAAGGCCAGTGAACCCAGAGCGTCTCGGTCAGACGCTGCCGCTCAAGCCCCAGGCAGGGGGCCTGAGCGGGGAGGGCGGATAACCAAAACCGTCCAATCGGGCGACCGCCTTCGGCTGGACCGTGCCGACGCGGCCTTTGAACGCAGCCCGACCTTGAGGCTGTCCCAAGATTTAAAGGTGACCGCAGAAGCGCCACCGAGCGAACGGGCTGCTGCGGCAGCCCTGTGGCGTGTGCTGAACTTGGACACAGCGGCTTCCCTGCGTGGTTTGGAACAAATCAGCGCCATGGAGGCCGAAATACGTGGCCTGCGCGACGCCAGGGCCCGGGCAGACCGCGAGGTCGCCGCCCTGACGGCCGAGCTGGCGAGGGCGCGATCGGAGCGATACAACAACTGGCTGGTGCTCGCTCTGGCAGCGGTGAGTTTGGTGTTGTTGCTCACAGCGGTGTGGCGTCGGCGGCCGAAGGGTTCCGCGGCATCGCCCCCGCTTTGGGCATCGGCGCGGAATGACGCCCCGGTAGAGCCGCCTCCGGGTTACTTACCCGCCTCTCAGGGGAGCGAACCCGGCCCCGCGAGCGAGCCCGCGTCGATTGACCTGGACATGTTGGATTCGTTGTTTCCTGACGGCCACACTGAAGCAGCCACGGCCGCCACCGCGCCACATCGGGAAGGCCCCGGGCCAGTCGACTTAGCTGATAGCGCCTTGGCGTCGCCCCGTGGACGCCTGGTGGAAGAGCTACTCGACCTGTTACAGCAAGTCGATTTTTTCATCTCCATCGGCCAGCACGAGCAAGCCATCGCCTCGCTGCGCGACCACTTGCGCCACGCCGATTCGTCCTTGGTCAGCCCGGTGGCATATTTAGAACTGCTTCGACTTCATCATCAACTGGGTCGCCGATCCGAGTATGAGCAATGTCGTGCAGATCTTGGCCGAGTGCTGGGGGGGCAGGTGCCCGAGTTCGATGACTACCGGCACACGCCTGCAGGTCTACAGGCGCACCCGGAAGTGCTCTCGCGCATGGTGGTGGCTTGGCCGAGGCCAGCGGTGCTGTCTCTGATCGAGGACCTGTTGTTCAAATCCACCGATGGAGAGGCCTTCGTCGAAGCCATTGATTTGGAAGCCTGTCGCGACCTGTTGATGCTTTACACAGTGGCCAAAGACCGCCTGACGGAAGGGGTGGACACAGGCAGCGTGTGACCTGCCAACCAGCCAGTTCTGCAATCAGCGGCGTACTTTGAGCGCACCAGGGTTCACGACGTTGGTGGGTGTGCCCTTGATGAAATTCACCACGTTGTCGAATGCCGCCGCGAAATACATCTCGTAGCTGTCTTGTTCCACATACCCAATGTGCGGGGTGCAAATGCAGTTTTCCAAGCGCAACAGCGCGTGGCCTTGAAGGATGGGCTCGCTCTCGAAGACGTCTACCGCTGCCATGCCCGGGCGGCCTCGGTTAAGTGCTGTGAGCAAAGCGTCGCCTTCGATCAGTTCAGCCCGCGACGTGTTCACCAGCAAAGCCGAAGGTTTCATCAAAGCCAAGTCCTCTGCCTTGATAATGCCAGCCGTGTCGTCCGTCAAGCGCAAGTGAAGCGACAGCACGTCGCTGCTGCGAAATAGATCGGCCTTGCTGGCGACCACGTCGTGGCCATCTGCCAGCGCCTTTGATCTTGAAGCCTCACTGCCCCACACCTGAACCCGCATGCCGAACGCCTTGCCGTAGCCCGCGATCATCTGACCAATCTTTCCGTAACCCCAAACTCCCAGGGTTCTGCCCTTGAGCACAGACCCGATACCGAAGTTCGGTGGCATCGAGGCGGACTTCAATCCGGACTGCTGCCACGCGCCGTGCTTCAGTTTGCCGATGTACTGGGGCAGCCGACGCATGGCCGCCATGGTCAATGCCCATGTCAACTCGGCTGGTGCGATCGGCGAGCCGGTGCCTTCGGAAACGGCCACGCCCCGCTCGGTGCAAGCGGCAACGTCGATGTGACTGCCGATCCTGCCCGTTTGAGCGATGAGTTTGAGTTTGGGGAGCTTGTCGATCAGTTGCCTGGTGATGTGGGTGCGCTCACGGATCAGCACGATCACATCGGCGTCTTTCAGGCGTATGGCAAGTTGGCCCAAGCCTTTGACCGTGTTGGTGTACACCTTGGCAGGAAACTCGTCCAGCTTGCTCGCGCAGTTGAGCTTACGCACCGCGTCTTGGTAGTCGTCGAGGATGACAATGTTCATCCCGCGATTGTGCCCGCACGGCCCCCAGCCCGAAGGTCCGGCCGTGCACTGCAGGTGGTCGGGCGGGTTGTCAGTGCCGCTCCGCCGCTGCCAATCGGTCCAATTCGGCGCAAACGTCTGCGAACCGGCCAGAGATCAGCATGCGCCCGGCCGCAGAACGCGCTTGCTGGCCGTCGATCACCCGGACGACCCGCAGCGGGCGTGCCCGTCGTTCAGCTGGCCGACGCACCACTGGCACAAGGTCTTGTGCGGCCAACGGGGCGGTGGCGCTGATCTGGGCTGGGCTGGCGAACCAGGACATCAATTGACGCAGTGGTGAGTGGGGGAGTGAAAGGGGGTACATGGCGGTGGTGTCAAAAAAGCAGAGTTCGGTGAGACAGGCTGTACAAAATGATGTCGCAGCGACACGGTCACTGGGGATTAACTGAACATGGCGTTGCGGATCAGCCCGACCGCCAAACCCTCGATCTCGAACGCTTCCCCGGGCCCCACCACGATGGTTCTAAATTCTGGGTTCTCGGGGTGCAGTTCCACCACGTCTTTGCGGCGCTGCAGGCGTTTCACCGTCACCTCTTCACCCAAGCGGGCCACCACAATTTGCCCATTCTTGGCTTCTTTGGTCATTTGCACTGCCAGCAGGTCACCGTCCAAAATGCCCACATCGCGCATTGACATGCCTTTGACTTTGAGCAGGTAGTCCGGTCGGCGTTGAAACAGGCTGCTTTCCACGTGGTAGGTTTGGTCTATGTGCTGCTCTGCCAAGATGGGTGAGCCTGCAGCCACTCGACCGACCAAGGGCAACGCCAGTTGTGAAAGGCCCGGAATCGGCAACGTAAATTGCTTGAGGCGACTCTCATTGAGTGCGCGCAGAGCGTCGCTTTTCAGTCGGATGCCGCGCGAAGTGCCGCTGACCAGCTCAATCGCCCCTTTTCTGGCTAAAGCCTGCAGGTGTTCCTCGGCGGCGTTGGCGGACTTAAATCCCAACTCGGCAGCGATTTCTGCCCGTGTTGGGGGCGCCCCGGTGCTGGCGATGGCGGCTTGGATCAGGTCCAGAATCTGCTGCTGCCGCGCGGTGAGTTTGACCGGAAAATGTGGCGTGTCCATGGTTGTCCTTGCTGCATTCCGGGCAGGTCCCGGTCGCTTAAGCGGCTGTTTGTATGTCCAGTGACTGTATTTTTGACCAGTTTTCGAAAGATTGCAAGTGACGCTGCCAAAGATCGTGGTGTTGGGCATGGGCGGGACCATTGCAGGCGTGTCGCCCCGCCCGGGTGACGACCGGCATTACCTGGCGGGGCAGGTACCTGTGGCCCAACTGACCGAGTCGCTTCCTGGAGCGCCAGTGCCTGCGCGGTTGATGACCGAGCAAGTCGCACAAATCGACAGCAAGGACATAGAACCCGCGCTGTGGTGGCGTCTGCGCGCGCGCGTACTAGACTGGCTGGCGAAGCCTGATGTAGCGGGGGTGGTGATCACCCATGGCACCGACACGTTGGAGGAAACCGCGTATTTTTTGAGTGCCACAGTGTCGACGGACAAGCCAGTGGTGCTGACCTGCGCGATGCGGCCTGCGACGTCAACGGCACCGGACGGACCGCGGAATTTGCGCGATGCGCTGACCGTGGCGCTCACCCCCGGCGCCCGCGGGGTGGTGGTGGTCTGTGCCGGAGAGGTGCACAGCGCGCGGGAGGTGCAGAAACACCACACCCAGCGGCTCGATGCGTTTGTCTCTGGAAATCGGGGTCCGCTGGGTGCCATCGTGTCAGATCGGTTCGAAATCGCAAGGGATTGGCCTACAACCCCCGATTTTTCATCGTCGGGTGATATTGAAAATATAGTGAACGTGTCGATGTGGCCGAGGGTCGACATCGTCACCAGCCATGCCGGGGCAGACGGCCGAGTGGTGGATGCGCTGGTGGCACACGGGGTGGATGGATTGGTCGTCGCGGGCACAGGCAATGGCACGTTGCACTCGGCGCTTGCCGACGCCCTGTGGCGGGCGTCGGCCTCAGGCGTGGCGGTGTGGATCAGCACGCGGTGCGCACAGGGCGGGGTGAACCTGCACGACGACAGCGCGTGGCCCGGCACGGGCGACTTGAATCCGGTCAAAGCGCGCATCGCGCTGGCGCTGGAATTGATGGGCTGGTCCGCCCATTGCGCGCCTTTCTGGCGATGAGGCGGTGATGCGTCGCCGCCAGGGTGCACCAGCGAGGCCGCTGTTGCTGCAGTGTTTCAACGCAGACACCACAAGAAGCAGGCCTGCAGCCGCGGCCAAGCAAATTCGCCCTGGATGGTCTCTAGGCGACCCCGGTTTAAGCAGGGGTGCGCTCGGGGCGGTCGGCGCGTCAGCGGCTCAAGGCGTCGAATGCCCGTGCGGTGATGTCTTCTACGGTGCCCGTGCCGCTGATCGCGCGGTACTTCGGTGCGGTGGCTGGGTCTGCCTTGGACCAGTTCGCGTAGTAGTCGACCAACGGTCGGGTTTGGGCGCTGTAGACCTCTAGACGCTTTTTGACGGTGTCTTCTTTGTCGTCGTCGCGCTGGATCAGCGGTTCGCCGGTTAAATCGTCTATGCCTTCCACTTTCGGCGGATTGAACTTCACGTGGTAGGTGCGGCCCGACGCCACGTGGGCACGGCGCCCGCTCATGCGTTCAATGATGGCGTCGAACGGCACATCGATTTCAAGCACGTAGTCCAGCTTGACGCCGGCGGCTTTCATCGCGTCGGCTTGGGGGATGGTGCGGGGAAATCCGTCGAACAAAAAACCGTTGGCGCAGTCGGCCTGCGCGATCCGCTCTTTGACAAGGTTGATGATGAGGTCGTCGCTGACCAATCCGCCCGAGTCCATGACTTTCTTGGCTTCAATGCCCAGTGGCGTGCCTGCTTTGACCGCGGCACGCAACATGTCGCCGGTGGAGATTTGCGGGATGCCGTGCTTTTGGCAGATGAAGGTGGCCTGCGTGCCTTTGCCAGCGCCCGGTGCGCCCAACAAAATCAGTCTCATGGATGTCCTTGGATGGTTTCTCTTTAGCCGCGACGTGCCAGCGGTCCTGCACAGCGGTCATTCGCGAACGGCGAAATACGACTTCTAACCAAGAATAGCACGCGATCCTGGGGAAATGCCTGACGCTGGTACCGCCCAAACCCGAGTTGCCCAAGACAGCTTCAGCGGTCCCTATCAGCGGTCCGGTTTGCGGCTTGGGCGCACAGCGACCTCACCTTTTCCAAGTCCTCGGGCGTGTCGACCCCTGGGCCTGGCGCTCTGTGGGTGATATGCACCGCGATGCGATGACCGTGCCACAGCGCGCGCAGCTGTTCGAGGGCTTCGGTCTGTTCGATCGGGGCTGGCGTTAAGCGCGGAAACTGGCGCAAGAAGCCAGCCCGATAGGCATAGATCCCGATGTGCCGCAACGGGGCAGGTTCCGGCAACGCCTGAACACCGCGGGCAAACCCGTCTCGCCACCAGGGCATGGGCGCGCGGCTGAAATACAACGCCAGTTGGCGCGCGTCCAACACCACCTTCACCACATTGGGGTTGGTGAAGTCCGTGACCGAGTCGATCGGGTGCGCTGCGGTACCCATGTCTGCGTCCGGCCGCTGTCGCAGCACACCGGCCACCGCGTTGATCAGGTCGGGCTCGATCAGGGGTTCATCGCCCTGCACATTCACCACGCACGCGTCGTCTGGCAGTTGCAGCAGGTCACAGGCCTCGGCCAGGCGGTCGCTGCCGGAAGGGTGGTCGTTCCGCGTCAGCAGGGCCGTGACGCCGTGTTGCTCGCACGCGGTGAGGATGTCAGGGTGATCGGCGGCCACCACCACCCGATAGGCGTTCGACGCTCGGGCCTGCTGAGCCACCCGAACCACCATGGGTGTCCCGCCGATGTCGGCCAAGGGCTTGTTGGGCAGTCGGGTCGATGCCAGCCTGGCGGGAATGACAACAACGAAACCTGGCAGGTCGGTGGCGCTCACAGCCCAAGCTCTTGGTCTGTCAGGGTGCGTGCTTCGGTTTCCAGCAAGATGGGGATACCGTCCCGTATGGGGTAGGCCAAGCGGGCCGACCGAGAAACCAGCTCTTGCCGCTCTCGATGGTGATCAAGTGGTCCTTTGGTGACTGGGCAAACCAGCAGTTCAAGCAGTCGTGTGTCCATGGGCGGATGATAGCTTTGGCGCGATCAGTGCATCCAGCTGGCTGAAAAACGCCGGGGGCAAATCCACCACCAGCGGCACCGCCCACGCATCGGGGTGTTGGGCCCAGAGCTTGACCGCGTCTTTTTCGGTGCACACCAAAGCCACCTCAGACCCACTGCGGCGCAGCCAGCCCGAGAAGTCAAAGTGGTCGGGCAGGGCTTCGGTGGAGGCGGGCGTCACACCCGCTTGTGTCAGCAGGGTAAAAAATGCCTCGGGCTGTGCGATGCCCGCCACCGCGTGGACTGGGCGCTTCGCCAACTCCGCCAGTTGCAGCCGCGTACCGTCTGACCGCCTGGCGTGGGAGTCCAGGAGCCGGCGAGAGACGTGAGCAGGAACCGTTCCCTCGATAGGCTGACCCCCGCTGGTCACCACCATGTCCACGGGCCTGGGCCACGGTTCGCGCAATGGACCCGCTGGCAGACACCACCCGTTGCCCACCCCGCGGGCGTCGAAGACACAAATGTCGACATCGCGCACCAAGGCCCAGTGCTGCAGGCCGTCGTCGCACACGATGACCTGCGGGGCAGGACGCTGAGACAGCGCGGCGCGCGCCGCGTCAGCGCGACGGGACGCAACATAAACCGGTACACCCGTGGTGTGGTGCAACAGCAGGGGCTCATCCCCGACGTCCTGAGCGGAGCTGTCGTCCGCCACGGCCAACACACCGTGGGTTTTCCTGCCGTGACCGCGTGACACCACGGCCACGCGCAAGCCGCTGTCCTGCAAGTGCCGTACCACCGCCATGACCACCGGCGTTTTGCCAGCGCCACCCGCCACCACATTGCCCACCACAATCACAGGCACCGGCACGGACGCACGCGGGCGCAAGCCGCTCAGGTACAGCCATCGGTTCAAGGCCGCCAAGGCGGAATAGACGGCCGCCAGCGGCCACAGCACGCGGGCCACGACCCCGCGATTTGGCCAAACCGACAGCCGCAGGAATTGCGCGAGCATGGCTAACTCGACTGGCGTCGGTGCCGCCGTCAGCGGCCTGCCGCTGTTGGTGTCTGCGCGGCGAAGGTGATCTGGTTCAAGCCACTGCGGCGGGCCGCTTCCAGCACACGGATGACGGCTTGGTGCGGCGCTGCCGCGTCGGCGCTGATGATGACCACGCTGTCCTTGCCAGCCCGGGTGTCGCCCAGCGCCTGAACGAGCGCAGCCACGTCGCGCCCGGCCACAGACTGTTGATTGACTTGGTAGCGACCGTCCGCCGTCACCGCCACGATGACCTCTTTGGGCCGGTCCCGCTGGGCCTCGGCGTCGGCCACCGGCAGTTGGAGCTGAAGCTCGGTGAATTTGCTGTACGTGGTGGACAGCATCAGGAAAATCAGCACCACCAGCAGCACGTCGATGAACGGGATGAGGTTGATCTCTGGCGCTTCGCTGGCGCCCCGACGCTCGCGCTGGCGGAAGTTCATGCCGCGCCCTCGCGCTGGTTGGACCGCGTCATTTGCGAAGGCTGTTGAGGTGGCGGACCAAGCGCTCTGCGGCGAGTTCCAGCGTCAGCAGGTGGCTGTCCACCCGTGCCCGAAAATAGCGCCACAGGACCAAGGCGGGGATCGCGACGATGAGCCCGAAGGCGGTGTTGTACAGCGCGACCGAGATGCCCTGGGCCAGTTGTGCGGGGTTGCCCGCGCCCACACCGCCTGCGGGGGACTGCGCGCCAAAGATCTCGATCATGCCGATCACGGTGCCCAGCAGGCCAAGCAGAGGTGCCGCCGATGCGATGGTGGCCAAAGCCGTCAAATAGCGCTCCAAGCCGTGGTTGGCGAGGCGGCCAGCCGCCTCGATGCTCGCGCGCAGGTCGGCCTCGCTGCATCGCGGGTTCGCGTTCAAGGTGCGGAAACCGCTCGCCAGCACCTTGCCAAGCACGGAGTTGTCTTCAAGTTGGGCCACCACGTCGGGCCCTGGAACCGACGACCGCGACACCACCAACACCTCGTCCAACAAGGTCGGCGGTGCCACCTTCAGGGTCTGTAACGACATCCATCGTTCGATGGCCAAGGCCAATGCCAACACCGAGCAGGCGATCAGCGGCCAAATCGGCCAACCAGCGGCTTGTATGATCGAAAACAACGGTTTCCCCGAGCGTGTTGTGACATCGGATTATCGCCCAGCACGTCTGCCACCCAGGGCGATCCGGCGGCGGCTGCCTGCCAAAGCACCGGCGCCCGTGCACACAATCTGTGGACAACTTTGTGAAAAACCTCCCAGTGCTTGGCCGTCAGACCGCGCCAAACCTGGTTTGCGACAAAACGGCGCCGAATTAAGCACATAAAAATCCAATGAAATCATGTACTTGCACGGAAAAATGAGCGTCTGCGCGAGGCTCTTTGCGGGTGGCCACAACGGTTCGGGCGGGATGCGCGCGATGGGCGCTGCAGGAGGGGTAAGGTGACGGGCGGTCCGCCACCCGGTGACGGGCGCGTCTGGGCAGTCGGGGCGCTGTGCAAAGCGGTGGCCGATGCGCTGGAGGCCAGGTTCAACCCAGTCGCCGTGCAGGGCGAAATCACCAGCTTTTCCCAAGCGGCCAGCGGCCACTGCTACTTCTCTCTCAAGGATGCACACGGAAACCTCCGTTGTGCGATGTTCCGCCGGGCCGCCAGCCTGTTGGATTTTCAGCCCCGCGACGGCGAACGGGTCGAAGTGCGTGGGCGCCTGAGCGTCTACGAAGCCCGTGGCGAACTGCAGTTGGTGGTGGAGTCCATGCGGCGGGCCGGGCATGGGTCGCTGTTCGAAGAGTTTCTGCGTCGCAAGGAGCGCCTCGAGACCGAAGGGCTGTTCGCCTCGGACCGCAAGCGCGCGTTGCCCACGGTGCCGCGAGGCATCGGTCTGGTCACCTCGCTGGGTGCCGCAGCGCTGCATGACGTGGTAACGGCTCTGCGGCGCCGGGTGCCCCACATTCCGGTGGTGCTGGCGCCCGCGTCGGTGCAAGGCGTGCAGGCCCCAGCCGAATTGGTGCGGGCGTTGTCGCGTCTCTACGCGCTGACAGAGACTGCCCATGCAGGCTGGCCAGCGTTGGACGTTATTTTGCTGGTGCGCGGTGGTGGCGCGATGGAGGATCTGTGGGCGTTCAACGACGAGGCGTTGGTGCGTTGCATTGCCGCCAGCCCGGTACCGGTGGTGACGGGCGTGGGGCACGAGACCGACTTCACCCTGGCCGACTTCGTCGCCGACGTGCGTGCCCCCACCCCTACCGCAGCCGCCGAGCTGGTCAGCGTGCCGCGCTCAGTGTGGCTGGGCGCTCTCGACCTGCTGGCCGGGCGGTTGACCGATGCCACCCAGCGGTATGTGGACCGGCATCAACAGCGGTTGGACACCGCGTTGGCTCGGCTGGGCCGCCCGTCCACCCGGATGGCACGCCAAAGGGCGGGGCTGGCCAACCTGCAACAGCGCATGCGTCACGCGGTGCTATTGAAATCAGAGCGTCAACGTCACCTTTTGCAAGGGCTACAGACCGATTTAGTTCAAAAAGTTGCCGTCAGACGCAGCCATCACCAAAAACGACTGGAAAAGGCCGAATTGCGACTCGGTTTGCTTGACCCCCGCTTGGTGCTCCAGCGGGGTTACGCCTGGCTGCGCGACGCTGACGGTCGCACCGTCTCTCGCGCCAGCGACACCTTGCCAGGACAATTCCTGCACGCCACCCTGGCTCAGGGAGAGGTTGATTTGCAGGTGTCATCGGTGCGTTCGCTTTAATTCCTACAATCTGTTCACCCATTTACTGAAGAGAGAGAACCATGGAACACACCTTGCCCCCGCTCCCCTACGCGATCGACGCGCTGGCCCCCCATTATTCGAAAGAGAGCTTCGAGTACCACCATGGCAAGCACCACAACGCGTATGTGGTGAACCTGAACAATCTGCAAAAGGGCACCGAGTTCGAAAGCAAAACGCTGGAAGAGATCGTCAAGACCTCCAGCGGCGGCATCTACAACAACGCCGCCCAGATCTGGAATCACACCTTTTTCTGGAGCTGCATGAAGCCCGCTGGCGGCGGCGAACCCAGCGGCCCACTGGCCGCGGCCATTCAGGCCAAGTTCGGCAGCTACGCTGCTTTTAAAGAGGCGTTTGTCAAAAGCGCGGTGGGTAACTTCGGTTCCGGCTGGACGTGGTTGGTCAAAAAGCCCGACGGTACGGTGGACATCGTCAACACCGGTCCAGCAGGCACGCCACTGACCACCGCCGACAAGGCGCTGCTCACTGTGGACGTGTGGGAGCACGCCTATTACATCGACTACCGCAACCAGCGCCCCAAGTTTGTGGAGACGTTTCTCGACCAGTTGGTGAACTGGTCATTCGCCGAGAAAAACTTCGCCTGAGCCCGCCGCGTCAGGTACGAAAGCCGCCTGTGGGCGGCTTTTTTCATGGGCGTGTGCTTTGCGTCTTGAAAGGCCCGCCGCCCACCCGGGCACCCGCCAGCAGCCCCTTCTTGGCGAACCAGCCCTGGTTCATTTCCAGCACATACCGCACAGGCAGCGTACTGCAGTGGGACTCCAAACTTTGGGGGGCCATGTCCACCAGGTTGACGATCCGACCGTCGTCCGCCAGAAAGGCAGCCGTGAGTGGGATCAGGGTGTTTTTCATCCAAAAGCACTGCGTGGCGGGTTGTTCAAAGACGAACAACATGCCCTCTGCCTGTGGCAGGTGCTTACGGTGCATCAAGCCAATGGACCGCTGGTCGGGTGTGCTGGCGACTTGGGCATCGATCGAATGCCCGCCCGCCATCAGCTTGGCGCGGGGCAACAAAGTTTGAGGGACTTCCATCGCCAGGGCTGTGTGGGCCAGCACAAACAAGGCAGCGAAGAACCAAATGCGACGTGAAAGGGTCATGGTTTGAAGAACGTGCGAGTGCTCCAATCATGCCTGCAAACCCTGCGGGTGCCGCCGGGCGAAGTTGGAATCGGTGTCGAATCCCATTCATGCAGGGTGCGTCGCAGCTTCCGCGGCCATCCACCAAGAAGCTTCCCTGGATAGGGGCATTCGGATCGCTGTTTGGTGGGTCTTGTCTGGGGTGTGTTGGCCAGCTACGGAATCGGTACACCGTTTCTGACCCTTCGGTGGAACGCCCTGACAGTTGGCTGAAAGTTTTTTGAGCATAATCGTTTTTCCCAACAACCCGCTGCACACAGCGATCACGGAGACAGTTCATGTACCAGCACATCAAAGTGCCCACCGAAGGTCAAAAAATCACGGTCAACGCGGACATGTCGTTGAACGTGCCCGACCAGCCCATCATTCCCTTCATCGAGGGTGATGGCACCGGTGCAGACATCACCCCAGTGATGCTGAAGGTGGTGGACGCTGCTGTGGCCAAAGCCTACGGCGGCAAGAAAAAAATCCATTGGATGGAGGTTTACGCAGGCGAAAAGTCCACCAATGTGTACGGACCAGACGTGTGGCTGCCCGAAGAAACCCTGCACGCGGTGCGCGACTACGTGGTGTCCATCAAGGGGCCGCTTACCACGCCAGTTGGCGGTGGCATTCGCTCCTTGAACGTGGCGCTGCGACAGGAGTTGGACCTTTACGTCTGCCTGCGCCCCATTCAATATTTTGACGGCGTGCCCAGCCCCGTGAAAGAGCCACACAAGACCGATATGGTGATCTTCCGCGAGAACTCTGAAGACATCTACGCGGGCATCGAGTTCGAAGCCGAGAGCGAGAAAGCGAAGAAGCTGATCAAGATCTTGCAAGACGAGTTTGGCGTCAAGAAAATCCGTTTCCCAGGCACCTCCGGCATTGGCATCAAGCCAGTCTCGCGCGAAGGCACCGAGCGGTTGGTGCGCAAGGCCATCCAGTACGCGATCGACAACGACAAGCCCAGTGTGACCATCGTGCACAAGGGCAACATCATGAAGTTCACCGAAGGCGGCTTCCGCGACTGGGCCTACGGCCTGGCCGCCAAGGAATTCGGTGCCGAGCTGATCGATGGTGGCCCGTGGATGAAGTTCAAGAACCCCAAGACGGGCAAGGAAATCACCGTCAAGGACAGCATCGCCGACGCGTTCTTGCAGCAGATTCTGTTGCGTCCGGCCGAATACAGCGTGATCGCCACGTTGAACCTGAACGGTGACTACGTGTCCGACGCGCTTGCCGCGCAGGTTGGCGGCATCGGCATTGCGCCCGGTGCGAACCTGAGCGACACGGTGGCCATGTTCGAAGCCACCCACGGCACCGCGCCCAAATACGCGGGTAAGGATTACGTGAATCCCGGTTCCGAGATCCTATCGGCCGAGATGATGTTGCGCCACATGGGCTGGAAGGAAGCGGCCGACCTGATCATCAGCTCGATGAAAAAATCCATCAACAGCAAAAAGGTCACTTACGACTTTGCCCGCCTGATGGAAGGCGCCACGCAGGTGTCTTGCTCCGGTTTCGGCCAGGTGATGATCGACAACATGTGAGCCACCGCGCTTTGCATATCAAGCCGCTGGCCCTGGCCAGCGGCTTTTTTTCTGCGTGACGTTTTTTACATGCCAAATCGCCCTGGCTTGGTCAGAGAGCCAAGCGACGCCGAGCGGGCCTTGATTGTCTTGATTTCGTCACCAATTCCCCCTCAGCAGGTCAGTTGAAACACGACGGATAGAATGGTTTTCATGGCGACCTCCCCCGACACCCCAGGGTTCACACCATCCCCTCCCGACAACGGCGACTCGGTGGTTTTGGAACGCCGCACGCAGAAAATCCAGCCGCCTCAGCTGTATCAGGTGGTACTGCTGAACGACGACTACACCCCGATGGAGTTTGTAGTTCTGGTAATCCAGGAGTTTTTCAACAAAGACCGTGAGACCGCGACGGCGATCATGCTCAAAATCCATTTGGATGGGCGTGGCGTCTGTGGGGTGTTCACCCGCGACGTGGCCGCCACCAAGGTGGACCAAGTGAGTTCAGCCGCAGCGAAAGCCGGGCATCCGCTGCAATGTGTGAGTGAACCTGTTGAGTCGTGATCTGTCACATGAACAACAGCCGACGTAGTTAAAGGAAAAACCATGATTGCCCAGGAATTGGAAGTCAGTCTGCACATGGCCTTCGTGGAGGCCAGGCAGCAACGCCACGAATTCATCACGGTGGAGCACCTGTTGCTTGCTTTGCTGGACAACCCCAGCGCGGCGGAAGTGCTGCGCGCCTGCTCGGCCAATCTGGATGAGTTGCGCAAGTCACTGACCAACTTCATCAAAGACAACACGCCGCAGGTGGCTGGCACGGAAGACGTTGACACCCAGCCCACGCTGGGTTTTCAGCGGGTCATTCAGCGCGCCATCATGCACGTGCAGAGCACAGGCAATGGCAAGAAAGAGGTAACCGGAGCGAATGTGTTGGTCGCCATCTTTGGCGAGAAAGACTCCCACGCGGTCTACTACCTCCACCAACAGGGCGTGACCCGTCTGGATGTGGTGAATTTCATCGCCCACGGTATCAAAAAGAGCGACCCACCGGAGGCAGCCAAACCCAGTGAAGGCAACGCCGAGCAGGAAGAAGGCGGAGAAAAGAACGAGAAGGCTTCGCCCTTGGAACAGTACACCCAAAACCTGAACCAAGCGGCTAAAGACGGCAAGATCGACCCGCTGATCGGACGGCAGTACGAGGTGGAGCGCACCATCCAAATTCTTTGCCGTCGCCGCAAGAACAACCCCCTGTTGGTGGGCGAAGCCGGTGTGGGCAAGACCGCCATCGCCGAGGGATTGGCATGGCGCATTACCCAAAAAGACGTGCCTGAAATTTTGGCAGAAGCTCAGGTTTACTCCCTTGACATGGGCGCGCTGTTGGCGGGCACCAAATACCGGGGCGACTTTGAGCAGAGACTCAAAGGCGTGCTGAAGTCACTGAAAGACAAACCGAACGCAATTTTGTTCATTGACGAGATCCACACCCTGATCGGTGCCGGCGCCGCCTCCGGTGGAACGCTGGATGCGTCCAACCTGCTCAAGCCCGCGCTGAGTTCCGGTGCGCTCAAGTGCATCGGCGCGACCACCTTCACTGAATACCGGGGCATCTTCGAAAAAGATGCAGCGCTTTCGCGCCGCTTTCAAAAGGTCGATGTGGTCGAGCCGACGGTTGAAGAGACGGTGGAAATCCTCAAGGGCTTGAAGTCTCGCTTCGAAGAGCACCACAGCGTGAAGTACGCCGTGGCTGCCCTGCAAGCCGCGGCGGAGTTGAGCGCCAAATACATCAACGACCGCCACTTGCCTGACAAGGCGATCGACGTGATCGACGAGGCCGGTGCGGCCCAACGTATCTTGCCACCGAGCAAGCGCAAAAAGACGATCAGCAAGACGGAGGTGGAAGAGATCGTGGCCAAGATCGCCCGCATCCCACCCGCCAATGTGTCCAACGACGACCGCAGCAAGCTCAAAACACTGGAGCGCGACCTCAAAAGCGTGGTGTTCGGACAGGACCCGGCACTCGACGTGTTGGCCAGTGCCGTGAAGATGGCCCGCTCGGGACTGGGCAAAGGAGACAAGCCGATTGGCTCGTTCTTGTTCAGTGGCCCTACTGGCGTTGGCAAGACAGAAGCGGCCAAACAGCTGGCGTACATCATGGGTATCGAACTGATCCGCTTCGACATGTCGGAATACATGGAGCGGCACGCGGTCAGCCGCTTGATCGGTGCGCCCCCGGGGTATGTGGGGTTTGACCAAGGTGGTTTGTTGACCGAAGCGGTCACCAAGAAGCCGCATTGCGTCTTGCTGCTCGACGAAATCGAAAAGGCCCACCCCGACATCTTTAATGTGCTGCTGCAGGTGATGGACCACGGCACCTTGACCGACAATAACGGGCGCAAGGCCGACTTCCGCAATGTCATCATCATCATGACGACGAACGCGGGCGCCGAGACCATGAACAAGGCGACCATTGGCTTCACCAACCCGCGCGAATCGGGCGATGAAATGGCCGATATCAAACGTTTGTTCACGCCGGAGTTCCGCAACCGCTTGGATGCGATTGTCAGCTTCAAGGCACTTGACGAGGCGGTGATTCTGCGGGTGGTCGACAAATTCTTGCTTCAGCTGGAGACCCAGTTGGCCGAGAAGAAGGTCGAGGTGACTTTCACCGACCCGCTGCGCAAGCACCTGGCCAAAAAGGGCTTTGACCCGCTCATGGGAGCCCGCCCGATGCAACGCCTGATTCAGGACACCATCCGGCGTGCGCTGGCCGATGAGCTGCTGTTCGGCCGCTTGGTCGACGGGGGCCGACTCACCGTTGACCTGGACCCAACCGACGCGGCCAAGCCCGAGGTCAAGCTGGAGATTCAGCCCCTGCCCAAGAAAGAAGGCAAGGCCAAACCGGAGGCAGAAGAAGCCACTGCCGGTTGAGCGTTCCACGCCGCTCACCCGCGACAACGAAGAAGGCCGGGCCCCCTGGGGTTCGGCCTTTTTTACGTTTGCGGTGCGTCAGATACAGGGTGGATGTGCGCAGCGGCACCCTGTGCGGGAGCGTGCGGTGTGCGGGGTGGCTGTCTGGACGCGGAGCAACCGCTGCCCGGCAGTTGGTTCAAACCACCGCAAATCGATCCAGCGATCGTCCTGGGCCGCTGGTGGCTGCAGGGCTTGCGTCGACCGCCAGCCCCGCCAGCCCCATGACAGGCCGTCACGGGCGGGTGGCGGCGGCCACGTACTCGGCGAGCAATTTGATCTGCGCGTCGGTCAGCGCGGTGTACGCGGGCATTTGTCCCAGCCCGTAGCGGATGGCTTTCTCCACCCGCGCTGCCTCGGGTCTGAGCTCGTCCAGAACAGGACCGATTGCACCCTCGGCGCCCGCGTGTTTCAGCGTGTGGCACACGGCGCAAGCGGGCAGAGCGATTTGGTTGAACAGCTTCTTGCCGTCGTCCATCAGCGGTTGGCCGCACGCCGCTTTGGCGGTCCAGGCAACCCACGCCGCAATGGCGGCGGTGCGAGCGAGTCGCCTCATGCCACGGTGACCCGAACCGCGTGATCGCGCCAGCTGCTGTTGGAGTACCCGCTCGCGTTGTTTTGCGCCAGCTCCACCTGGACATTGCCCTTCACATCTGTGACGCGGCTCATCAGTGTGTGCGTGCCCGCAGGCAGGTTCACCGCCAGCACGAACTGTCGCCACGCGTACTTGCCCAGGTCGGGCCCGACCAAGCGGGCGGCCGTCCAGGTTTTTCCACCGTCCACCGAGACGTCGATGCCACGCACGGCGTTCATGCCCCCAAAACCCACCCCGTGGATCTGTACCAGCCCGGCGGCCAGCGGGCCAGTGTCGGCGTTCGGCGTGTTGATCCACGACTTGGGCGCCATTTCCCAGATGGACGGTTGGCTGGGGTCACCTTTCTGGCCCGGCGGTGACATGCGGTATCCCGTGCTTTGAATCCTGGCGTCGCTTTGTTGGGCGGTGAACGCCAAGCGCTTGATGTACTTCACGTTGTTCACACCGTTGTAGCCCGGAATGACCAAGCGCAACGGGCCACCATGGGCGAGCGGGATCGGCACACCATTCATTTCCCAGGCCAGCAGGGCATCGGCCATGGCCTCCTTGGGAACCGAGCGCTCCACCATGACCGATTTGGGGTCCACGCCTTCGGGCAGCTTCTCGCCGCCGGTGGCGGTCATGAACGGCAGGCCGTCCACCAAACCACCGGTGGCTTCCACCACCGCCCGCACCGGCACACCGCTCCACACCACACAACCTGCCGCGCCCACCTGCCACGGCGTGCCGCTGGGCTTGCTGGGGAAGAAGCCTCGGCCGTTGCCGGAACACTGCAGCACCATCGCGGTGGTTTCCAGACCGAGACCCTTGAGTTCTTTGACGGTGAAAGTGCGGGGCGATTTCACACCCTCGACGGCGACCTGCCAGGCGTCGCGGTCGGCCACGATCTCGGGATCGGGGGCGGGCAGGTTGTTGCGGATGTAGAGCTGCTCGTTGGGCGTGATCACACTGGTGCCAAAGGCAGCACGGCGGGTTTCCAGCGTGCTGCTCGTGTGCACGATCAACGCTGCCGGGTCTTTCCACGCCACGTAGTCAGGCAGGGGCTTGGTGGCGGCGGGTGCCACCGCCTGCGCCACTGCGGTGCGGCTGAAGGCCCCCAAGCCCAAGCCCATGGCCGTGGCGCCAATGCCGCCGACCAGCAATTGCCGCCTGGCCAGTGGCGATTGCGCCAAAGGGCGGGCGGGGCGGTGACGTGGGTGGTGTTGGTGGGGTGGGGTTCAGTCGGGCGGTGGGTCACGGAGAAGCTCTGTCGAGGTGGGAATGTCCAGATCGACTCCGATTGTGACGGAAATGGCCTGCTCGACCTGAGCGAAGACCCTAGGAGGTGGACGCAGCGAACGCGGCGCGCAGCGCTTCCACCCGCTGCCGGTTGGCGCCGAAGTCTTTGCGGCCGACCCGGCTGGCCGACCGCACGTGGATGCGTTGCGCTGATTCATCCAGCCAAAACTCAACATCGTCTGTGAAACGCAGCCACCGTGTTTGGCAGGCGGCGTGCAGGTAGTCGGGGCGCTGCGTGATCAGCGCGGTGTCGGGCCAGGCGCTGAGCACCTTGACCAAGCGCTGCATGGCGATCCGGCCATCACCTCGGTAAGTCAGGGGGTCAATCTGGGCATAGGCCCGCTGGGGGTGGTCCGGGTACAGCGCAGCCTGACTGCTCACGCTGTTGTCGGTGACTGACGGCGGCTTCAGCCGCCCTTGGATCACACCCAGGTCGGTCGGCGGAGCGCCACCCCAGCCACCCGCACATCCTGCTACTAAAAATATAGCTGTAACAGCAATGAATACATGGGCTCGTGGCCGAAAACGCTTGAAAAACAGGGGCATCGTTGAATTCAGAGGTCAAAAGCACGTTCTGCAAACCACCACAGCGCCAGCGCTGCGATGGCCACGGACCCCGCCTGGAACACCGCGCGGCGGTAGAACACCGTGCGCCGCAGCGCGAAAGCGATCGGCAAGAACACCGCGACGATGGCCAATTGCCCCAGTTCAACGCCGACGTTGAAGCCCACCAGCGCCACTGTGAGCGCTTCTTTTGGCAGGCCCAGATCGGCCAGCACCGACGCGAAACCAAAACCATGAATGAGGCCAAACACAAACGCCATGGGCCAGCGTCGGTTGTCAGCGCTGCCACGCAGGTTGTTCAGCGCAGCCAGCATCACCGACGCGGCGATCGCCGACTCCACCACGCGAGAGGGCAACGTCACCACCTCCAACGCGGCCAGGCTGAGGGTGATGGAGTGGGCCACTGTGAACGCCGTGACGACCTTGACCACTTGGCTGAAGGCCGAGCCGAAGCGTTCGGTGCCGCGCCAGTGGCGGTCCTGGTAGACAAGCACCGCCGGAAGCAGCAGCGCCAACAGGAACAGGATGTGGTCAAAACCGATCCAGATGTGCCAGACCCCTTCGATCACGTATTGACCAAAGGTTTGCCATGCGCTCGGCGGTGTTTGGGTCAGGGTTTGCACCGCGCGGTCGCCGCCCAGCACCACCGCCAGCGAACCCGCGCCTGGGGTGGGTACCCATTGCGCCAGGCCGCGGTGAGAGGGGTCCACCTCGCGGAACAGGGTGTAACGGACCTCCAGGGCCGCCGACGTGGCGGGACAGTCGGCCGAGAGGCTCAGCACCGCGTAGGTGCCGTCGGTGTGTTGGTCCAGTTGCAGCGGTTCGGTGCTGCGCCATGGGCAGTCTTGTTGGCCCGAACGCACGCTGAGCCCCTCCTGGGCGTAGCGGTTGATGTCGTCCGCGCGGGTACGTACCTCGCCCCAGCTGAGGGTACCGTCATTGTCACGGTCGAGTTGGAGCACGTAGTCCAAGTCGCGCAGGGCGATGTCCCAGCGTACCGACAGGTGCGCGTTGTCCGCTTGGCCGCGCAGCGTGAGGTAACTTTCGCTGGGTTTGTGGGCCTGGGCCAGCAGGGGCAAGCTGCACAGGGCCAGAGCCCACAAGCGCCACAGGAAGGGGGTACGGCGTGTCATCGGGTGGTGCCTGCTGAGGGGGGGGCGAGTTGCTGGGCGAGCTGGGCGAGGTGGGGGTCTTCGTAGCCGCTGTCGCGCAGCCAGGCCATGGCAGCAGCTGCCGCCTGGGGTTGGCGTGCGGCCAGGGCAGCCTGCATCAGCACCTCGGCGTCGCGCGGCTCTTTTTGGGTCGCGTAGTTGGCCGTGGCGATCTTCAACGCTTCGGCGGGTTGCTGGCCCAAGGTCAACGCAAAGCGCGCGGCCTCCTGTTCGTGCAGGCGTTCGCCGCGTTCACCGGCTGCCGCGAAGCGTTCGCGAAGTTGCCGGGTCCATGACGAGGCGCGTGGGTCTCGTGTGGCCTGTGCGGCCAGGGCCAGCCGCAGCAGCAAGATGTCGGACCGTTCCCAGCCTGAGAGCAGGGTCAAGACCTCAACGGGCCGTTGCTGACGCAATAAAAAGTCGGCATAGGCGGCGAGCAAGAACTGATCCGTCACGCCGAGTTGCAGCGCCGCTTTGAAATGGCGCTCGGCGACTTGGGCTTGACCGAGCCGTGCCGACATTTCTGCCAGGCGGGTGTGCGTCCACATCAGCAGGCCTGGCGGTGCTTCGGCCGGTTTCGCCGCAGCGGCGAGTGCGGCGGAGAGGTCGCGGTGGGCGCTGGCCAGCTCGCCTTGACTGGCGCGTGCGTAAGCGCGGCAACCCGCCGACTGCAAGGGCAGGGCGATTGGGGCGAGCCGGTCGCACTCCGCCAAGGCGTCGCGGTAGCGCGCTTGCACCATGAAGATCGCGGCGCGCCAGGACATGGCTTCTGTCGAGCGAGGGTTCAGCGCCAGCGCTTTGGCGAAGCTGGCCAGCGCGGCGTCGAACTGGTGGTTGTATTGGGCCAAGATGCCGTGGGTGGTCCAGTAGCGCGGGTCCTGGGCGGCTTGGGTGGCCAGCGGTTCCAAGGCACCTTGGGCATAGCCCACGTAGCGTGGGTCGCCTTGGGCCATCGCGAGGTCAAAGTAACGCCTGGCAAGCTCGATGCGCAGATCGGCGTCATCGGGCCGCGCACGCAGTTGCTGGCGCATGGAGTCGAGCCGACGCACCGCTGGGTCGGTGGCGCGCAGCGGCAGCTTTTCAACCACCTCGCGGTCGTCTTTTGGGGTGAAAGGGGCGGCGCAGGCTGGCAGGGCAGCCAGGCACGCACAGGCAGCAAGGATCGCGGAACGCATGGGGACTCCCGTTGATCGCCCGACTCTAACCGAGCCCTGCGACGATGGCGCGCCAATGAGACTCAGAAACCGGCGTGATGGACAGGCGGTTGCCCTTTTTCAGAACCCCCAATCCGTCCAGCTCAGGCCGAGCACGGAGCTGTGGCAGGGTGATGGTGGGAATCTTCCTGATCACCTGGACGTCGACCATCAGCCATCGCGGTTGTTCTGGCCGGGAAGATGGGTCGAAATACCGCGACGAGCGGTCGAATTGGGTCGGGTCGGTGCAGGCTGCAGACGCCACCCTGGCGGTGCCAACGATGCCAGGCACTGCGCAGCTGGAGTGATAAAACAGCACTGGGTCGCCGACCCGCATGGCGTCGCGCATGAAGTTGCGGGCTTGGTGGTTTCGAACACCTACCCAAGGCACGGTGGCGTTGGGCGCTGCGAGCGCATCCTCGACGGAACATTCGTCCGGTTCCGATTTCATCAACCAACAGGCCATGGGTAAGCGCTGCGCTGTGTGATTCAACGGCGCCTGCTGCCGAAGATGCCGCCCAACACCCCGCGGACGATCTCTCGACCAACCGCTGAACCGATCGTGCGCACCGCTGAGCGGGCCATGGCGGTGGCCAAGCCTTCGTGGCGTCCGCCTCTGGGACCGGTTGAGCCGAACAAGACATCGCCCAGACCGCCGAGCACACCCACCCCGTCGGACGGGGCTGGTCTGGCAGCGATGTGGCCGTCGGTGGATGCGGTGGCCGACGCGCTGCGGGCGGCAAGCTTCTCGAACGCCGATTCCCGGTCCACCGCCTGTTCGTAAACGCCTGCGACCAGCGAGGCCTGCACCAGCTGCCGCCTTTGGTCGGGCGTGATGGGCCCGATCTGGCTTCCCGGTGGGCGCACGAACGCGCGCTCGGTCACCTCAGGGCGGCCCTGGCTGTCGAGGAAACTGACCAATGCTTCGCCGACCGCCAGTTCGGTGATGGCGGCCTCCAGATCCAGTCCTGGCTTGGGCCGCATCGTTTGTGCGGTGGCTTTCACCGCTTTCTGGTCGCGCGGGGTGAAGGCCCGCAGCGCATGCTGCACCCGGTTGCCCAACTGGGCCAGCACCGAGTCGGGGATGTCCAGCGGGTTCTGTGTCACAAAATACACGCCAATCCCTTTGGACCGTACCAACCGCACCACCAGTTCGATGCGCTCGATCAAGGCCTTGGGCGCCTCGTTAAACAGCAGGTGAGCCTCGTCGAAAAAGAACACCAGCTTGGGCTTGTCGGGGTCGCCGATCTCGGGCAGCTGCTCGAACAGCTCCGACAGCATCCAGAGCAGAAAAGTCGCGTAGAGCCGAGGCGCCTTCATCAGCTGGTCGGCGGCCAGCACATTGACGACGCCGTGTCCGTCGACCGTTTGCATGAAGTCGTGGATGTCCAGCATGGGTTCGCCAAAGAACTCGGTGCCGCCTTGGCCCTCGATCTGCATCAGGCCGCGCTGGATCGCGCCCACACTGGCGGCGCTGATGTTGCCGTAGGCCGTTGTGAAGTCTTTTGCGTGGTCGCCGACGTACTGCAGCATGGCGCGCAAGTCTTTGAAGTCGAGCAGCAGCAGACCGTTGTCGTCTGCGATTTTGAAGACGATGTTGAGCACGCCCGCCTGGGTGTCGTTCAGGTTCAGCATGCGGCCGAGCAGCAGCGGCCCCATGTCCGAGACCGTGGCGCGCACTGGGTGGCCTTGCAGGCCAAACATGTCCCACAGCTGCACCGGGCACGCATGGGGGGCTGGCAGGGGGATGCCCCGCTGCGTCAGCGCCGCCGCGAGCTTGTCGCCCACGCGGCCCGGCTGGCTGATGCCAGTGAGGTCGCCTTTGACGTCGGCCATGAACACGGGCACGCCGATCTTGGAGAAGTTCTCTGCCAAAGTTTGCAAGGTCACGGTCTTGCCAGTACCGGTCGCCCCGGTGATCAAGCCGTGGCGGTTGGCCAAGCCCGGCAACAGCTGGCACTCGGTCGCGGCGTTGAGGGCGATGGGCAGGGGCTCGGTCATGGGCGGGCTCTTTCTGAACAGGCAGGGAATTGGGTCGGTGAGTGCAAACGGTGAAACGTAAAATCGCGCCGAGAGATTAAATCAGCACCAAGGATTTTTTGTGGCCGGACACAGCAAATGGGCGAACATTCAGCACCGCAAGGGCCGCCAGGACGAAAAGCGCGGCAAGATCTGGACACGCATCGTCCGTGAGATCACCGTGGCGGCCCGCACTGGCGGTGGCGATCTCAGCGCCAATCCCCGGTTGCGGTTGGCGGTGGACAAGGCGAAAGCCGCCAACTTGCCAGCTGAGCGCGTGAAGTACAACATCGACAAGGCCACCGGTAACGCCGAGGGCATCCACTACGAAGAAATCCGCTACGAAGGCTATGGCATCGGTGGCGCCGCCATCATCGTAGACACCATGACCGACAACCATGTGCGCACCGTGGCCGAGGTTCGCCACGCTTTCAGCAAGCACGGTGGCAACATGGGGACCAACGGGTCGGTGGCTTTCCAGTTCAAGCACTGCGGTCAGCTGGTCTTTGCGCCGGGGACCAGCGAGGACCAGGTGATGGAGGTGGCGCTGGAAGCGGGTGCAGACGATGTCATCACCGGCGACGATGGTGCCATTGAGGTGCTGACCTCGGTGGCCGATTTCGAAGCGGTGAAAAACGCCCTGCAGGCCGTGGGTCTGACGCCCGAGGTGGCAGAAGTCACGATGCGGGCGGAAAACAGCATCGCTCTGGAAGGCGATGATGCCGTGAAGATGCAAAAAATCCTGGACGCGCTGGAAGAATTGGACGACGTGCAAAACGTGTTCCATAACGCCGAGCTGTGATCCGCACCTCTGGCTTTCGGGGCATGTGGCGTTGTGCGATGCTGGCCTGCCTCAAGGCGCTGGCCGTGGTGACAAGTGAATGGAAAGTGGTTGTATGAAAGTATTGGTGGTGGGCGGCGGTGGCCGCGAGCACGCCCTGGCGTGGAAGCTCAGCCAGTCGCCCAAAGTGCAGGCGGTGTACGTGGCCCCGGGCAACGGCGGTACGGCGGCCGACGAGCGGCTGGAAAATCTGCCCATCACCGACGTGAAGGCGCTTCGGGCGTGGGCACAAGAACATAAAATCGCGTTGACGGTGGTGGGGCCAGAGCAGCCGCTTGCAGCGGGCATCGTGGACGAGTTTCGCGCCCACGGCCTGCGCATCTTCGGGCCAACCAAAGCGGCCGCCCAACTGGAAAGCTCCAAGGCGTTTTCCAAAGCCTTCATGAGACGCCACGGTATCCCGACGGCCGAGTACGAGACCTTCAGCGACCCGGTGGCGGCCCACGCCTATGTGGACAAGATGGGCGCACCCATTGTGGTCAAGGCCGACGGGCTGGCCGCAGGCAAGGGGGTGGTCGTCGCCATGAGCGTGGCCGAGGCGCACGAGGCGGTCGATTTCATGCTTGTGGACAACACTTTGGGTGTCCAGCACAACGACGGTGGCGCGCGTGTGGTGATCGAAGAGTTCCTGCAAGGAGAAGAAGCGAGTTTCATCGTGCTGTGCGACGGCAAAAACGTGGTGCCTCTGGCCACCAGCCAAGACCACAAACGTCTGCTGGACGGCGACTTGGGCCCCAACACCGGTGGCATGGGCGCCTACTCGCCCGCCCCGGTTGTCACCCCCGATGTGCACGCCCGCACCATGCGCGAGATCATTTTGCCGACCATCCGTGGCATGGAGAAAGACGGCATTCCCTTCACAGGGTTCTTGTACGCCGGGTTGATGATCGATGCCCAGGGCAAGCCCAAGACCCTGGAGTTCAACTGCCGCATGGGCGACCCCGAGACCCAGCCCATCATGATGCGCCTGAAGTCCGATCTCTACGACCTGCTCTGGGCCGCCACCGAAACCGGCCCGAACGGGCGCCTAGACGACATTGAGCTTCAATGGGACCGCCACGTGGCCCTTGGCGTGGTACTGGCCGCGCATGGCTATCCATTGCACCCGCGCAAAGGCGACCCCATCACCGGCCTGCCCAACGACACTGACAATGCGGTGGTGTTCCACGCGGGCACCACCCTCGCGGGTGACACCACCGTGACCTCGGGCGGGCGGGTCTTGTGCGTGACGGTGCTGGCCGAGTCGGTCAAAGCGGCGCAGCAGCAAGCCAACGAGCTGGCGAAATCCATTCACTTCGACGGCGTTCAGTACCGCCGCGATGTGGGGCACCGGGCCATCAAATGAGCGCCACCGACCCTGCGGTCACCGACGTTCGCGCCTACCTCCTGGGCCTCCAGCAGAGCATCACCCGAGAGGTGAGCGCTGTGGACGGCGGTGCGTTCGTGGCTGACGCTTGGGAAAAGCCCCTCGGGGAGCCGTTGCAGGGCAACGGCATCACGATGATCCTTGAAGGCGGTGCAGTGTTCGAACGGGCGGGGTGTGGCTTTTCCCACGTGCGTGGTCCACGGCTGCCGCCGTCCGCCACGCAGCACCGGCCGGAGCTCAGTGGTGCACCGTTTGAGGCCATGGGGGTGTCCTTGGTTTTTCACCCCCGAAACCCCTTTGTGCCCACTGTGCACATGAATGTGCGCATGCTCGCGGCCACCCCTTCGGGTGGTTCACCGGTTTGCTGGTTCGGTGGTGGCATGGACCTCACGCCGTACTACGGCTTCGATGACGACGCCGCCCATTTCCACCGCACATGTCGGTCGGCTTTGGCGCCGTTCGGCGACGACAAGTACCCGCGTTTCAAAACCTGGTGCGACGACTATTTCTTCCTCAAGCACCGCAATGAGCCACGAGGCGTGGGCGGTGTGTTCTTCGACGATTTCTCTGAACTCGGCTTCGAACGCAGCCGCGACATGATGCAGGCCGTTGGATCCGCATTGACCAGCGCCTACCTGCCCATTGTTGCCCGCCGTAAAGACACGCCCTACGGTGAGCGCGAGCGCGCGTTCCAGCTCTACCGGCGTGGGCGCTATGTGGAATTCAACTTGGTTTGGGACCGAGGCACCCACTTCGGCCTGCAGTCGGGTGGCCGCACCGAGTCCATCCTGATGTCCATGCCACCGTTGGCGAGTTGGGCCTACGCCCAACGACCACAGCCCGGCTCGCCTGAGGCCGAGCTGTACGAACGTTTTTTGGTCCGGCGCGAATGGGTCTGAGCGGTGGCCAACCGCGACGCCGATTGGGTGTGTTCGGCGGCGCGTTTGACCCGCCCCACATGGCACACGTGGCCCTGGCGCAAGCCGCCGTGGACCAACTGCGCTTGGACGCCTTGTACGTCGTGCCGACCGGTCAAGCCTGGCACAAAACCCGCGCACTCACCCCCGCCTCCCACCGGCTGGCGATGGCGCAGCTGGCTTTTGGTGACCTGCCGAAGGTGGATGTGAGCGATGTGGAGCTGCTTCGCCACGGCCCCAGCTACACCGTCGACACCCTGCACGATTTCCAAGCACGCGGGCCCAACGCCCAGTGGTTCTTGGTCATGGGAGAAGACCAGGCGCAGGCACTGAACCGCTGGCACCGGGCCGATGAAATCGTGAAGTTAGCTATAATTTCAATAGCTAGACGTGCAGAAAAAACGAGGGCGGAAGCCGAATTTGATCCTAAAACGCTGCATGGGGCGGTGTGGGAGCCTATTTTGCTGCCCCTGATGCCCACCAGCTCCACGGCCGTCCGCCAAAGGATCGCGGATGGCGAGGGGACAGACCGCCTAGTTCCCGACGCGGTTGCGCGCTATATTGACCAACACCAGCTTTACCAAACGACCCGATGACCTCTGACTCCGCAGCCAAAAAAGACATCCAAAAGCTCCAACGCGCCATCGTCGATGGACTGGAAGATGTGAAGGCGCAAGACCTGCAGGTGTTCAACACGGAGCACCTCTCGCCCTTGTTCGAGCGAGTGATGATGGCCTCCGGCACCTCCAACCGGCAAACGCGAGCGCTCGCGGCGTCGGTCCGCGACGCAGTGCGTGACGCCGGGTTTGACAAGCCCCGCATCGAGGGCGAAGAAAACGGTGAATGGATCATCGTGGATTGCGGGGCGGCGGTCGTCCACATCATGCAGCCGTCCATTCGCCAGTACTACCACCTTGAGGAACTGTGGGGCGACACCCCGGTGCGCCTAAAGCTTGGGTCGGCCAAGCCTGCTGGCGCTGACAAAAAGCCGTCCGTCAAAAAAGCCGCTGCCCCAGCAGAGCCCACGACCCTGCGCCGCAGCAGCGCGGCCAAGATCGCCGTCAAGGCGGCCGAACAAGCGGCCAAGGCCGAGAAGGCGGGTAGCACCGCCCCGCGCAAGGCCAGCCGGGGTGTCGCAGCCAAGACATCAGCGGCTGCCAAGGCATCCGCCAAGAAAGCACCCACCAAGGCCGCAGTGAAGACCGTGGTGGTCAAACCATCTGCCAACAAGGCCCCGGCGCGCAAGGTCGCGGTGAAGACCACCGCCAAGAGCGCAACCAAAGCTCCCGCCAAGAAGACACCTGCCAAGAAAGCACCTGCCCGCAAGGCATGAAGCTCTATGTGGTCGCCGTGGGCCAGCGGGTGCCCGATTGGGCGCAAACGGCTTGGGACGATTACGCCAAGCGTTTCCCAGCGGAACTCAGGGTAGAGCTCAAGGCGGTCAAAACCGAGGCCCGTGGCTCCAAAACCGTGGAACAACTCCACGCCGCCGAGCGTGAGCGGATCGAGTCTGCCATTCCGCGTGGTTGCCGCACGGTGGCGCTGGATGAGCGGGGCACCGCACTCACCACCGTGGCGTTGGCTGGTCGGCTCAAAAGCTGGCAACTGGAAAGCGACGACGTGGCGCTGGTCATTGGCGGGCCCGATGGCCTGGACCCGGCTTTCAAGCAGGCGGCTCACGAACGCATCCGCCTGTCGGATCTGACCCTTCCCCACGCGATGGTGCGCGTGTTGCTGGTGGAGCAGCTCTACCGGGCCTGGTCGGTGAACGCGGGCCATCCCTACCACCGCGAGTGACCATGGTTCCTGAATTCATTTATCTCGCGTCCCAAAGCCCGCGTCGGCGCGAGCTGCTGGACCAGCTCGGGGTGAGGCATGAACTGCTGCTGCCCGGACCAGAAGAAGACGCTGAAGCCCTGGAGATCGGGCGCCCTGGGGAATCGCCCACCGCTTATGTGCAGCGCGTGACGGGTCTCAAACTGGAGGCTGCTGTTGCGCGCCTGAAGGCCCGGGGCCTGCCCGCCGCCCCCGTGCTTTGCGCCGACACCACCGTGGCCAGGGGGCGAACCATCTACGGCAAGCCGCACGATGCAGCGGATGCCGCTCGCATGCTGCGCAATTTGGTCGGTGGGACCCACCGGGTGATGACCGCCGTGGCGGTGCAGCACGGCAACAGGCGGGCCGCCGCCTTGAGTGTGTCCCGTGTGACGTTTTCACCGTTGACCCAAGGGGAACTCGCCGCGTACGTGTCCAGTGGCGAGTCCATGGGCAAGGCCGGGGCGTACGCGGTGCAGGGGCGGGCGGCGGCCTTTATCTCGCACATCAGCGGTAGCCACTCTGGCATCATGGGGCTCCCCCTGCACGAGACCGCCCAGCTCCTGCAGGCCGTGGGTTTTTTGCGCTGAGCCATGCAACAAGACATTTTGATCAACTGGTCGCCCCAGGAAACCCGTGTGGCGGTGGTGGAAAACGGTGCGGTGCAGGAGCTGCACGTGGAACGCACGCTGGAGCGGGGTTTGGTGGGCAACGTTTATCTGGGCAAAGTGTCCCGCGTGTTGCCTGGCATGCAGTCTGCCTTCATAGACATCGGCTTGGACCGCGCCGCGTTTCTGCATGTGGCCGATCTGGTGTCCAGCGGGCACCACCGGGCGAGCGACGCCGAAGGCCGGGCGCCGGGTTCGGCGCCAGTCGCCAACCTGGTGCCAATCGAGAAACAGGTTTTTGAGGGCCAGTCGCTGCTGGTGCAGGTCATCAAGGACCCGATTGGTACCAAAGGCGCGCGCCTGTCGGCCCAAATCAGCATCGCTGGGCGCTTGTTGGTTTACTTGCCGCACGACAACCACATGGGCATCTCGCAGAAGATCCCAGCAGAACAACGGACCGCTTTGCGTGAACGTTTGCTCGCGTTGGCCACCGCCTCGGCCCCAGGCGGTGGCGGTGGCACCGGAGGTGGTTTCATTCTGCGCACCAACGGTGAAGACGCCTCGGACGCTGAACTGGCCGACGACATCGCCTACCTTCGCAAGGCTTGGGCGCGGATCAGAGACGCGTCGTTGCGTCAGCCCCCACGCAGCCTGCTGCATCAGGACCTGAGCCTGCTTGAGCGTGTGTTGCGCGACATGGCCGGGGAAGACACCCAGACCATCCGGATCGATTCGCGCGAGCAGTGCGAACGGCTGCAGGCGTTTGGCCGTGAATTCATGCCCGCCACGGTGGACAAGGTACAGCATTACAAGGGCGAGCGGCCGATCTTTGACCTGTTTTCGATCGACGAAGAAATCGCCCGCGCACTGGGCCGCCGTGTCGACCTCAAGTCAGGCGGTTATTTGATCGTGGACCAGACGGAGGCGTTGACCACCATCGACGTGAACACTGGCGGCTACGTCGGGGCACGGAACTTCGACGACACCATTTTCAAAACCAACCTGGAGGCGGCGCTGGCGATCGCCCGGCAGTTGCGACTGAGAAATCTGGGCGGCATCGTCGTCGTCGATTTCATCGACATGACACGCGAAGACCACCGCGAAGCGGTGCTTGCCGAGTTCCGAAAGCAGTTGGCCCGTGACCGCGTGAAGACCATGGCAGGCGGGTTTTCCCAGTTGGGCTTGGTCGAGATGACTCGCAAGCGCACCCGCGAATCGCTGGCCCATTTGTTGTGCGAACCCTGCGCGGCTTGCAGTGGCAAGGGCTCGGTGAAAACCGCCCGCAGCGTGGCCTACGACATCCTGCGCGAGATTCTGCGTGAGGCCCGCCAGTTCAGCCCGCGCGAATTCAGGGTGGTGGCCTCACCCAAGGTGGTGGAGCTGTTCCTGGACGAGGAGAGCCAGCACCTGGCCGGTTTGAGCGACTTCATTGGCAAACCCATTTCTTTGCAGAGCGAGGGTGCCATGGGTCAGGAGCAGTACGACATCGTGCTGATGTAGCGACCAGCCTACTGCACGGGGTCAAGCCACCGCTTCGCGCAGCTCACCGCCGCCGAGGTACTGGAGCCGGGCATAGGTGCCGTTCAGACGCATCAAGGCGTCATGGCTGCCTTGCTCCACGATCCGGCCGCGTTCCATCACCACCACCCGGTCGGCGTGCTCAATGGTCGATAGGCGGTGGGCGATCACCAGCGTGGTACGGCCCACCATGAGGCGCTGCAACGCTTCTTGAACCAGCCGTTCCGATTCCGTGTCCAGTGCCGAGGTGGCCTCGTCCAAAATCAAAATCGGTGCGTCCTTGTACAGCGCCCGGGCGATGGCCAGCCTCTGGCGTTGCCCGCCAGAGAGTTGCGCCGCGTTGTGGCCCACTGGCGTGTCCACGCCCAGAGGCAGGTCACGCACGTGGGTGGCGAGGTTGGCCGCTTCCAGGCACGCCCAAACCCGGGTGTCGTCTCGCGGCATGCCCAGGCACACGTTCGCGGCCAGGGTGTCATTCAGCATGACCACGTCTTGGCTGACCATGGCGAACTGGCCCCGAAGCGCGCCCAGCTGCCAGTCTGCCAAGTCGTGTCCGTCCAACAAGACCTGTCCGGTGTTGGGCAACACAAAGCGGGGCAGCAGATTGACCAGCGTCGTCTTGCCCGAGCCCGATGCCCCCACCAGGGCGACGATTTCGCCCGGCGCGATGTCCAAGCTGAAGCGGTCCAGTGCTGGGGCGGTCTCTGCTTGGTACTGTACGGTCACGTCGTTGAGCACGATCCGTCCGCGCGGAGTGTCGGAGTCGGCGCGCTCGGGCTGGTAGCCGCCCGACGACTCCTTGGGTGTCGCGTCGATCAAGTCCAGCGCCCGCTCCAGGGCCGCCATGCTCCGCGTGATGGGGCTCGCCACGTTGGCCAAGTGCTTGATCGGCGCCAGCAACATCAGCATGGCGGTGATGAACGACACAAAGCTGCCCACCGACACGTTGCTGCCGCTGCTCTGTACCAAAGCAATGCAAATCACACCTGACAGTGCGGCCGCAGCCAGCATTTGCGTGAGTGGCGTCATGGCGGCAGACGCCATGATGGACTTCATGGTCAAACCGCGCAGCTTGTGACTGAGGTCGAAAAAGCGCTGGGACTGAGCCGACTGCGCGGCGTGAAGCCGGACCATGCGGTGTGCCAGCACGTTCTCCTCCACCACGTATGCGAGGTTGTCGGTGGCATCTTGGCTGGCTTTGGCGATGCGGTACAGGCGCCGCGAGAGGGTTCGCATCACAAAGGTCACCGACGGGAACAGCAGCGCAACGATCAGGGTGAGCTTCCAGTTCAGGTAGATCAGGTAGCCAACCAGGGCGATCAGCGTGAGCGTGTCGCGCGCCATGCCAAGCAGTGCATTCACCAGCTGGGTGGCACCGGTTTGTACCTCGTACACCACTGTGTTGGACAGGGCGCTGGCCGACTGCCGCGAAAACAGAGCCATGTCGGCGTCCAACAGCCGATCAAACGACTTGCGACGCAGTGCCAGCATGCCGTTGTTGGCCACTTTGGCCAGGGCCACCTCGGCGAGGTAGCCACAAAAACCGCGAATGCCGAACAGCAACAGCAAGACGATGGGCACCAGCCACAAACTGAAACTCGCGCGCTGGAAACCTTCGTCCAACAAAGGCTGCATCAGCGCTGGGATCATCGGCTCCGTGGCCGAACCGAGCAAAGTGGCGACCGCCGCGACCGCCCAGATGCCTTTTGATTGCCCGAAATAGGGCAACAATCGGCGGAAAGACTGCCAGGAAATGCGTGTTGAGGCGTCGGCTGTGGGGTCCGACGCAGCCGTTGGAGCCGAGGGGTGCGGCGCCTCAGCCACAGCGAACCGTCGACGTCTCTGCGCGTGGAGCCCAAGCGCAGCACACTGTCGATTTCGACACACTGCCTGCCAAAATTTGGCGCCGGTGCGGTCGACGCTGGGCTGTGACTGTTAAAGTATTACTGTTCATTTCACTATTTTCTATCAATATGAGCCCAATCAAAGCGATTGCAGGCCCCCTGTTCAAGGGCTTGACCTCCTTTTTCCTTGTGCTGTCGGCACAAATGGTGTCGGCACAGGTGCGGGTCGATGTGACCGGTGTTGGCTTGACGCAACTCCCTATCGCCATCGCCAGCTTCCGCGGCAACGAAGCCGCGCCCCAGCAAATCGGCAGCATCGTTCGCGCTGACTTAGAGCGCAGCGGACAGTTCCGCAACGTCGATACCGGCGGCACCGTGATGGACGAAGTGGCGCGACCCGAGATGGCGACCTGGAAAGAAAAGGGCGCCGATTCGCTGTTGACCGGCAGCGTACGCAAGTTGAACAACGGCCGCTACGACGTTCGCTTTCGCTTGTGGGACACCGTGCGGGGCCAAGACCTCGGTGGCCAGAGCTTCTCGGTCAGCGAGATCGATTTGCGCTTGGCTTCCCACCGCATTGCCGATTACGTTTACGAGAAGCTCACCGGTGAGAAGGGTATTTTCTCGACCCGCATCGCCTACGTGACCCGCGCAAACAACCGATATAACTTGTGGGTGGCCGACGCGGACGGTGAAGGCTTCCAAAGCGCGTTGTCCAGCTCAGAGCCCATCATTTCGCCCGCTTGGTCGCCCAATGGCGAGCAGCTCGCCTACGTGTCCTTTGAGACCCGCAAGCCCATTGTTTACGTGCACGATGTGTCCACTGGCAAGCGCCGTTTGTTGGCCAGCTTCCGCGGCTCCAACAGCTCTCCGTCTTGGGCGCCCGATGGCAACTCGCTTGCTGTGACGCTGAGTCGTGAGGGTGGCTCGCAGTTGTTCACGATCCCCGCTGCCGGCGGAGAGCCGACCCGACTGACGTCTTCGCCCAGCATCGACACTGAAGCAGTGTATTCCCCCAAGGGCGACCAAATTTACTTTGTGAGCGACCGTGGTGGCCAGCCTCAGGTTTACCGCATGTCTCCCAACGGAGGTTCGACTGCCCGCGTCACGTTCAACGGCAGCTATAACATTTCGCCAGCGCTCAGCCCTGACGGACGCTGGATGGCGTACGTGTCCCGTGAAGGCGGTGGCTTCAAATTGAAGCTCAAAGACCTTTCGAGCGGTGCCGTGACCACCTTGACCGACACCAACTCGGATGAAAGCCCCAGTTTCGCACCGAACAGCCGTTTGATCATTTACGCCACGGTTCAGGGCGGTCGTGACACCTTGATGACCACCACCTTGGACGGACGAATCAAGTCCCGTCTGACCGGAGCGCCAGGCGATTTGAGGGAACCTGCTTGGGGTCCTTTCCTCAAATAAGCCTTTCTGACTCCAGGTTTGCGAATGAAATTCCCCCTTCCATTGCTGTTGGCAGTCTTTATGGCCAGCGGTTGTGCCTCTAGAATCAACCTGAACGAAGCCCCTGTCGAGGACCGAGCGCCGGTTTCAGTGTCGGACCCCACTGCGGTTGACATCCCGCCGGGGCAGCCCGGATCCATGGGGGCAGTGGAGGGGGTGTCTCTGAGCGTGATCCCTCCCGACGCACCAGAAGGCGAGCGGGCGAGAAGTGTGTATTTCGATTACGACAGTGCTGTGGTCAAGCCCGAGTTTGCGCCGATGTTGGATCGGTTCAACCGGTACCTCAAAGGAAGCGCCAAACGCAAGCTCACCATTGAAGGGCACACGGATGAACGCGGTGGCCGCGAATACAATTTGGCTCTTGGTCAGCGCCGTGCCGATGCGGTCCGTAAGGCTTTGATCGAACTGGGCGCTAACCCGGAGCAGTTGGAGTCGGTTAGCTACGGCAAAGAAAAGCTGGCGGCGACTGGGGGCGACGAGGCCTCGCAAGCCAAAAACCGCCGTGCGGAACTTAACCCTTGAACAACATGACGACCTACCTCAGCCAAACCGCCAAAGCGGTTGCCATGGCCTGTATCGCTTTCTCCGCGGTCACCGCGCAAGCCCAGTTCTTTGACGATCGCGAAGCCCGAAAATCCATTTTGGAGCTTCGTCAACGGGTGGAGGCCGATCGACAGGCGGCCACTGTGAACCAAACCCGCCTACTTGAAGAAGTCCGCCGCAGCAGCGAAGAAAACGCGTCGCTTCGCGGCCAGGTGCTCGACCTGCAAAGCCAACTGGAAGCGATTCGCACCGACATTGGGCGCTTGCGCCAACAAAATGACGCCGTCAACCGCGAGCTGGCCGAATCCCAAAAGCGCGCCAAGGACCTCCTGCAGCCGTTTGAAGAACGGCTTCGGAAGTTGGAGCCCTTCAAGGTGACGGTTGATGGAAAGGAATTTTTGACAGAGGCCGGGGACAAGCGCGAGTACGAGGCTGGCTTGGCTTTATTCCGCTCGGGCGATTTCGCCGGGGCGCAGAACATCTTCCAAAGCTTGGTGCGCCGTAATCCGGCCAGCGGTTTTGTGCCTTCGTCACTGTTCTGGCTGGGCAACGCGCAATATGCTACGCGAGACTACACGGGCGCTGTCAGCACCTTGCGCTCGTTGATCGGTCAAGCCCCCGACCACCCTCGGGTGCCTGACGCGCTGCTGGCGCTTGCCAACAGCCAGATCGAGTTGAACGACAACGCCGGTGCGCGCCGGTCCCTTGAAGACATCGTTCGGAGCTACCCGCGTTCGGAGGCGGCAGGTCCCGCAAGAGAGCGCCTCGCCAGGTTGAAGTGATTTGGCCCCCACTCAAAAGGCTGTCCCATCGGACAGCCTTTTGATTTTTCGAAGCCCTTTTTCGACCATGTCCGCCAGCACGTTGTCCATGGATTTCGGTCGCCGTTTCGGTGGCATCGCACGCCTCTACGGCGCCGAAGGGGCGCAGAACATCCGGAACGCGCACGTGGCGGTGATCGGTCTGGGCGGCGTGGGCTCCTGGGCAGCCGAGGCCTTGGCCCGCAGCGGCGTCGGGCAGTTGACATTGATCGACCTCGATCAAGTGGCCGAATCCAACATCAACCGACAAGCGATTGCTTTGGAGGACACTTTGGGCATGGCCAAGGTGGAGGCCATGCAGCAACGTATTTTGCAGATCAATCCAGCCTGTGAGGTGCATACGGTTGAAGACTTCTTGACTTTCGACAACTGTGCTGCGCTGTTGTCACTCGGCTTGGATGCGCTCATCGATGGCTGTGATGATGGCGCCGCCAAGACCGCGATGGCCTTGTGGTCGCGGACAACCGAAGTTCCTTTGGTGGTCGCGGGTGCGGCGGGCGGCAAACGCCAGGCACACAAGGTGGAACTGGCCGACCTCTCTGGTGTCACCCATGACCCATTGTTGGCCAGGCTCCGTTACCGTTTGCGCCGAGAGCATGGCTTCCCAAAACAGGGTGTCCTTGGGGTGACTTGTGTGTTCAGCCGTGAGCCGGTTGCGCGGGCCGTTGAAGCCTGCGGCACAGACGGCACGTTGAACTGCGCGGGCTACGGGTCCTTCGCACCAGTCACCGCGAGTTTCGGCCACTGCGCTGCCGGATGGGTGGTGAATCACTTGGCTGAAAAGAAGTTAAAAAAGACGCTATAATTTGAGGCTGATTTCAAGAGCGCTTAAAGCGTCAAATGAATCTCAGGGACGTTAGCTCAGTTGGTAGAGCAGCGGACTTTTAATCCGTTTGTCGTGGGTTCGACCCCCGCACGTCCCACCAAACAAGCCCCTGTGGCAACGAAAGCCTGCTATCTTATTGGTAGCAGGCTTTTTTATTGATCGCCCCGTTGACAAATTGTCGCCAACCACATTCTGATTGTTCGACTGTCGCGGACTTTTGCGCACCGATCTCGATCGCGTCGAAGTCTGACGTGCAGAGAGCCATCCCACGGGTGGTTTTGGCTCAACAACCTTCATCCAAGAAGCGCGCACTCGTGCAGTGCCACCTCCCGTCGCGAAGCAAATGACGCCTACAGGACGTCACTTACCCGAGCTGTGTTGAACAATGAAATCGACAGCATCGGTTGGCTCAGGTTTCCGCGAGGGGTTCAGGCGGTCAGGGGCGACTGGATGTAACTCGCTATGAACGCAGACACATCCAATTCTGCCGATGGTTCGTCAGCGACGCGAGCGCCAGAGTCGCAGCGGCGGGGGAGCCTACTCACGTCTCCGTACGCTCTTCCTAGCCCACGCACGCCAGCGCCCTACTGGCTCTGATATCTATGAAGCAGAAGGGGGTGTCAGTCGACGCCCCGCGTTCCGGCGTGGCTCACAGAAAGCGCTCCAAGAGGCGTCGGGAGCTTTTCTCTAGGTTACGCATGTCGCTGATTCGGAAGAGGACACCTTCGCCGCTGGTGATGAGTAACTCGCCGTGGCCCAACCGGCGAATGTCCTCTTCTCCCTTTAAGACCAATTGGGTGTCGCCTCTGTCCGTGGTGACTCGCCAGATGCTCGGGGTGGAGTAAGTCGACACGCTGTGCAACGACAGGATTTGAGGCACGAAATCCCGTGCAGCAAGCTCCTCTTCAAGCAGGGTCTGAATGTCGCGGGGCGCTTGTTTCAAATCGGCAATCCACAGCAGTTCGCGCCCGTCTGTGCTGACCAAGGACACCCCCAAATCAGGCGCGCCTATCGGGAAGGCTCGCACCGGCACAACGCCAGTGTGCGATTCGGCATTTCCCAATTGCAGCACCAATCGGCCAAAGGCATTGCGGGTCAATTCGTAGGTGGTGTGGGTGTTGCTCATGGCTTGGATCGTGCTTGCGGGTTATCTGGCCGGGCGATGGAGGGTGTTACTGCGGCTCAGTGGGCCAGATCGAACGCAGCGTCTGCTTCGGCCTTGCGGGCCTGAGCGTCATAGAGCCGGAAGTACGCGCCACCCCGCGCCATGAGTTCGTCATGGGGTCCCACCTCCACAACCCGACCCCTGTCCATGACCACCAAACGGTCGGCTTTTCGCAAAGTGGATAGGCGGTGGGCAATCGCGATTGTCGTGCGCCCCTGTACAAGGTTGTCCAGCGCCTTTTGAATTTCTTTCTCGGTTTCTGTGTCGACCGATGACGTGGCTTCGTCGAGGATCAGGATGCGCGGGTCGATCAGCAATGCCCGCGCGATGCTGATGCGCTGGCGCTCGCCACCAGACAGGCCTTGGCCCCGCTCCCCCACCAGCGAGTCATAGCCCAGAGGAAGGCGCAAGATGAACTCGTGGGCGTGGGCTGCGCGTGCCGCCGCCACGATGTCCTCACGCGTCGCGTCGGGCTTTCCGTACGCGATGTTCTCAGCCACAGTGCCAAAGAACAAGAACGGTTCTTGCAACACCAAGCCCACATGGCGTCGGTAGCTCGCGACGCCGAACCGCCGAATATCGGTGCCGTCCACCTTGATGCTGCCATCGGTCACGTCATAAAAACGGCAGATCAGGTTGACCAGTGTGCTTTTGCCCGACCCGCTGTGTCCCACCAAGCCGATCATTTCGCCCGGCTCGATGGTCAGGTCCAGCCCGCGGATGACGGAGCGGTTGCCGTATCGAAAGCCAATGTGGTTCATCTCAATCCGGCCTTGCAGCGACGCCGGTTCTACAGGGTGTGTTGGCTCTGGAACGTTGGAGACGTGATCCAAAATATCGAAAATGCGTTTGGCGCCAGCGGCGGCTTTTTGCGTCACAGACACAATGCGGCTCATGGAATCCAGGCGGGTGTAGAACCGCCCGATGTAGGCCAAGAACGCGGTCAGTACACCAACAGTGATTTGGTCGTGGCTCACCAGCCAAATGCCAAATCCCCAAACAACCAACAAGCCCATGTCGGTCAGCAACGAAACGGTTGGCGAGAACAGCGACCATGTTTTGTTGAGGCGGTCGTTGATGGCAAGGTTGTGTGCGTTGGCGTCGCGGAATCGCTTGGATTCGCGCTTTTCCTGAGCAAAGGCCTTCACCACGCGGATGCCCGGGATGGTGTCGGCCAGAACATTGGTGACTTCGCCCCAAACGCGGTCGATTTTTTCAAACCCCGTTCTCAGTCGGTCACGCACGATGTGGATCATCCACGCGATGAAAGGCAGTGGTACCAAGGTGATCAGCGCCAACCAAGGATTGATCGAGAACAGGATGACCGAGGTCATCGCGATCATCACCACATCGGTTGCGAAATCCAGCGCGTGCAGCGATAAAAACACCGAGATCCGATCGGTCTCAGACCCAATCCGTGCGATCAGGTCACCGGTTCGTTTGCCGCCGAAATAATCCAGTGACAGGCTCAGCAAATGGTCGAACGCGGCGGTTCGCAGATCAGCGGCAATGCGTTCGGAGACCAGAGACAGCAGGTAGGTTCTGGCCCAGCCCAGGGCCCACGCAGTGACCGCTGCACCAAACAGGCCCGCCAGCAGCAACGCCACCAGCCCAGGGGGAATATCCTTGCCGTTCTGGTACGGGATCAGTACGTCGTCCATCAGCGGAATGGTCAAATAGGGTGGGATCAGGGTCGCCGCTGTGGCCGCCATCGTGAGCGCAAAACCCGCGATCAGTTGCTTCTTGTAGGGTCGTGCGAACCGCCACAGACGCAGCAGCACCCAGGTCGACGGCGTATCGGCTTTCTCTGCCGAGAACTCGTTAGGGTCTTCCGCATCGTCGGCATCACCGCCGCCGTTGGCGGTGTGGTCTTCGTCGCCGGCCGCACGGTCGGCAGCCAACCGTTCAAACACCTTGACAAGCTTTAGCACAGGCCCACTCAGCGCGAGGGTGAACCGCCAGCGCCCGAGGCAAGCCGTCTCATCGTGCAACTCCAATGTGCCAATGCCAGCGTGGTCGGTGTGGTGCAGCGTTTGCCCAGGGGTCAGCTGCCAGCTGGTCCACGAGCCGCCAGGGCCATTGCACGCCAACAGCCGTTGGTTGGTCAAGACGATGGTCTGGGGTGCAAACCTCAGATTGGCGTCTAGGTCAACCACCAACTCGGTCAACACGTTTTCATGGGCAGTGAGCAGACTGTGCAGGCCGTTGTCGGCCGGTCTGTGGTGGATCTGGTTCGAATCGACTGAAGGGTGTTGCATGGAAGGCATGTTGGGTGTGTCTGGCGCGGTCACAGGGCCCACGTCAGTGGTCATTGAGCGACCGGCTGCACATGAAACGCGCGACGCCACCGGCCTGCTGACCTGACGCCACCATTTTCGCTTAGGCCAGTCCACCAAGACCTAAAATCGAGCGGGTGAAGGTTAGGCACCTGACCAACACCCCTGTTTCTCACAGCACACGCTTTCCCCATATTGCCCATGAGCACCATTTCTGACATCGCGTTGCTTCGCGTCAACTACTTGCGCGGTCCCAATATTTGGACCTATCGACCGGTGCTGGAGGTCTGGCTCGATCTGGGTGAGCTGGAAGAGCTGCCGTCTAACAAACTGCCTGGCTTCACCGAGCGTCTGGTGGCGATGCTACCCGGGTTGAGTGAGCATCACTGTGGTGTGGGCGAGGTGGGTGGATTTCTCCAACGCCTTGATGGCGGGACTTGGGCAGGTCACATCCTGGAGCATGTGGTCATTGAGCTGCTGAATCTGGCCGGTATGCCCACTGGCTTTGGTCAAACCCGCAGCACGTCCCAAACAGGCGTCTACCGCATGGTCTTCCGCGCGCGGGATGAGCAGGTGGCGCGCAAGGCATTGACTCTGGGCCATCGGTTGTTGATGTCGGTGATCAATCGGGCGCCGTTTGATCTGCCACCCGCCGTTGCCGAATTGCGCCAATGCATCGACGACTGCTACCTTGGCCCCAGTACGGCCTGCATCGTCACTGCTGCCACCGACCGGGGCATCCCACACATCCGTTTGAACGACGGCAATTTGGTCCAGCTGGGGCACGGTGCGCGGCAACGCCGTATTTGGACTGCTGAAAGTGAGTTCACCAGCGCCATTGCAGAGGGCATCGCCAGCGACAAAGACCTCACCAAGACGCTGTTGAAGGCATGCGGTGTACCGGTGCCCGATGGGCAGGTGGCCGACAGCCCCGAACATGCATGGGAGTTGGCGCAGGATATCGGTCTGCCGGTGGTGGTGAAGCCCTCCAATGCGAACCATGGCCGGGGTGTGACATTGGATCTGACGCGCCAAGAAGACATCGAGGCGGCATGGCGACTGGCCGATCCAGAGGGTCGCGAGGTGTTGGTGGAACGATACATCCGTGGTGAGGAGCATCGCCTGCTGGTAGTGGGCAACAAGGTAGTGGCCGCCGCCCGCGGCGAGGTGGTCGCCGTCACTGGCAACGGCATTTCCACGGTGGCGGAGTTGATCGAAAGCCAGGTCAACACCGACCCACGCCGCGGAATCGAGGAGGAGTTTCCCCTCGAGACGATTCAGGTCCACAAAGACGGTGCGGTTCAGCTGGAGTTGAAGCGGCAGGGCTTGTCGCCTGAGGCGGTGCCTGGGGCTGGCCAGACCGTGGTGATCCAACGCAACGGCAACGTCGCGATCGACTGCACCGATGAGGTCCATGCCGAGGTGGCCGCCACGGCAGTCTTAGCGGCCCGCGTGGTGGGCCTGGACATCGCGGGCATCGACATGGTGGCGCAAGACATCTCTAGTCCGCTGCACGAGCAGGGTGGGGCCATCGTCGAGGTGAACGCCGGCCCTGGATTGCTGATGCATCTCAAGCCGGCGGAAGGCGTGCCCCGTCCGGTGGGCCAAGCGATTGCCGACCACCTGTTTCCTCAAACCGACAACGGCCGCATTCCTATCGTTGGGGTCGCAGGTTCCGAACACACCCACACCATTGCACGATTGATTGCATGGCTCGTGCACCTGGGTGGCACGTCTGTGGGCTTGGCTTGCAGAGACGGGTTGTATCTGGACAACCGCCGTGTGGACACCGGAAACAACGCGGTCTGGGCGAGCGGCCACCGGCTGATGATGAACCGCAGCATCTTGGCGGCGGTGATCGAGAACGGCGCCGATTTGGTGCTCCGAGATGGCTTGGCTTACGACCGTTGCCGGGTCGGTGTGGTGACCGATCTGTCTGGCGCGGAGCGGCTGGGTGAGTTCGACATCACCGAATCCGACCAGTTGGTCAAGGTGCTTAGGACCCAGGTGGACGTGGTGTTGTCTGACGGCACAGCGGTGCTGAACGCGGCTGACGAGCGCATCGCCGACATGGCCCGCCTGTGTGATGGTGACGTCACCTTGTACGCGGTGGACGGTCAATTACCGGCCATGGTGCAACACCGCAGTGAGGGCGGTCGCACGGTCAGTTGGCGCCAGGGTCGGCTGATGCTGGCCAATGGCCCATCTGAAAGCCCGTTGGCGTTGAGCGACACCGTCTGCGCCTGGTGCGACCAGCCGGAATGGCCAACACGTCTGGCTGTGATCATGCCAGCGGTGGCCGCAGCCTTGGCCATGGACATTTCCCAGGACCTGATTGCGGTGGGCATTGAAACTTTCGCCTGGTCGGCGACGTCCAGCCAGCGGGTCGTCGTGTCCGCTGTATGAACCCTGCTCCCGTATCCCACCCGATTCACCTGTTAACACTCAAGGCTCAAACATGGAAGTGACCCGCATACGCGCCTTGCGCGGCCCCAACTTGTGGAGCCGCCACACGGCCATCGAGGCCGTGGTCTCTTGCCCGTTCGGCGAGCGCGCCATGGCCGACTTCGAGGGTTTTGAAACACGCTTGCGAGCTCTGTATCCAGCAGTGGGCGAGCTTCGCCCGGCGTCGCCCGCCAGCCCGCTCACTTTGGCCCATGTGCTTGAAGCTGCTGCCCTGTCATTGCAGGCGCAGGCTGGTTGCCCGGTGACGTTCAGTCGCACCTCGCCGACGACTGAAGACGGCGTGTATCAGGTGGTCGTTCAGTACACCGAGGAAGCTGTGGGTCGCATGGCCGTGCACGCAGCGGTTGAGCTGATTGAAGCGGCGCTTGCAGGACGGCCGTTCGATTCGGCCAAGGTGGTCGCCGATATGCGCGAACTCGACGAAGACGAGCGTTTGGGTCCCAGCACCGGCTCCATCGTGGACGCCGCGGTCGCCCGCGGCATCCCGTTTCGCCGTTTGACGCAAGGCAGTTTGGTGCAATTCGGCTGGGGGTCCAAACAGCGGCGCATTCAGGCCGCCGAAGTCGATGCCACCAGCGCTGTGTCTGAAGCGATTGCGCAGGACAAAGACCTTACCAAGCAGCTCCTGCACGCAGCGGGCGTGCCCGTGCCCCGCGGCAGGCCCGTCAATAGCGTCGACGACGCTTGGGCTGTGGCCAACGAAGTGGGGTTACCGGTGGTGGTCAAACCCCAAGATGGCAACCAAGGCAAAGGCGTGACGGTCAATATCACCACCCGCGAGCAGTTGGAAACGGCATACCGTACCGCCGAAGCCATTGGCCAAGTCATGGTGGAGCGCTTCTTACCCGGTAACGATTACCGCATGCTGGTGGTCGGTCACCAGCTGGTCGCAGCTGCTCGCCGCGACCCCCCCAATGTGATCGGCGATGGTGAGCACACGGTGCAGCAGTTGGTGGAAATGGTCAACAGCGATCCGCGACGGGGCGATGGGCACGCCACTTCGTTGACAAAAATTCGATTCGACGACATCGCCGTAGCTCGCCTGCACGGTCAGGGCTTGTTGCCCAGCTCGGTGCCAGAGAAAGGTCGCCGGGTGGTGTTGCGCAACAACGCAAACCTCAGCACCGGTGGCACGGCCACCGACGTCACAGAGGACGTCCACCCCGAGGTGGCGGCCCGCGCGGTCTCAGCGGCACGGATGATAGGGCTTGATGTTTGCGGCGTGGACATCGTCTGTGAAAGTGTCCTGCGCCCGCTGGAAGAGCAGCACGGTGGAGTGGTGGAGGTTAACGCGGCACCAGGGTTGCGCATGCACCTGTCGCCATCGTTTGGCAAAGGTCGTCCGGTGGGCGAGGCCATCGTCAACAGCATTTTCCCGCCCGGCGACGATGGGCGCATACCAGTGATCGCGGTCACTGGAACCAACGGCAAAACCACCACGGCGCGGCTCATCACGCACTTGTTGGCCAGCACTGGCCTCCGTGTGGGCATGACCAACACAGACGGTGTCTACGTCAACGGGAAACAGATCGACAGCGGTGACTGCAGTGGTCCACGAAGTGCGCGCAATGTACTCATGCACCCCGAAGTGGACGCTGCCGTGTTTGAGACCGCGCGCGGTGGCATCCTGCGCGAGGGTTTGGGTTTTGACCGCTGCCAAGTGTCGGTGGTGACCAACATCGGTGTGGGCGACCATCTTGGTTTGAACTACATCACTACGGTGGACGAGCTGGCTGTGCTCAAGCGGGTGATTGTTCAAAACGTTGCGCCCACAGGCTATGCGGTGCTGAACGCAGCCGATCCCATGACGGCTGCGATGGCGAGTGTTTGCCCAGGCGCTGTGATTTACTTCGCGGCCGACCGCAACCACCCAGTGATGGCCACCCACCGCGCCCAAGGCCACCGCACGGTCTATGTCGATGGCGATGCAGTGATCGCCGCCGACGGTGTACGGCGGGAACGCTTCCCCCTCAAAGCCATCCCGATTACCCGCAACGGCACCATCGGGTTCCAAGTGGAGAACGTCATGGCCGCGGTCGCCGCCGCGTGGGGCGCAGGTTTGAGCTGGGAGGCTGTGCGCAGCGGCTTGGCCAGTTTCTTGAACGATGCCGACAACGCCCCAGGGCGTTTCAACGTGATGGACTTCCGCGGCGCCACGGTGATCGCCGACTATGGCCACAACCCCGACGCCATGCGTGCTTTGGTGTCGGCTGTGGACGCGATGCCAGCCAGACGGCGGATGGTGGTGATCAGCTGCGCGGGCGACCGGCGCGACCAGGACATCTCCGACCAAACCAAAATCTTGGGTGAGGCGTTCGACAGTGTGGTGCTGTATGAAGACGCTTGCCAGCGCGGCCGCGCCGATGGCGAGGTGTTCCAGCTCATGCGACAGGGTTTGGCCAATGCACGGCGAGCCAAAGATGTGGTGGAGATCCGAGGAGAGTTCAGCGCCATTGACCAAGCCCTGGCGCGTTTGGAGCCAGGCGATTTGTGCTTGGTGTTGGTCGATCAGGTCGAGGAGGCCTTGGCCCACTTGGCACAGCGTTGTTCGGCGGCTGGCCAGCCCGAGCCAGCAGTGACAACTGGTTAAGATAGGTCAATGCCCAGCTATTCCACGCCTTTTGAGATCCATGTCCATGGCGAAGTGCCCCTGCGCGAAGACGTGGGCTACCAGCAGCTGCAAGACGCGTTGTCGCCGCTCTGGCGCTATGCGGGTGCCAAGTCGTTGGCCGACGGCGCAGCCAGCAGTTACGAGGAAGAGCCCGGCATCAAATTTGACCCTCAAGCGCACTTGTTGCGCATTTGTTGGACCGTGCCGGGCAACGACGACTTTCGCCAAGCGGTCGATGAAATGTGCATGGCCCTGAACGAATTGGCGCAGAGCGGCGCACCGATTGAAGTCACGTTCTACGACACCGAGTACGACGAAGACGAGGCAGAGGAATCCGGAGAAGAGGGCGACGGCAGCCGAGATGATTTCGCGATGTATTTCGTGGGCCCAACCCCAGCCGCCATCATGCAAGTGCAACGCGACCTCTTGGTTCAGGATGTGGTCAACCTGATGGAGCGCCACTTCGACAACAGCGAGCTGGGTGATGTGGTGGCGGCCGTGGACCAGCTGTTTTCCAAGCGCTACGACGCACTGACCAGTTCCATGCAGCTGGGTCGGCCCCCGCGCGGCCCAGGTGGGTCGTCTGGCGGTGGAACAGGGCACGGCGGTGGCCGTAAGCCCCGCCACCTACACTGACGGTCAACGCCCGGCAACGGGCTTTTTTTTCGCCTCAGCTTCCGTTGGGGCGAGCCCCAGTCCAGCCAAGTAAGCGTCCATCGCCTGTTGACCGAGTTTCAGCAGGGCAAATTCGCCTGGTTCAAGCAGCCAGTTTTGGATCAAACCATCGATCAGCGCGTGCAATCCTTGAGCGGCATGGGTGGCTGGCAATGGCAGCTTCATTCCACGTTGGCGCGCAGCCTGCGCCAGCGCTTTTCGCGTTTGTTCAATACACAGCCGACGGATGTTCAGGTGGCGTTGCCTAACCGCTTGCAGCTCGTCCACGTACTCGACCTTGTGCGTGGCCACCGCGAACACCCGGCGTGTGCGCTCGTCGGTTTCGGTTTGCCTCAAGGCGCTCAGCATCGCTTGGCGCATGCCTTGCAGGGCGTCCTCTGCGGGGTTGGTACCCAGTTGTTGGAAAGTCGCCTCCAGTGGCAGGGTGACCCTCTCCATCATGGCGTTGAACAGATCGGCTTTGTCTTTGAAGTGCCAATAGATCGCACCCCGGGTGGTCCCCGCTTGTTGAGCGATATCGTTCAGCGTGGTGCGCGACACCCCGTGGGCGTGGAAAACCAGCTCTGCGGCATCGAGCAGGGTGTGGCGTGTGGCAAGGGCGTCTTCACGCGTGCGGCGAACCAAATGGGTCTCCTGTGGATGAGTGAGTGGCACCTCGGCTCTGGCTAATAGGTCCCAACAGTGACTATACATTCATAAATGTATGTAAACTGTGCTCAGTACAAGGCGCTGCATCACAAATGCGGTGCTTTGCTTCAAATAGTTTGGTCGCTATCCACACCCATTGAGAACCCGTATGCCATCTTCCAGTCCTGACCACGTTCTGATCACCCGCCATCGTGCTCTTTGGCCACTGGCTCTGATGGGTGTGGTCTGGCTGTCGGCTTGTGGCAAAGCCGATCCTGCCAGTGCGCCCGTCGCGCCCCCTTTGCCTCAAGTGGGGGTGGTCACGGTGGCGCTGGGGGACGTGGCCTTGCTGACCGAGTTACCGGGGCGCCTTGAGTCTTCGCGTGTCGCTCAGGTGCGTGCGCGGGCGGCGGGCATTGTGCAGAAGCGTTGGTTCACCGAGGGGGGCGCCGTACGGGCAGGGCAGCGCTTGTTCTCCATAGACCCTGCACCGCTCAAGGCTGCTTTTGACAGCGCGCAGGCCAGCCTTGCCCGCGCCCAGGCGAACCTGACGCAGGCGACGGCGCTGGCCGAACGCTACGCGCCCTTGGCGGAGGCCAACGCGGTGAGCCAGCAGGAGTACGCCAACGCGGTGGCGGCCCAGAAGCAAGCCCAGGCCGACGTGGCCGTGGCCAATGCCGCTGTACAGGCGGCACGCATCAACCTTGACCATGCCACCGTGGTTTCTCCCATTGCGGGTCGGATTGGGCGGGCTTTGGTGACCGAGGGTGCCTTGGTTGGGCAAGGCGAAGCGACGCCGCTGGCGGTGGTACAGCAGATGGACCCCCTCTACGTCAATTTCACCCAGTCGGCGGCCGAGGTGATGCGTTTGCGCAAGGCGCTGGAGGCGGGGCAACTCAGGCGTGCCAGCGGCTCGGCGGCTGCGGCAGTGGCCATTGTGCTGGAGGACGGCACGTTGTACGGCCAGTCTGGCAAGCTGCTTTTCAGCGACATGTCGGTCGATCCCAGCACCGGGCAAATCACCCTGCGCGCGGAGGTGCCCAATCCCAAGGGCGAGCTGCTACCGGGCTTGTATGTGCGGGTGAGGGTCTCTCAAGCCGAAGCGCGCAACGCCATCACGTTGCCTCAACAAGCGGTGGCGCGGGCGCCCAGTGGTGACACGGTGACCGTGGTCGCGCCCGATGGCCAGCTGGTACCGCGTCCGGTCAAAGTCGGTGATGCGCAAGACGGCCGCTGGGTGATCTTGAGTGGCCTGCAGGCGGGTGAACAAGTGATGGTGGATGGTTTCCAGAAAGTGCGCGGAACAGGACCGGTGAAACCGGTGCCCTGGCAGCCCAGTGGCGCCACAGCCGCTGTGCCAGCGAGCGCGCCGACGGCAGCGGTGGCCACCAAAGCGGGCGGTTCGGTCAGCTCTACGGCACCGTCCACGTCCTCGGCCAGCCGTTGAGGGGCGGTTCATATGGCGCAGTTCTTCATCAGCCGGCCCATCTTCGCGTGGGTGATCGCGTTGTTCATCATGGTCATGGGGGGGGTGGCCATCACCCAGTTGCCCGTCTCGCAGTACCCATCGGTGGCGCCGCCGTCGATCATTGTGTCGGTGGCCTATCCGGGGGCTTCGGCGCAGACGCTGGAGAACAGCGTCATCAGCGTGATCGAGCGCGAGATGAACGGCTCCCCAGGGCTGATCTACATGGAGTCGGTGGCGCAGGCCGATGGGACGGGTTCCATCACCTTGAGCTTTGAGCCGGGCACCAGCCCCGACCTCGCACAGGTGGATGTTCAGAACCGACTGGGCAGGGCATCGCCGCGCTTGCCACAGGCGGTGACACAGCAAGGCGTGAGGGTGGACAAGGCTCGGTCCAACTTTTTGCTGTTCACCATCTTGTCGAGCAACAACCCGGCTTTCGACCCGGTGGCGCTGGGCGACTACGCCGCGCGCAACGTATTGCCCGAAATCCAGAGGGTGTCTGGCGTGGGCCAAGCGCAGCTGTTTGGCACCGAGCGTGCCATGCGCATTTGGATCGATCCAGCCAAGTTGGTGGGCTATCGGCTGTCGTCTGCCGACGTGACCGCGGCCATCGCGGGGCAGAACGCCCAGGTCGCCTCAGGCACGATAGGCGATCTGCCCAACGTGCCAGGGCAATCGATCTTCGCCACCGTGGTGGTGCAGGGCCAGCTCGCCTCGACCGAGCAGTTCGGCAACATCGTGTTGCGTGCCAACGCCGACGGTTCCAGCGTGCGGCTCAAAGACGTGGCGCGTGTTGAGTTGGGGGCCCAGTCGTACAGCCCGCAGGCCCGCTTGAACGGCCAGCCGTCCACCGGCATCGGTGTGCAGTTGTCGCCCACGGGCAATGCCCTGGCCACCGCCAGCGCCATCAAAAAGCGATTGGACGAGCTCTCCCGCTATTTCCCCGAGGGTGTGCAGGCGACCATCCCGTACGACAGCTCTAAGTTCGTCAAGATCTCCATCGGGCAGGTGGTGGAAACCTTGGTCGAAGCGGTGGTTTTGGTGTTCCTGGTGATGTTCTTGTTCCTGCAGAACTTCCGCTACACCATCATTCCCACCCTGGTGGTGCCCATCACCTTGCTTGGCACCTTTGCAGTGCTGCTGGCCACTGGCTTCTCCATCAACGTGCTGACCATGTTTGGCATGGTGCTGGTGATCGGGATTGTGGTGGACGACGCGATCGTGGTTGTGGAGAACGTCGAACGCATCATGAGCGAAGAGGGACTGTCGCCGCTGGCAGCCACGCGAAAGGCGATGGGTCAGATCTCGGGCGCGATCATCGGGGTGACCGTGGTGCTGGTGTCGGTGTTCGTGCCGCTCGCGTTCTTCAGTGGGGCCATTGGCAATATCTACCGGCAATTCTCGGTGGTCATGGTGACCGCGATCGTGTTTTCGGCGTTCATGGCCTTGTCACTCACGCCTGCCTTGTGCGCGACCCTGCTCAAGCCAGTGAAGGCCGGGCACCAGCATGCCAAGACGGGATTTCTCGGCTGGTTCAACCGGGGCTTTTCTCGCACCGCCAAAAGCTATGAAGGCTGGGTGGCGCGGGCCCTGAACAAGGTGTGGCGTTATCTGGCGATCTACACCGCCATCGTCGCAGCGGTGGTGGTGATGTTTGGCCGTTTGCCCACGTCTTTTCTGCCGAACGAGGACCAGGGCAACATCTTGGTCAACGTGCAGCTACCGCCTGGCGCCACGGTGAATCGCACCCGCGAGGTCATGAAACAGGTGGAAGACTACATGCTGCAGCAGCCCCAGGTGCAAAGCATTGTGAGTGTGCTGGGTTTCAGCTTCGCAGGCACTGGCCAGAACGCAGCGCTGGGCTTTGTGACGCTCAAAGACTGGGACCAGCGCCCAGGCCCTGAGAACAGTGCGCAGTCGTTGGTCGGCCGGGCTTTTGGTGCCCTGGGCGGCATTCGGGATGCGTTCATCTTCCCGGTCAGCCCGCCGCCGATCCCTGAACTGGGTCGGGCCAACGGCTTCGCGTTCCGTTTGCAAGACCGGGGCGGCAACGGTCGCGAGGCGCTGCTCGCCGCGCGCAACCAGTTGCTGGGCATGGCGGCCAAAAGCCCGCTGCTGACGGCGGTTCGGCCAGATGGTTTGGAGGACGCTGCCCAGCTGCGGCTGAACATCGACCGTGAGAAAGCCAGCGCGCTCGGCGTGCCGTTCAGCGCCATCAACGCGGCACTGTCCACCGCCCTGGGGTCGGCCTACGTGAATGATTTCCCCAATGCAGGTCGCCTGCAGCGGGTGGTGGTGCAGGCCGACGCACCGTACCGGATGCAGCCCGACGACCTGCTGCGCATCCACGCGCTGAATACGGTCGGGCAACCGGTGCCGCTGTCCGCCTTTGCGAGCACCGAGTGGGTGACCGGCCCGATGCAAACCGTGCGTTACAACGGCTACCCGACCATGCGCATCGCAGGCGAACCGGCCAAAGGCGTGAGCAGTGGGGCGGCCATCGCCGAAATGGAGCGCCTGGCGGCGCAACTGCCACCCGGCTTTGCTTACGAATGGACCGGTCAGACGCGCGAGGAGAAGCTCTCCGGCGCCACGGCGTTCATCTTGTTCGGTTTTTCGCTGCTGGCGGTGTTCTTGTGCTTGGCGGCGCTCTATGAGAGTTGGACCATCCCGCTGGCGGTGGTCTTGGTGGTGCCGCTGGGTGTGCTGGGCGTGCTGTTGGGCGCCCACTTCAGGGGGCTGGAGAACGATGTGTATTTCAAGGTCGGCCTGATCACCATCATCGGTCTGGCGGCGAAGAACGCGGTGCTGATCATCGAGTTCGCCAAGGAACTGCAAGAAAGCGGAAAGGGTTTGGTCCCGGCGGTGCTGGAAGCGGCACACCTGCGCTTCCGCCCCATCTTAATGACCTCGCTGGCGTTCATCCTGGGGGTGCTGCCGTTGGTGCTGGCCAGCGGTGCAGGGTCGGCCAGCCAGCGTGCGATCGGCACCGGCGTGATGGGCGGCATGGTCACCGCCACCGTCTTGGCGGTGTTCTTCGTGCCGCTGTTTTTTGTCGTTGTGCGCCGTATTTTCAAAGGGCGAGCGCCGGTGGACCCCGGCGAGACTCCACCACCAGAAGGAGCCGCGCATGTCTGAGCGCCCGTTCACTTTCGCGGCCCGTGGCGGGGCCTTGACCAGGGGCGGTCTCGCCGCAGTGGCCACATCGCTGTTGGGGGCATGTGCACTCATGCCCGACCACCAGCGACCCGACATGCCGGTGGCCCCGGCCTACTCCATCGCGGCGGCCACGGCCTCGGCGCAGCCGGTGGCCGACCTTGCGTGGCAGGACTTTTTCACCGATCCGGCGCTTCGGCGCTTGATTGACCTAGCCTTGGCGAACAACCGCGACCTCCGACTTGCGGTGCTGAACATCGAGCAGGCGCGGGCGCAGTTCCAGGTCCGTCAGGCCGACCAGTTCCCTGCGCTCAGCTTGGGAGCCAGCGGGTCTCGCGCACCGGTGGCGCCGCGCGCCAGCAGCACGAACAGCGACACAGCTGGCACGGCGAATACCACAGTGACCTCCTACAACGTGGGCTTGGTGGCGTCGGCCTATGAGTTGGATTTGTTCGGTCGTGTGGCCAGCCTGAAAGAGGTGGCGTTGTCGCAATACCTGGCGACCGAGGAAAGCCGCAAGGCCGTACAGATCGGTTTGGTCGCTGCGGTGGCCAACGCCTACCTGAATGTGTTGGGCGACGCGGCGCAGACCGACGTGTTGCGCCAAACGCTGGACACTCGGGAAGCGTCGCTGCGTTTGATCCAACTGCGGGTGAACCACGGCATTGCGTCCGAGCTGGACCTCCACGCGGCGCAGTCGCTCACCGAAGCCGCCCGTGCGGCTTTGGCCCAGCTCACACGGCAAAGGGTACTGGACGTCAATGCGCTCACCCTGCTGGTGGGACAACCCTTGCCTGCTGGGCTGTTGCCCGGCGAGCCGCCCGAGGCAGTGTCGGTGCAGATGTCCACCCAGGCGGCCACGGGGTCGGCCACACAGTCGCTTGAAGGGGCGGTGTGGATGGCTGAGCTGCCTGCAGGCTTGCCGTCAGAGCTCTTGACGCAACGGCCCGACATCCGTGCGGCCGAGCAGCAGTTGCGGGCCGCCAACGCGAACATCGGCGCCGCGCGGGCCGCGTTCTTCCCGCGCATCGCCCTGACAACGGCCTACGGCAGCACCAGCAACGAGCTCGCGGGCCTTTTCAACGCGGGCACTTTTGGCTGGACGTTCGCCCCACAGTTGACGCTGCCTCTGTTCGATGCGGGCCGCAACCGCGCCAACTTGGCGGTGGCCGAGGTGAACAAAGACATCGCGGTGGCTCAGTACGACAAAGCCATCCAAACCGCGTTCCGCGAGGTGGCCGACGCGTTGGGGGGCCGTACTGCATTGGAGGCGCAAGTCCGCGCGCAAACGGCCCAGGCCAAGGCCGAGGCGGCACGCTACCAACTGGCCGAATTGCGTTACCGCCATGGCGTCGCAAGCTTCTTGGATGCCCTGGACGCACAACGCTCGCTGCTGGCGATTCGCCTGACGGTGTTGCAAACGCGTTTGCTACAGATGCAAAACCAGGTCGCGCTGTACCGGGCGCTGGGTGGCGGTTGGCGCACGGCCAGTGCCGAGCGTGAGCCGGTGACACAGCCACCTGCTGCACCTTCAGTGCGGTGAGTCGTCAAAAAAGATAGCAACCAGCATTGGCGCAGCGGGGCCTCAGGCCATAAAGCATCGGTGAAGTCGTCTGTTGCCGGTGGTCTGCCGCTTGTGGGTCGATTTTTGGGTTGCCTTCAAGCCCAGCCTTGTTCTGCGCACAGCCAACGTCGGCGGGCCCAGGGATCCCGCGCTGTGCGGGCGGGGGGTCCACGCCGGTTCGACCGCTTTCAGCCGGCGGCGTAGTCGTAGGGGCCGCCTGCCGCCAGCGCACGCTGGTACGCCGGACGGGCACTGACGCGGGCCAGCCAATCGGCCAACCGCGGGCGGCCATGTTTCAGGTTGGCACGGGCGGCGGCCGCTTCCAGCGGGAAGCTCAACTGAATGTCGGCGGCGCTGAAGGCTGGCCCGGCGAACCAGTCGCGCTGGGCCAGTTCAGCCTCCATGAAGTCCAGGTGCTGCTTGATTTGCGGCAAGATGAACTGTGACTTCGCTTGGGCAGAGATTGCTTTGGCGATGGGGCGAATAAAAAACGGCATGGGTGCGGTCTCAATGGTGTCGAACACAAGCTTGAGCAGCAGGGGAGGCATGGCCGACCCTTCGGCGTAGTGCAGCCAATAGGTGTAGCGCAGGTGCTCGGGCGTTCCGGGTGCAGGCGCCAGGCGGCCCCCGCCGTGCCGGTTGACCAGGTACTCGACGATCGCGCCCGACTCGGCCACGGTGTGCTCGCCGTCGGTGATGACCGGTGATTTGCCCAGGGGGTGCACCGCTCTGAGTTCGGGCGGCGCCAGCATGGTTTTGGCGTGGCGTTCGTAGCGTTTCACCGTGTACGGCAAGTCCAGCTCTTCCAGGAGCCAGAGCACGCGCTGCGAACGGGAGTTGTTGAGGTGGTGGACGGTGATCATCAGAGGTTCCTGTCAGCGAAACGGTTGGGGCGGGCCACAGCGCTGAGCGTGCTCCACCAAATCCAGGCCAGGGCAGCGGCCTGCAGGGGCAGCCGCAGCCACAGCAGCAGCGCCGGAAATTGCGGGAACAGCGCCGGGTTGAGTGCCATGTGCAGGTTGGCAGGGAACACCGCCAGGCACAGCGCCATCAGCCCCCAGCCGCCCCAGACTTGTGTGCGACGAAAGAGCACCATCGCCCCCAGGGCCACCTCGGCCACACCGCTGAGCCACACCAGTTCCAAGTGCCAGGGCAGCCAAGGCGGCATGATCGCCACGTAAAACGCGGTGTTGAGGAAATGGTTGGCTCCGGCCAACATGAAAAACACCCCCAGCACTCGGCGGGCCAGGGACCGCGCGCGGCGGTGGGAACGGGCAGGGGCTTGGGACATTAGGAACAACATTCAGGCGCAGGGCTTCAGACGCCAGGGCGCACGTCGTTTTTGGGGCTGGGGCCGTACGCGTTGGTCCCGGGGTCACTGTCCAGCACGGCGAAGTAAATCAGCAGCAGCCCCAAGATCGGCACCAGACCGATCAGCAGCCACCAGCCCGTGCGGCCGGTATCGTGAAGGCGGCGCACGCCCACGGCCACGCTGGGCAGCAGCATGGCGAGCACGAACAATTTACCCAGCAGATCCATGCCCAGCAGGCGGTCCAGCAGACCCAGCCCGATGAAGATCAGCAGGTAGATCAAAAAGAAGAACCAGTACTCCTTGCGGCGGGCTCGGCCGCTGAACGTGGCGTACTGTCGAAGGGCGATCAAAAACCAGTTCATGGCGTTTCCAAGGCGAACGATGACAGCAGCAACTGTATACGGTGTGACGGGCTGCACACTTGACGCGAATGGTGCCAACAAATGGCCCCTAAAGCCCGTTCTGAGGCAGCACAAAAGCGCCACAAGCGGGCGAGGGAGGCGCACACTCGGGGGGTGTGGGCGCCTGGGGCGCTGGTTCGGGGTTTCGGGTGTGCCCACCGCTCCGGAGAGCGCCATGAAGATCGTGTTTGCGGCCGATGGCAGTTCCTTCACCAAAAAGGCTTTGGCCCACCTGGTGACCCACCAGGCAGGGTGGGCCCACGATACAGAGGCGGTGGTGGTCCATGTGCAGCCGCCGCTGCCAGACCCCATCAAACGCACTTTGGGCAAGGCCGATGCGTTGGCCTTCTATGCGGAAGAAAGTGAGAAAGTGCTCAGGCCGATCCGGCGCTTTCTGGACCGCCATGGCTGGCGGTACCGGTGCGAGCCGCTGGTGGGTGCACCCGCCAAAGAGATCGTGCGCATCGCCCGCGAGGAGCGGGCCGATCTGGTGGTCATGGGCACCCACGGGCACAGCTGGCTGGGCGCGGCGGTGATGGGCAGTGTGGCCCAGCGGGTGGTGGCCGAGAGCGACGTGCCTGTGCTGCTGGTGAAGTGAATTCCGCCGGGGTGGACGGGCTCAGTGGGCCGCACCCACTTCGGTGTGGCTCCCCAGCCAACGCACCAAGGCTTGTCGCAGATCGCCCGGGTCGCCAGTAGACCAGGCGCTGGTGCGGCCGCCGGGTGGCATGGTGCCACCGGGAAGCGTGCTCCGCAGCAAGCCAGACTGGGCCAGCACCCGCCGGGTGTGCTGGGCCACAGGCAGGCCCGTTTCGATCAGTCGCACGGTCGGACCGAGCAGATCGCGCAGAACACCCTCGGCGAACGCGTAGTGGGTGCAACCCAGTACCAAGGTGTCAATGTCGCCGATTTCTTGACCGAAAAATCCGGTAGCCCTCGTGTATTCAAGGCACAGTGCTTCAATTTTAGGAGTGTCGAACCGCTCGATCGCGTCCGCCAGACCGTCGCACGCTTGCAAAGTGAAGTTCGCCTGGGGCGTGAGCGAGGCGAGCAGCGCCTGGAACTTGGCGCTGCCCAGCGTGCCGCGGGTCGCCATCACGCCGATGTGCCGTGTCCGGCTCAGCGCCACGGCAGGCTTGAGTGCAGGCTCCACCCCCACAATGGGCAACGCTGGGAATTCCGCGCGCAGCAGGTCGATGGCGGCGGCGGTGGCGGTGTTGCAGGCCACCACCAGGGCCTTGGCACGGTGGCGGGCCACCAGCTGCTGGGCCATGGCGCGCGACCGGGTCACCACATGCGCTGGATCGCGCTCGCCGTAGGGCGCATGGCCGCTGTCGGCCAGGTACACAAAGTCTTCATGGGGCAGCTCGGCGCGCAGGGCGCGCAGGATGCTCAGACCACCAACCCCGCTGTCGAACACCCCTACCGGTCCAGAGGCATGGGGTGGGGCAGCGCTGTCGGCACGGTGGGCGGTCTGAACAACCACGGGGTCAGGACCCATCCGCTTTGTGTGGGGTCAGGCGGGCTGGCACCACACGCCGCCAGGTCACGTGTGCAGGGCGGCGCTGTTCAGACACCGGGCTGATCGACACATAGGTACCAAACGCAGGCACGGCGTTGACCTCGGCCGGTGGTTCAGCCCGCGGTGACAGCGATGTTCTTGAACTCGCCGGTGGCGATTCTTTTTTGCCATTCGGCCGGGCCGGTGATGTGGGCACTGGTGCCGCCTGAGTCCACCGCCACGGTGACGGGCATGTCCACCACGTCGAATTCATAAATGGCCTCCATACCCAGGTCGGCAAAGCCCAGCACCTTGGCGCTTTTGATCGCTTTGGACACCAAGTATGCCGCGCCGCCCACCGCCATGAGGTAGGCGCTCTGGTGGTTTTTGATGGCCTCGATCGCGACCGGGCCGCGCTCGGCCTTGCCCACCATCGCGATCAGGCCCGTTTGCGCCAGCATCATTTCGGTGAACTTGTCCATGCGGGTCGCAGTGGTGGGGCCAGCTGGGCCGACCGCCTCGCCCTTGACCGGGTCGACTGGACCCACGTAGTAGATCACGCGGTTGGTGAAGTCCACTGGCAGCTTCTCGCCCTTGGCCAGCATGTCGGCGATGCGTTTGTGCGCGGCGTCTCGCCCAGTGAGCATCTTGCCGTTGAGCAGCAGCGTGTCGCCCGGCTTCCAGCTCGCCACCTCGGCCTTGGTGAGGGTGTCGAGGTTGACTTTCTTGCTCTTGTTGTAGTCGGGCGCCCAGTTCACATTGGGCCAAAGGTCTAGGCTGGGCGGGTCCAGGTAGACCGGGCCGGAGCCGTCCATCACGAAGTGCGCGTGGCGTGTGGCGGCGCAGTTGGGGATCATGGCCACTGGCTTACTGGCGGCATGGGTCGGGTACATCTTGATCTTGATGTCCAGCACGGTGGTGAGGCCACCCAGGCCTTGGGCACCAATGCCCAGCGCATTGACCTTTTCATACAGTTCCAGCCGCAGCTCTTCGGTCTTGTCCAGCCTCGCACCGGACGAGGCCTTGGCCTGCAGCGCGTACATGTCGAGGTCGTCCATCAGGCTTTCTTTGGCCATCAACATGGCCTTTTCCGCCGTGCCACCAATACCGATGCCGAGCATACCCGGTGGGCACCAGCCTGCACCCATCAGGGGCACGGTTTTCAACACCCAGTCCACCAGGCTGTCGCTGGGGTTGAGCATGACGAACTTGGTCTTGTTTTCGCTTCCGCCGCCTTTGGCTGCGACCGTGACGTCGAGTTTGTCGCCTGGCACGATCTCGGTGAAGATGACTGCGGGGGTGTTGTCTTTGGTGTTCTTGCGCTCGAATTGCGGGTCTGCCACGACCGACGCGCGCAGGGTGTTGTCGGGGTGGTTGTAGCCACGGCGCACGCCTTCGTTGATGGCGTCGTCCAAACTTCCAGTGAAGCCCTCGAGCCGCACATCCATGCCAATTTTGAGGAACACGTTGACGATGCCGGTGTCTTGGCAAATGGGCCGGTGACCGGTGGCGCTCATTTTGCTGTTGGTCAAGATCTGGGCAATGGCGTCTTTGGCCGCCGGGCTTTGTTCGCGCTCGTAGGCCCGCGCCAGGTGAGCGATGTAGTCGGCCGGGTGGTAGTAGCTGATGTACTGCAGTGCGGCGGCAATGGACTCGATCAGGTCGGCCTGGCGGATGGTCGTGGTCATGGTGAGGTGGGGTGGGTGAAGGTGGTCAAGCGCCGCCATCTTTGCGGCGATGCGCGGTAGGCAGATATTTTGACAGGTCGGCAAGCGGCACGGCGGGTCTTGCCGAGCACCGCCGTTCAGGTCGACCCAAGGCTCCGACGCCGCCTTGATGGGGCGACCAGACACCGGGGACATTTCCCCATTTCCGACCGTCTCACGGCTGCTGGCAATTGGCACATCACCGCAATCGTCCATACGTGGGTGAGCTCCCAGCACCCGGTAACGCGCTTGGCCCATTGCATTGTCTGCAGCGCATGACCGCCGTGAAATGGCCCAGCGGCATCGGTTTGTTATGCAGCCCGATTCGGACCTCGGGGCTTCAATGTGCGGGGGGGCTGGGTGTGTGTGCCATCAAGCGGTCGGTCAGCGCGATGGCCAGCGCGCTCAACAAAAACACCGCGTGGATGATGGTTTGCCACATCAGCACCTTCACGTCGTAATTGGCGGCGTTGATGAAAGTTTTGAGCAGGTGGATGGAGCTGATGCCGATGATCGCGGTGGCCAGCTTGACCTTCAGCACCGAGGCGTTCACATGGCTCAGCCACTCGGGCTGATCCGGGTGGCTCTCCAGGTTCATTCGGCTGACAAACGTTTCGTAGCCACCAACGATCACCATGATCAACAGGTTGGAGATCATGACCACGTCGATCAACGCAAGCACCACCAGCATGATGATGGTTTCGTTCAGCGCGGTGATCTGAACATCTGTTTTGTAACCAATGCTGGTCACCAGGGCCTGCAAGGCGGTTTGGCTACCGAACACCGCTTCCAGCAGGTGGACCAGCTCAACCCAAAAGTGGAACACGTACACGCCTTGGGCGGCAATCAAGCCCAGGTACAGCGGCAATTGCAGCCAACGGCTGGCGAAGATGAAACTGGGCAGGGGGCGCATGGGGTGGGCTTTGGACATGGTGACGTGGGGTGTTGTGAGGGCTTGGCGGGTCAGTAGGGTGCTGGAACCCGCGGTGTGGCGGGTTGCGGGTCGGTCATTCGTGGCGGATTGTAGGCATGCTGAGCCGCAGCGCTGTGACAGCGCGGGGCGGCGGACACACGTGGACCAGGGGGCCACCGAGCGGGCGACGAGTTTGGCGCAGTAAACGGCGCGGTACACGGTGCCGGAAGAGGCGCCTTGTCAGCTCCCGGCAAGTCAGTCGTGCGTAAGTGATAACCCTCACATTCCGCCGCAACAACAACGCCTTCAGGAGACAACGACATGGGCACCCAGACGTCTGCCATCGAATCCACGCTGATCGAAAACCGCGTCTTCCCTCCCAGCGAGGCGATCGTCAAAGCGGCCCGCATTTCTGGCATGGACGGCTACCACGCGTTGTGCCGCGAAGCCGAAACCGACCCCAATGGCTTCTGGGCGCGCCTGGCCAAAGAGCATCTGAGTTGGAAGAAGCCCTTCACCCGGGTGCTGGACGAATCCAATGCCCCGTTTTACAAATGGTTCGACGACGGCGAACTCAACGCGTCTTACAACTGCCTGGACCGCCACCTCGGCACCCCCACCGAAACCAAAACCGCCATCATTTTCGAAAGCGACGACGGCCAGGTCACACACGTCACTTACAAGGAGTTGCATGCCAAGGTCTGCCAGCTGGCGAATGCCTTGCGCGCCAAGGGCATCAAGAAGGGCGACCGCGTCCTGATCTACATGCCCATGACCGTGGAAGGCGTGGTGGCCATGCAGGCCTGCGCCCGCATCGGTGCGACCCATTCGGTGGTGTTCGGCGGTTTCTCGGCAAAGAGCGTGCAAGAGCGGATTCAGGACGCGGGCGCGGTGGCTGTGATCACGGCCAGCTACCAACTGCGGGGCGGTAAAGAGCTGCCGCTCAAAGGCATCATTGACGAGGCATTCGCTCTGGGTGGGTGTGAATCGGTGAAGCACGTCATCGTCTACCAGCGCACCGGCACCGCCTGCCACATGGTGGCAGGCCGCGACGAGTTCCTGCACGACGTGGTCAAGGGTCAAGCGACCACCAGCGAGCCCGAATTCGTGGGCGCCGAGCACCCGCTGTTCATTCTCTACACCTCGGGCTCCACAGGTAAACCCAAGGGGGTGCAGCACAGCACCGGCGGCTTTTTGCTGTGGGCCAAGCTGACGATGGACTGGACCTTTGATCTCCGGCCCGATGACGTGTACTGGTGCACCGCCGACATCGGCTGGATCACTGGCCACAGCTATATCGCCTACGGCCCGCTGGCTGTGGGTGCGACCCAAGTCGTGTTTGAAGGTGTTCCCACCTATCCCAACGCGGGCCGCTTCTGGCAGATGATTGAAAAGCACAAGGTCAACACCTTCTACACCGCGCCCACCGCGATCCGCTCGTTGATCAAGGCCGCCGAGGGCGACGACAAGGTGCACCCAAAGAACTGGGACCTGTCGTCGCTGCGCATCCTGGGGTCGGTGGGCGAGCCGATCAACCCTGAAGCTTGGATGTGGTACTACAAGCACATCGGTGGCGAGCGCTGTCCGATTGTGGACACCTTCTGGCAAACCGAAACCGGCGGCCACATGATCACGCCTCTGCCGGGCGCCACGCCCCTGGTTCCGGGTTCATGCACCTTGCCGTTGCCTGGCATCGCGATGGCGATTGTGGACGAGACGGGCAAAGACCTGCCCAACGGGTCGGGTGGCAATCTGGTCATCAAGCGCCCTTGGCCGTCGATGATCCGCACCATCTGGGGCGACCCAGAGCGCTTCAAGAAAAGCTACTTCCCTGAGGAAATGGGCGGCACCATCTACCTTGCCGGCGACGGCGCGGTGCGCAACGAGCAAAACGGTTACTTTCGCATCACCGGTCGCATCGACGACGTGCTGAACGTGTCAGGCCACCGCATGGGCACCATGGAGATCGAGTCGGCGCTAGTCGCCAAGTCCGATCTGGTGGCCGAGGCCGCCGTGGTGGGCCGGCCCGACGACCTCACCGGCGAAGCCATCGTGGCCTTTGTGGTGCTCAAGCGCTCGCGACCCACCGGTGAAGAGGCCAAAGCCATCGCCAAAGAACTGCGCGACTGGGTCGGCAAAGAAATCGGCCCGATCGCCAAGCCCAAGGACATCCGTTTCGGCGACAACCTGCCCAAGACCCGCTCTGGCAAGATCATGCGCCGCCTGTTGCGTGGCATCGCCAAGGGCGAAGCGATCACGCAAGACACCTCCACCCTGGAAAACCCGGCGATCTTGGCCCAGCTGTCTGAGAACCTCTGACCGCGGTCCGCACCGTGCGGCACCGTCGGCGCGAGCTGGCGGGGCTTTTTTGTGGTGGGTGCCTGTTCAGGGCCGGGCACGGTCGACGGCTGCGCGCCCTGGAGCGGGTGACGGCCCATAGAACGACCAATCCAACCCGATGGCGTTCAGTTTCCCGATTTTGGGTGTGGTGAGCGTGTTGGGACATTCAGGGTGGTGAATCGTGCCCTGGCCCCCGAAAAACCGGGTACTTTTGCTATCGAAATAGCAGCAATTTGCAGGCTTGAAGTCGCGCCTGTTCCGAGGCCGTAACATGCCGACCATGGGTCCTTCCGGTTCGTCCCCCTTGGCCACGGGTGTCGCGCCAGCCGTGCCGTTGCGGCGCGACGCTCTGGTGATCGGCCTGGTGGGTGTGGCCCACGCCAGCTCGCACTTTGCCCACCTGCTGTTGCCCCTGTTGTTTCCGGTGTTCATGACGGAGTTCGGACTGGGCTTTTCGCAACTGGGCCTGCTGATGACGGTGTTTTTCGTCATATCTGGCACGGGGCAGGCGGTGTCGGGTTTCGCGGTGGACCGCTTCGGCGCGCGCCCCGTGTTGGTGGTGTCCATGGGGCTGTTCATGTCGGCATGCCTGGCTGGGGCTTTGGCCACCGGCTACGGAGGTTTGGTGCTGGTGGCGGTGCTGGCGGGCCTGGGCAATGCGCCACTTCACCCGGCCGACTTCACCATCTTGAACCAGCGGGTGTCACCCGCCCGGCTGGGCTACGCGTTCAGCGCCCACGGCCTGACGGGCAACCTGGGATGGGCCTTGGCCCCGGTGTTCTTTGCAGGGGTCTCTGCGCTGAGCCATTGGCGCACCGCTTACGCCGTGGCGGCCGGGCTGTATACGGCGGTGCTGCTGTTGCTGCTGTGGCAGCGCGACCCATTGCAGACCCGGTCTGGACCGATCACGCGGCCTGCCCGGGGTGACAGCGGCGTGGACTTTCTGCGCAGCCCCGTGGTGTGGTGGTGTTTCGGCTTTTTCTTTTTGTCCACCATGACCCTGGCGGTGGTACAGAGCTTCGCGGTGTCCATCTTGCAGGCGCTGCACGGGGTGGGGTTCGAGGCCGCAACGCTCACGCTCACCGGCTACATGCTGGCCGGTGCGCTGGGCATGCTGCTGGGCGGGTGGGTCGCGGTGCACACCCAGCACAGCGACCGGGTGGTGGCCCTTTGCATGTGTGCTGGTGCGGTGCTCTTGGCCTTGTGCGGCACCACCTGGCTGGGCGGTGAAGTCACCATGGGGGTGCTCGCAGCCACCGGCTTTGCCGTGGGGATTGGCGGACCGTCTCGCGACATGATGATCAGAAAGGCCACCCCGCCTGGCGCCACCGGGCGGGTCTACGGTCTGGTCTATTCGGGGTTGGACCTGGGGTTCGCCGTGTCACCCCTGGTCTTTGGCGTGTTGATGGATCGGGGCTGGTACCAGGCCACCTTGGTGGGCGCGGGTGCCATGCTGGCGCTCAGCGTGATCGCTGCTCTGGCGGTGGGTCGGCGGACGCGGCTCGGGTCTGCTTGAATTGGCGTGCGTTTTGAGGCAGGCGGGATCGGGAACGTTGCTCAAGCCTGACCCAGAGCGCCGTGGTTCAGAGACGCAGTTGATCTGTCAAGAGAAAGTAAAAGGGGGCAGCGTGGCCCCCTGTGCAAATGGCACCAGTCTCATCCCAACCGCCTTGTGCAGCGGGCCGAGCACGGTGTGGCCCGTGCACAAACCTTCGGAATGAAGGCTTGTGCGACGCGGCTCACTTTTGGGCGGTCAGGGTGCGCAGGCGGTCGCGCGCAGCCGCGGCGGCGTCGGTGCGGGGGTGCTTGCGGATCAGGTCTTCCAGCGTTTTCTTGGCGTTGTCGGTCTCGTTGAGGTCGATCTCGCAGTTGCCAATGGACAGCTTGGCCTCGGGCACGCGCGCGTGGGAGGGGGCAGCCGCCAACATGGCGCGCAGCGGCACAAGGGCTTCTTTGCACTTTTGCAGGCCGAACAGCGCGTTGCCCTGCCAGAACATGGCAGAGGGTGCGTAGCCGCTCTGGGGGTAACGGCGCAACAGGTCGGCAAACCCTTGTTGGGCACCGGCGAAATCATTGGCGCGGAACGCGGCAAAAGCGGACTCGTACTCGCGCCGCTCGTCGTTTTCGGCGACGAACTCCTGGCCATCGACAGCGACTTTGAGCGGCTCCAGCTTTTTCAGGCGCTCATCGGTGGTTTGGGCCGTGGTGCGCTGCTGCTTCAGCGCCTCGGCCAATTCTTTCATGGCCGCGTCGTTTTGGGCTTTGACCTTGGCCAGTTCGGCCCGTACCGCCGACAACTGGCTTTCAAAGTCCAGGGCCTGACCCTGGAACTTGGCGCTTTCTTCGCGGCTCTTTTGCAACTCGCCCAGCACGCGGGTGTTCGCGGCGTCCGTCTGTTCGACCCGCTTGCGCAATTCCACGATCGCGCGGCGGGCTTCGATGTCATCAAAAGGGCCTGCCCAGGCGGTGCTGCAGGCCAGCAGGGCCACGGCCAGCCACCCGACGGTTGATGTGCGGGGCACGGAAGCAAAGCGGTGCATAGAGTCTCCCTAGCGGTGTTGGATAAGAATCGAACTTTCCATTTTAAGACACGCCATGGCCTCCACCAGCACCCTGCCCAGCCTGTTCATTTCACATGGCGCACCGCTGTTCGCGGTGGACGCTGGCGCCAGCGGACCTGCGCTGACGCGCTGGGGGGCCGAGGTCCTGAGCGGTGGCGGCTTGCGCGGCGTGGTGGTGATGTCGCCCCACTGGATGGCGCCTGAAGCAGTGGTCATGACCGGTGCGGCGCCCGCGACCTGGCACGACTTTGGCGGATTTCCGCCGAGCCTGTACATGCTGCAGTACCCGGCGCCCGGTGACCCGGCGCTGGCACAGGCGGTGGTGCGGGCCTTGCAGCGGGCCGGCATCGCGACGGGCACCGATGCCGAGCGGCCTTTCGACCACGGGGCGTGGGTGCCGCTGATGCACCTGTTCCCCCGCGCTGACCTGCCAGTGGTTCAGGTGGCGTTGCCACAGGCAGCGGGGCCAGCCGAGGTTTTGGCCATTGGCCGGGCGCTTTCGGACTTGCGTTCCCAAGGGGTGCTGCTGATGGGCACCGGCAGCATGACGCACAACCTGGGCGAGTTTTTTCGCGGCATCCCGCCGATCGACAGCCCAGCCGCCGACTACATCGGTGCATTCGCCCGCTGGGTCGAATTGGCGATCGAACGGCAAGACCTGGCCGCCCTGTTGGATTACCGCGCTCAAGCGCCACATGCCATGCGGGCCCACCCAAGCGACGACCATTTCCTGCCGCTGTTTTTTGGCTTGGGCGCTGCAGGCTGGGGCTTGGGTGGCCCCGTGCCAGTGCGTTATGTGACGCGCGAGGTGATGTACGGGGTGTTGGCGATGGATTCGCTGGTGCTGGGCTAGTCGGGCGTCAGCCACTTTTGCAGCAGCACCGCCTGGCCCACCGACGGGTCCAACTCGTAGGGCATAAAACCAAACCGTTGGTAGCTGCGCTGGGCGTGGGTGTTGCCACTCAGCACCTCCAGCGTGAGCTTGCAGCAGCCGGTGTCTCGCGCGTGCCGCTCGGCCGCCCCCAGCAACGCCTGTCCCACGCCTTGTCGGCGGTGGTCTGGGTCCACCGCGATGTCGTGCACGTTCAGCAGCGGCTGCGCCTTGAAGGTGGAGTAACCGGTCAGGGCGTTGAGCAGGCCGATGGGCGTCTGCCCGCGCCACGCCAGAAAGCTGACCGCGCCGGGCAGCCGGGCCAGGTCGTCGCACAGGCGCGCCCGCACCTCGGACGGCAGAGCGGTTCCTCCACCCATCGGGTCTTGGGCGTATTGGTCCAGCAGGTGCAGCAGCGCGGCGCGGTCGCCCGGCTGGCGCAGATCGGCGCGGCGAACGGTCCAGGTCACGCGCTGGCGGCGAAGCTGGCGTAGCTGGTCTCGTCCATCAATTCTGCCAGCTGGTCCAGTTGACTCAGCCGGACCTTGAAAAACCATCCGCTGGCGAGCGGGTCGGTGTTGGCCAGCGAAGGGTCGGCGCGAAGTGCCTCGTTCACTTCAGTGACGATCCCGTCAACGGGCATGAACACGTCGGCGGCAGCTTTGACCGACTCCACCACCCCAGCCACGTCTTTTTGGGCCAAGGCTTTGCCCACCTCGGGCAGGTCCACAAAGACCACGTCGCCCAGCACGTCTTGCGCGTGGTGGGTGATGCCCACGGTGGCGTCGTCGCCGTTCACGAGTAGCCACACGTGGTCCGATGTGTATTTCAAGCTCATTGCTCTCTCCAAATGAATGCGGTGTTGTTCACAGTGGGCGCAGTCTTGGCCGGGTGGCGGGATGTGCCGCGCTGAAAGGCCCACCAAAAATATTCGTCCGTCGATTCTGCCCGCACTCGCTGGCTGGGTTCATCGTCCGGCGGGGCCGAGCGTCAGGGGCGGGGTCACTGTGCGGGCGAGGCGCCCACGGTCTGGTGCCGCAAGCAGTGGAGCTGTGGGCAGGCGCGTTCGCCCTGGTGCGGGCAGCGCGGCTCGTCGCAGACCAGCCCGTCGCTGGCGCTGTCCCAGACCCCTTTGCCTGTGGGCGGTTTGCCTGGCACAAAGCCCATGGCGGCCAGCACGGTGGCGGGGTCGGGTGGTGCCGCCAGCGCGACGTGCATGTTGTAGACCGCTTCGACCTGGGGGCCCAGCACCAGCAAGCCGAGCAGGCGCACACCGGCCATGGGTCCTGGCAGTGAGTTGGTGCGGTCGTTCAGCGAGGGCTCCACCTGAAACTCGAACACCGATGACCGCAGCTGCTCGGGCGGGGCCAAAAAACGCAGGGCCAAGGGGGGCATTGGCGGGTGGCTGGCCAGCATGCGGGCCAGCACCGGCGGCACCACCGGTGATGGGTCGCTGCCGTGGGGGCCACAGTCGGCGAACAACTGCAAGCTGAACGGCAAGCCGAGCCCGTCGTCGGTGTAGACCGTGCCTTGCGCCGTGAACAGCGCAGCGTCGCTCGCTGGTGTGCCCTGCACAGTGGCACTTGCGGCGGTTCCAGCGGATGTGCCACTGAAGGGGCCGGGCACATGCTGGCCAGCCGTTGGCGCAACGTCGGCAGGGGTTGGGGCAGTTGAAGGGCGAGGCGATGTCGATGCGGTCGCCGTCTGCCCAGGAGGCGTTGGCGTCAGAGGCGGCGCGGTACGGAAAGCGGTGTCGCCGTGGCGGGGCGTGGCCGGTGGCAGTTTGAGTCCAGTGAGGGCTTCCACCACGTCGTGCACCCATTGCAGGGTCGCTGGCGGGGGTGGGCCGTTGAGCTGTTGCGCGGTGCGCGACAAGGTCACCGAGGTGGTGGTGCCGGGAGGGACCGGCGATGGCATTCGCCCGGTCGGGCCCGCTGGCCCAACCGGTACCGGGGCAAGCGCACCGGGCAGTGGCGCCGCTCCGGTTTTGCCAGCGTCACCCAGCACCCGGTCAACCGCCTGTGCCGCTTGCAGGGCGGCTATTTTGGCGAGTGCGTCGGGGTTGATTTTCAAAGCCAGCCCTGCGCACTCATCCCACGGCCCTCACATGCCGGCGTAGTTGGGGCCACCGCCCCCTTCGGGCGTGACCCAGACGATGTTTTGCGTCGGGTCTTTGATGTCGCAGGTTTTGCAGTGCACACAGTTTTGCGCGTTGATCTGCAGGCGGTCGGTGTTGTCGGCGTTTTTCACGTACTCGTAGACACCCGCTGGGCAATAACGCGACTCTGGTCCCGCGTACTTGGCCAGGTTGATGGCGACTGGCACCGACGCGTCTTTGAGCGTGAGGTGGGCCGGCTGGTGTTCTTCGTGGTTGGTGTTGCTGATGAACACGCTGGACAACCTGTCAAAGGTCAGTTTGCCATCTGGCTTGGGGTAGACGATGGGTTGGCACTCGGCCGCTGGCTTGAGGTAGGCGTGGTCGGGCTTGGTGCGGCGCAAGGTCCAGGGAATGTGCCCGCGCAGTACGAACTGTTCAAAGCCGTTCATCACGGTGCCCACCGTCAGGCCATGCTTGAACCAGTTCTTGAAGTTTCGGTCTTTTTTCAATTCGGTGTGCAGCCAGCTGCGTTCGAACGCGTCCGGGTAGGCACTGAGCTCGTCGTGTTGGCGCCCTGCCACCACAGCGTCGTAGGCGGCTTCAGCCGCCAGCATGCCGGTTTTGATGGCGGCGTGGCTGCCCTTGATGCGGCTCACGTTGAGGTAGCCCGCATTGCAACCCACCAGTGCACCGCCTGGGAACACGGTTTTGGGCAACGAATTGAGGCCGCTGGCGTTGATGGCCCGTGCACCGTACGACAGGCGCTTGGCAGTGACTTCGCCGCGGTCGTTTTCGAAGTACCAACGCACGTTGGGGTGGGTTTTCCAGCGCTGCAATTCCTCGAAGGGGCTGAGGTAGGGGTTCTCGTACCCCAGACCGGTGACAAAGCCGAGTGCGACCTTGTTGCCTTCCAGGTGATAGAGGAATGCGCCGCCGTAGGTCTTGCTGTCCATGGGCCAGCCGGCGGTGTGCATCACAAAACCGGGCTGGTGGCGGCTCGGGTCAATCTCCCACAGCTCCTTAATGCCAATACCCCAGCTTTGCGGGTCTTTGCCTTCATCCAGTTTGTACTTGGCGATCAACTGCTTGCCCAAGTGGCCGCGCGCGCCCTCAGCGAACACGGTGTATTTGCCCAGCAGCGCCATGCCGAGCTGGAAGTTGTCCGTTGGCTCGCCTTCCTTGTTGATGCCCAGGTTGCCGGTGGCCACACCTTTGACCGAGCCGTTGTCGTTGTAAAGCACCTCTGCGGCGGTGAAGCCGGGGAAGATTTCCACGCCCAGGGCTTCGGCCTGTTCGCCCAGCCACTTGGTCAGCGCTCCCAGGCTGATGATGTAGTTGCCGTGGTTGTCGGCAAATGGCGGCAAAACGGCGTTGGGCACCCGAAAGCCCGACCGCTCGCTCAAAAAGATGTAGGCGTCGTCGGTGACCGGCTGGTTGAGGGGCGCGCCGCGTTCTTTCCAGTCGGGGAACAACTCGGTCAGTGCGCGCGGGTCCATGATCGCGCCACTCAGGATGTGAGCGCCGGGCTCGGACCCCTTTTCCAGCACCACGACCGACACATCGGTGCCTTTTTCGGCCGCGAGCTGCTTGAGCCGGATGGCGGTGGCCAAACCACCCGGTCCGCCGCCGACCACGACCACGTCGTACTCCATGGATTCGCGTGGGCCGAATTGGGCCAGTATTTCTTGGTTCGTCATGCGTTCTCTCACTGGATAATGGTCAAAAGTGGCTCGCTAGCGCCGCGATTTTATTCGCTGCGTGCGGACCGACCGCGGCACTTTGTTTTGTTTTGTGGAGACGCTCTAAATGGCATACACCCTGGATTTGTCGGGCCGCGTGGCCTTTGTCACCGGCGCTTCGGGCGGTCTGGGGGCGCAGTTTGCGCGGACGCTGGCGCGGGCGGGGGCGGCGGTCGTGTTGGCCAGCCGCCGGGTGGACAAGCTCAAGGACCTGCGCGCCGAGATCGAAGGCGAGGGCGGGGACGCCCATGTGCTGGAGCTCGACGTGACCGACCAGGACAGCATCCGTTCGGCGGTGGCGCACGCCGAGACCGAGGTGGGCTCCATCGACATCCTGATCAACAACTCTGGCGTCAGCACCACCCAGCGCTTGCAGGACGTTCAGCAAGACGACTACGACTTCATCTTCAACACCAACGTCAAGGGCGCGTTCTTTGTGGCGCAAGAGGTGGGCAAGCGCATGCTGGCGCGCGCCCGTGGTGCAGCACCGGGCACTTACACCGGCGGTCGCATCGTCAACATCGCCAGCATGGCCGGTCTGCGGGTGTTGCCGCAAATCGGCGTGTATTGCATGAGCAAGGCGGCTGTGGTTCAGATGACCAAGGCCATGGCGTTGGAGTGGGGCAAGTTCGGCATCAATGTGAACGCGATCTGCCCCGGTTACATCGACACCGAGATCAACCACCACCACTGGCAAACCGAGCAGGGACAGAAGCTGGTGCAGATGCTGCCGCGCAAGCGAGTGGGCAAAGCCAGCGACCTCGACGCGATCCTGGTCATGCTGGCCAGCAACGAAAGCCACTTCGTCAACGGTGCGGTGATCGCCGCCGATGACGGCTTCGGCGCGGCCTGACGGGAGCGGTCGGTGAAGTTCGTGTTGCCAGAGCGCAAGCGGTTGGTGCATGAGATGGTGATCCCCATCCGCTGGGGCGACATGGACGCGATGAACCACGTCAACAACACCACGTACTTCCGCTACCTCGAAACCATACGCATCGAGTGGTTCCGCGCGATCGGGGCGCCCGCCAACCCGCAAGGCGAGGGGCCGGTGATCGTGAACGCGTTCTGCAATTTCTACAAACAGTTGGAATACCCGGGCGATGTGCTGGCCCGTATGTACGCCAGCGACCCTGGGCGCACCACGTTCGAGACCTGGTGCACCCTGGAACGCACCGACCTGCCTGGGGTGGTGCATGCCGAAGGCGGCGCCACCACGATCTGGGTGGACTTTCCCAAGCAAAAGGCCACGGCGCTGCCGGGCTGGCTGCGTGCCAAGGTGGTCTGAAAAGCGTGTTTTTGGTACCCAGGCTTGGTCCAGGGCCTGACTTGGGGCTAAAACGTCAGCCAGCCCATGCCGATTCTGGCGGTCGCGCTACATAAAAAAGAGCGTTGGGTTTGCTGGCGCCATTGTGGCGTCGGCCATGGTGTTGTCAGGCCACCGCACCGAACCACTGGCCCACCAGCGCGCTGCACCCCATGGCCAGCGCCCCCCAAAAGGTCACGCGCCACATGGCCCGCCCCATTGGCGCCCCTCCCAGGCGCGCCGCCACCGCCCCCAGACCCGCGAGCAACACCAGCGTGCCCGCCACCAGCACGGTATTGAGATGCGCCAGTGGCACCCACCATGTGAGCGCCACCGGCGGCAAGGCACCGACCGAGAAAGCCAGTGCCGAGGCCAGGGCAGCCTGCAGCGGCTGGGCATTGGTCAGGTGGGACATTTCCAGTTCGTCGCGGGCGTGGGCGCCCAGCGCGTCGTGCGCCATCAACTGCGCCGCCACTTGGTGAGCCAGGTCGGCCGACAGGCCGCGTGCTTGGTAGATCGCGGCGAGTTCGGTGTGCTCGTGGTCCGGGTTGGCAGCAAGTTCGCGCCGCTCGCGGTCGAGGTCGGCGGCCTCGGTGTCGGCTTGTGAGCTGACCGACACGTACTCGCCCGCTGCCATGGACAAAGCGCCCGCCACCAGCCCGGCCACCGCTGCGGCCAGCGCGGGCTCGCGGGCAGCTTGCGCGGCGACCACGCCCACCACCAAACTGCTGGTGGAGATCAGGCCGTCGTTGGCGCCCAACACGGCGGCGCGCAACCAGCCAATGCGGGCGCGGTGGTGCCGCTCAAGGTGCATCATGGGGGTCAAACGATGGGGTTGGGCATTTGGAGCCGGTGGTCGGACACCAGTGGCGCTGATGGTCTTATTTTTGCTTGGGCACGCGGCCCATCAAATAGAACTCTGGGTTCGGCTGCATGCCGCTGAAGCTGGCCATGCGGTTGGACAAACCAAAAAACGCGGTGATCGCCGCGATGTCCCAGGCGTCTTCATCGTTGAAGCCGTGGGCGTGCAGCGCGTCGATGTCGGCGTCGCCCACCTCGTGGGAGGCACGGCAGACCTTCATCGCAAAGTCCAGCATGGCCTTTTGTCTCGGGCTGATGTCGGCCTTGTGGTGGTTCACCGCCACCTGGTCGGCCACCAGCGGCTTTTTTTCGTAGATCCGCAGCAGCGCGCCGTGGGCCACCACGCAGTACAAGCACTGGTTGGCCGCGCTGGTGGCGGTGACGATCATTTCGCGGTCGCCTTTTGTCAGGGCGCTGGTACGGCCCACGCTCTCGGGGTCCATCAGCGCGTCGTGGTACGCGAAGAAAGCGCGCCACTCGGCTGGTCGCCGCGCCAGTGCCAGGAACACGTTGGGCACAAAGCCCGCTTTTTCTTGCACGGCCAACACCTTGGCGCGCAGGTCGTCGGGCAGGGTGTTGAGGTCGGGGAAGGTGTATCGGCTCATGGCGCCTCCGGGTTGATTACTAAAAACTATGGGTCGCATACGTTCAATTGCCTTTACGGTCTGGCCGGTGCTCCTTACCATTCATCGTACTGCCTGTGACAAGGCACCCACGACACTGCGCTGGCGCTGAGTGTGCGGACCTTGCATGAGCGTTGAATGAAGGGCACATCGCCCTCCACACGCCCAGCCAAGCCACCCGCTGAACAGACCAACGCGATGTCGCCCTATTACCCCAAGGAGATCCACACCATGTCAGAAACCAAATGCCCTTTCGGTGCCCACACCGCTCCCCATGCCTTGGCCGGTACCCGCACCAACGCCGACTGGTGGCCCCAGCAACTCAACCTCAGCATCTTGCACCAGCACGGACCAGCGTCTGACCCGATGGGGGCCGACTTTGACTACGCCAAAGAATTCAGGACGCTGGACCTGGACGCGGTGGTGGCGGACCTGCGAGCCCTGATGACCGATTCCCAGGACTGGTGGCCCGCCGACTGGGGCCACTACGGCGGTCTGTTCGTCCGCATGACCTGGCACGCCGCAGGCACCTACCGCGTCCAGGACGGTCGCGGTGGGGCTGGTACCGGGAACCAGCGCTTCGCCCCGCTGAACAGCTGGCCCGACAACGGCAACCTCGACAAGGCCCGACGCCTGCTGTGGCCCATCAAGCAAAAGTACGGTCGCAAGCTGTCCTGGGCGGACCTGCTGGTCTTGGCAGGCAACGTCGCGATGGACTCCATGGGCTTCAAAACTTTCGGCTTCGGTGGCGGCCGCCCGGACATCTGGGCGCCAGAAGAAGACGTGTACTGGGGCCCCGAAACCACCTGGCTCGCCACCAGCGACCAACCGGGTGGCCGCTACCGGGGCGACCGGCAGCTCGATCAGCCATTGGCTGCGGTGCAAATGGGCCTGATCTACGTCAACCCGGAAGGGCCAGATGGCAAGCCCGACCCAGTCGCCTCCGGCCGCGATGTGCGCGAAACCTTCGCCCGCATGGCCATGAACGACGAAGAAACGGTGGCGCTGGTCGCCGGGGGCCACACGTTTGGTAAGGCGCACGGGGCGGGCGATCCCAAGCTGGTCGGGCCTGAGCCCGAGGGCGCAGACATCGAGGAGCAGGGCCTCGGCTGGACGAATCAATTTGGTACTGGCAAAGGGGTGCACACCACCACCAGCGGCATTGAAGGCGCATGGAAACCCAACCCCACACAGTGGGACATGGGCTACTTCGACATGCTGTTCGGCTACGACTGGGAACTGACCAAAAGCCCAGCCGGTGCCCACCAATGGACGCCCAAGAACTGCAAGCCCGAGCACCTGATCCCCGATGCACACGACCCCAGCAAGAAGCACCCGCCAATGATGACGACCGCCGACCTGTCACTGCGGTTTGACCCGGCCTACGAAAAGATCTCGCGCCGGTTCCACCAGAACCCGCAAGCCTTCCACGACGCGTTCGCCCGCGCCTGGTTCAAGCTCACCCACCGCGACATGGGGCCGCGCGCCCGCTACCTAGGCAAGCTGGTGCCAAAAGAGGTGCTGATCTGGCAGGACCCGGTGCCTGCGGTGGACCATCCTTTGGTGGACCAGGCCGACATCGCTGCGCTCAAGGCCCAGGTGCTGGCCACGGGCTTGAGTGTTTCGGAGCTGGTCGCCACCTCCTGGGCCTCGGCGTCCACCTTCCGCGGCAGCGACAAGCGCGGCGGTGCCAACGGGGCGCGCATACGGCTCGCACCGCAAAAGGGCTGGGAGGTCAATCAACCGGCGCAGTTGGCCAAGGTGCTGGAGGCGCTGGAGAAGGTGCAGAAAGACTTCAATGCCCGGGCGACCGGTGGCAAGAAAGTGTCTATGGCCGACCTGATTGTGCTCGGTGGTGCCGCCGCCGTGGAGGTGGCCGCCCAGGCCGCAGGCCACCCAGTGACCGTGCCCTTTACCCCTGGCCGTACGGACGCCACGCCTGAGCAGACCGACGCTGAGTCTTTTGTGGTGCTGGAGCCGCACGCGGACGGCTTCCGTAACTTTGTGAAGAAGGGCTTGGAAAGTGGTCAGGCCGAGTGGCTGGTGGACAAAGCCCAATTGCTGGGCCTGAGCGCCCCTGAAATGACGGTGCTGGTTGGCGGTCTGCGTGCCCTCAATGCCAACACCGGGCAGACCCAACACGGGGTGTTCACCCACCGGCCCGGTACGCTCAGCAATGACTTTTTCGTCAACCTGTTGGACATGCGCACCGCTTGGAAACGCTCCGCTGCCAACCCGCATGTGCTCGAAGGCCGTGACCGCACCACCGGTGCGCTCAAATGGACTGGCACCGTGGTGGATTTGGTGTTTGGCTCCAACTCTCAATTGCGCGCGCTGGCCGAGGTCTACGCTGCAAGCGATGCGCAGGCCAAACTGGTCAACGATTTCGTGGTCGCCTGGACTAAGGTGATGAACGCCGACCGCTTCGATCTGGCCTGATTCCGCACGGCACGGTGTTTTCAGCCCGGCCTTGACCGGGCTTTTTTCTGCAGGGGTGGGGCTGGTCATGCGTGGGCATTCGGTATCCTGACCGGCAGGAAAACACCCACAGGAGAACACCCAGATGAACAAAGACGCGCAGTTCGAGGCGGGTCTGGCCCAGCGCACCGCGGTGATGGGCGAGGCTTTCGTGGCCAAGGCGTTCAGCGGTATGACGCCTTTCACTGAGCCGTTGCAAGAATATGTGACCCGCAACGCGTGGGGTACGGTATGGCAGCGCGAGGGGCTTGATCTGAAGACCCGCAGCCTGGTCACGGTGGCCATGCTCACCGCGCTGGGGAAACAGAACGAACTCAAAGGCCACATCCGTGGCGCGCTGAACAACGGCGCCACGGTGCAGGAAATCCAAGAAGTATTGCTTCACGCCACGGTTTATTGCGGCGTGCCCACCGCGGTGGAAGCGTTCCGCAGCGCGGCCGAGGTGGTGGACGTGCCCACCCTTTGACGCGCCTGCATTGACGCACCCCGTTCCGCAGGGGCGCCCAGTCCATGGGCCGGTGGGATGGGTGGCTGTTTTTTTGGCTTGAAAAGGCGGACCAGGCGTCATGGCCAGTTTTTTTAAGAGAAAACGCCCTGCAGCCCACGCCGAATATTACTCATTAGCTATTAAAAATGTAGCAAACTGGTGTTGACCGACTGCCGGTCACCGACCGGCCACCAGCCGGAGCACCAAGTCGGCGGTGGTGGAGGCCTGGTAGGCGCGCATCAGCCGGGCGCGGTAGATTTCCACCGTGCGGTGGCTGATGCCAAGCGCTCGGCCAATTTCTTTCGAGGTGAGGCCATCGGTCAACAGCGTGGCCACCTCGCGCTCGCGTGGGGTGAGTTTTGCCTTGACCACGCGCCGCGCCGACAGGTCTTCGAATGTCCATATGCTTGCGCCAAGCGGCTGGGTGCGGTCCAGTGCGCGGCCGGTCACGTGGCACCAGAAAGTTTCGCCTTTGAAGCGGCCGTCCAGCCGTTTCATGATGCGGTCGTCCGCGTACTGGCCCTGCGTGTTCATGATGGGCACGATGCGGGCCCCCGTGCGCTCGAATTCGGCCATGCTCGGGTAAAGCACGCGGAACGACTGACCCACCAGTTGCTCGCGGCTGGCGCCGAACATCTCGCACAAACGCTGGTTGCAGTCCACCATGATCCGGTTGTTGGACAGCACCAGGCCGATGGGGTTGAGGTCGAAGGCGAGTCGGTAGTCGATGTCGGGGCTGACCATTACGAAATACTACGTAAGCGGGTCGGTAGTATCGTTGGTGCTTTGCAGCAAGGAGTCGCACCTGTGAACAAGATTTATCCTTCCGCCGCGGATGCTCTCAAAGGCGTGGTGGCTAACGGTCAGTTGATGGCGGTCGGTGGCTTCGGTCTGTGCGGCATTCCCGAGGCCCTGATCGACGCCCTGCGGGACAGCGGAGTCAAGAACCTGACCGTGATCTCCAACAACGCCGGGGTGGACGGCTTCGGACTCGGCAAGCTGTTGGAAACGCGGCAAATCAAGAAAATGATTTCCAGCTACGTGGGCGAGAACAAGGAGTTCGAGCGCCAGTACCTGGCCGGCGAGCTGGAGCTTGAGTTCACCCCCCAGGGCACGTTGGCAGAGAAGCTGCGCGCCGGGGGCGCGGGCATCCCGGCTTTCTTCACCAAAACCGGTGTCGGCACCGTGGTGGCCGATGGCAAAGAACTTCGCGAGTTCGACGGCGAGACCTATGTGATGGAGCGCTCCCTGGTGCCAGAGGTGTCGCTGGTCAAGGCCTTCCGCGCCGACAAGTCGGGCAACCTGCAGTTCCGCCTGACGGCGCGCAATTTCAACCCCGCGGCCGCCATGGCGGGCAAGGTGTGCATCGTCGAAGTGGAAGAGGTGGTGGAGACCGGCGACATCGCGCCTGACTCGGTGCACCTGCCCGGCATTTACGTGCACCGCATCGTGCATAACCCGACACCCGAAAAACGCATTGAAAAGCGCACCATCACCGAAAAGGCAGGGGTTTGAACATGGGCTGGACACACGACCAAATGGCGGCCAAGGCCGCGGCTGAATTGCAGGACGGTTTCTACGTCAACCTGGGCATCGGCCTGCCCACACTGGTGGCCAACCATGTCCGCGCCGACATCGACGTCTGGCTCCAAAGCGAAAACGGCATGCTGGGAATTGGCCCCTTTCCAACCGAAGACGAGGTGGATGCCGACCTGATCAACGCCGGTAAGCAAACGGTGACCACCATCAAGGGCAGCAGCATCTTTGGCAGCCACGACAGTTTCGCCATGATCCGCGGCGGCAAGATCAACCTGTCCATCTTGGGCGCGATGCAGGTGAGCGAGAAGGGCGACCTGGCCAACTGGATGATCCCCGGCAAGATGGTGAAAGGCATGGGGGGCGCGATGGACCTGGTGGCGGGCGTGAAGCGCGTGATCGTGCTGATGGAGCACGTGGCCAAAAAGAAAGATGGCACCGAAGACCTGAAGATCCTGCCCCAGTGCACCTTGCCGCTGACCGGTTTGGGCGTGGTGGACCGCATCATCACCGACCTCGCGGTGATGGACGTGACCCCCGAAGGACTGAAGCTGGTGGAATTGGCTCAAGGTGTGACGCGCGAAGCACTGCAGGCGAAAACCGGCGTTCCGCTGGTGTGAAGCCGGGCCTGCGTGGCCGATTTTTTCGGGGGGCCTCTGCGGAGGCCTTTTCTTTATGCCCCATTGGTGCTATTTGCGCCACCTGTGCCGGCTGCGTCAGGGCACGGCGATCATCGGTGAAGCAACCGACCCCAGAACCGGTTGTAGGGGTGCACCTGCTCGGTGGGCCCGTTTGCGTCCACCAAGGGTAACTGGGCTTGCCGCCAGCCGAAAAGCCCGCCCCTCAGGTGGGCCACATCGGCGGCCCCCGCCGCCATCAATGCCGCGCGTGTGCGGTGGGTCAACACGGCGCTGCGGCCACCCACTGCGCAGTACACCACCACCGGTTGCCCCTTTAAGCGCGCGCCCAATGCCTCCACCAAGTGGTCGGGCGACGCATCGGGTGCCACGCGCACCGCCCCGGGCAGACGGCTGACTGCGAACTCCTCCGGTTCCCGCGCGTCCAGCAGCAAAGGTGGCTGAACCCCCGCCATTTGGGCCGCCAGTTGCGTCGCCGTTCGTTCGGGAACCTCTGGGAACCACCTGTGCAGCAGCACCGCGACGTGTTGCAGGCTCAGAGACCGCAGCACCACGCCGAGGGCCAGCAACAGAGCGCAGGCCGCGGTCAGTGCGGTCAAGCGAATGGTCATGGCTGGGTCCAGACCAACGGTGGTGCCTCACGTGTGTGGCCAGGACATTCGAGTGCGGAAGGCAGCAAGGCAAACGAGAAGTCACGGGTTGTTGACACGGTCACAGTGCTCCAGGGTGCGTGCGCTGGAGAACCCCTCACTGTAGTGCGCTGGAGGCCCCGCAGCGCATTCAGACCGATGATTGGCCTTGAGGCGGCAACCTGCCCGTCGAAGGATGTGGAGCGGGTGATGGGAATCGAACCCACTTCTCTGCGGAACGCAAGTTGTTGATTTACTTAAATCACGAGCTAGAAAATAGTTCGGCGTAGTAGGCCATCGTAGTAGCCCACAGCAAAGCAATCATAGACGATCCGCCACACACTCCAACACCCCCGTCCATCATATTCTGCTCAGCAAATTATTCCTCTTAGCCTTCCTGCGGCACCCATAGGGATGTAGAGTTCATGCTTGTTTTCCGGAATTTCATGCCCTGAACCCGGCAGATCCGTGAAAGTGTAACCATATGAAAAGGCTGGAATTATGGGCAGGTTTACCTCTCTAGAAATGTGCGCTGGCGCAGGTGGCCAAGCTCTTGGTCTTGAAATGGCCGGATTCGAACATTCCGCACTTGTAGAGCTAGAGCCTGCTGCATGTGCAACACTCAGACTCAATAGGCCAAGTTGGAGCGTCCACGAAGAAGACCTTCGTAGCTTCAATGGCTTACCTTACTTCGGCATTGATCTTGTGGCGGGGGGCGTTCCCTGCCCACCTTTTTCAAAAGCAGGAAGACAGTTAGGGGCGGATGACGAGCGCGACTTGTTTCCAGAGGCGGTCAGACTTGTTGATGAATGCAGACCAAAAGCCGTAATGCTCGAAAACGTGCGAGGGCTGCTAGATGCCGTTTTCGACGACTATCGAAATAAGGTTGAGGGGCAGCTGAAAAAGCTTGGATACACTGCCTCGTGGCGCCTTCTCAACGCCTCAGATTACGGTGTTTCCCAACTCCGCCCCAGAGTTGTGTTTGTTGGTATCCGTAACGACTTGGCCTCCGGCTTTTCATGGCCCGAGCCACGCATATCAGCTCCTCTTTCAGTTGGTGAGTTGCTCCATGACCTCATGTCTTCGAAGGGTTGGAGAGGTGCTGACACATGGCGCGACCAGGCTAACTCCATCGCCCCCACTCTGGTTGGTGGCTCTAAAAAACATGGGGGGCCTGATCTTGGCCCAACGCGAGCGAAGCGGGCATGGGCTGCGCTTGGGGTAGATGGCATGGGCTTATGGGATGATGCACCTGATAGAGATTTCGTAGGCATGCCCAGACTGACTCCTAGAATGACCGCACGTATCCAGGGCTTCCCTGATAGCTGGGAGTTTTCTGGCAAGAAGACCGCCGCTTATCGGCAAATTGGCAACGCCTTCCCGCCCCCAGTAGCTGCTGCTGTTGCTGAGAGGATCTTCGCTGCACTGTCTGCAAAGCGAATATACAGGGTGGCCTGATGGAAAAAATTGCGCGATTTTTAACCGCTCGCCAGCGCTTTCATGCGGCTTTGCTAGAGGCGACTCTGACGATTAATAATGACGGAGTGGTCAGTAACGCAGACAGTGGCAATAGAGCCAGTAAGCTGATTGCACGAGGCATCGCATCTCTATTGCAGGCGGAGACCTACGGTGAGCGTGCGGCAGGGCAAACCTCTGGCAATCAATTCGAAGGCATCTGCGCCGACTTTGTTCGGCATACCTTCCTAAGCCTTGACCACCTTAGGCCTGGAGAATGGGACATTCATCAAGTAACTGGCCGAAACAGGTTAGAGATTGCTCGTTACGAGCAGTATTCTCATCTTGTTGCACTAGACAGAGCTGCCTCCAACAACCCTGAGTTGGCTGCTGCCCTCGGCAGTGATTACACGATCACTCCTGATATCGTTGTGTCTCGTAAGACTGTTGACGACGCTGCCATCAACTACGCTGAGAGACTTGTGGATGAGGGTGTTTCAACGCTTGCAAGTTTGCGACAACGCAACGGTGGCGCCTCGTTGCTTCATGCAAGCATTTCTTGTAAGTGGACGATTCGAAGCGATCGAGCCCAGAACGCCCGATCTGAAGCGTTGAACCTCATAAGAAACCGAAAAGGTCGGTTGCCTCATGTTGTCGTCGTGACAGCCGAACCAACTCCAAGTCGCCTAGCCTCTATCGCTTTAGGAACTGGGGATATCGACTGTGTCTACCATTTCGCATTGTATGAGCTTCAGCAAACCCTCAGAGACCTCGACATGACTGATGCACAAGACTTGCTAGCTGTCATGGTTGACGGTAAGCGCCTCAAAGACATATCCGATCTACCTCTGGACCTGGCTATCTGAGCCGATGCCTCTTCGTATTCGAGTAGCACGGCAATTTGGAGTCCGATCCCACCCATGCAACCGATTGTTCCATCAAGCTCCGCTCCAAACCCCTTGGGCTATTACGTCTATCGCTTCATAGACCCAAGGAATGGAGAGAGCTTTTATGTAGGGTTCTCTGACCGAGCATCGTTTGATGTCACAGATCTGATCTCTGATGTGCATTCTGTAGCTGACTACTACGCGCTTGAGGCTCGTAAGCAAGCTATAAATGCAGCGGGCGAAAAGATACAAGTTATAGTCCACCGCCATGGTCTCAGCTCCAAGGTAGCTGTCGAGCTGCGTGCAGCACTCATGGATGTTTTCTTAACCGCCTCGCAACGGCTACCCGCTATCCCAGTTGATTGGCGTGGCGCAGGGAGTGTAGCCGCTGTCCGACGCCGACTTGAGCCGCCCATAGACAGCTTTAGTGAGAAGACGCTTCTAGTTCGCGTATCTCCTTACCTGAGCAAAGGCTCCTTCGAGAGTCAAATCCGACAGCCGAGAAGAATGGACTTGGTCAAATCTTCTCAAGCAAAGCTCATCCTTGCGCTCGTAGAAGACGTGATTGTCGAAGTCTTCCTGCAAGAAGCTGTCTCATTCATGGCTAACCCAAAATTGAGCGATCCGGAAACCACCGCTTCTGTTCATGCTTTACATGTGAGACCAGCACCGGCTGATCTCGCCTCAGAATTTGCAGGGAAGAGAGTAGCAGCTCGCTTTGTCCCCCCTAGCGGCCTTAGGTCTGTCCGCTACAGTTGGGGCAAGGCCCATGTTGAGTCTGAAGAAGTGTCGTGAGTCGCTTCGGCTAACCACACTAGCTCTTTCCAACAAAAGTGCTGATTTTTCAAGAATAAGAATGCGCGCTTTTTGAAAGATAAAACAACACGTTATGCCGGATCAGGTAGAAACTGACAGCAAGAACCGGGGGATGAAACTGAGAGTCGCGCAGCTGGCAAATGCGCAGCTTGATGTCTATTCGGCTGATGCCCCGGACACCCCTGCAATCAGACCCATGCCTAACGCTCTACGCCTTCGCCTGGCGCACGATCTGAGCGCATCGCAACAACCCTATAGGTAGGCGTTCATCGGCTCATAGGCGCGCTTATCGGCAGCGTGTTGACCACCAAATTGTCCTTGATAACGATGACGAAAAAACCGCGATCAAGGAGAGATCATTGGACGTGACCGCCTTCCCGCCGGGAGTTGCTGAGGCCATCGGCTACTACGTTTACCGTCTGATAGACCCCCGCAACGGGGAAACCTTCTATGTAGGCAAAGGCAAAGGAAACCGGGTCTTCGCTCATGCCAGAGCAGCCGCAGACCTCGAAGGCGATCCTACCGACAACAAGCTCCAGCGAATTCGTGAAATTGAGCGCATGTGGCTGGACGTGATCTACGTCATCCACCGTCATGGCATGGATGAGGCAACGGCCTTGGAGGTCGAAGCCGCTCTCATTGATGCCTACCCAGGTCTCACGAACCAGCAAGGCGGACATGGCAGCAACGACAACGGGGTCATGCACGTGTGCGAGATCATCGACCGCTACGAAGCAAAGCCTGCTGTCTTCGATCACAAGGCGTTGCTGATCAACGTCAACAAGACCGCTAACGACACCTCGTTATACGAGGCTACGCGCTACGCCTGGCGCATTTCTCGGGACAAGGCTATGGAGGCCGAGGTCATCCTCGCAACGCAGCGAGGCGTGATCCTAGGAGCTTTCGTGGCTGATGATTGGCTGGAGGCGACACCTGAAAACTTTCCCGGACAGCCACCCCTACCCGGAAGACTTGGCTTCGTCGGTAGAGAGGCTCCCCGTGAAGTTGCTGAGCTCTATGTCGGGAAACAAGTTCCCGACTTCTTACGAAAGCGTGGAGCAGCCAATCCGGTTCGCTACTCATGGCTTGCCCGAGAGGGGTAAGGAGTCGTCCTACGGGAACCCGGAACGAGGAAGGCATTAGATTGAGACCGGCTCACAGCTTCTAGGACTTCAGACATGGAAAGATGTAAGTTGACTCTCGCGGCTGAGCTTCTCATGAAGGCAGCGCGTGACCTTCAGACCGCAAGAACCGACGCAGAATATGCAACTGTCATCCTCGTGGCTGGTGCTATCTATAAGGTTTTAGAGCCACTCTTGAAGGCAAATTATCTATGGCCAAGACATGTGCGAATCAGCGAGGGAGCGGGGCGTATTCATGAAGTCCTCGAAAAACCCTTCGAGGATGAGCAAGACCGCAGAGACTTCGAGAAGCGCATCTACCAGCGTCAGATCAGCACCTATAACTCACTGAAGCATGCAGGTAAGTCGAACGACCCTACCTCAGCTCTTGATGACCTTATCGTTCATGGAGATCTCAAAGTTGCTGCTAGGTTTCTGCTGGAAGACGCAGTCTATGACTTTGAGCTTCTGACGACGCGCTGCTCTCTTCCGACAACTTTCAGAGAACCTACTGGCTTCTACGAGTTCTTGTCATCCGACGCATGGAGAGAGCCGGATCAGACTCTACACTCTTAGAGGTTGCCCTGACGGGAGCACGCTCCCCCAGGAACTTTTCTTAACTTTTCGCGCGCGAGATTTTTTCTTTAACGCGTTAACGTCTTAACTCTTTTACTGCATGAGGGATGTTGCATGTGGTGTTAGAGCTTATGTGTCTGTGTAGGTAAGAGTAGAGACATATATAGTAATCAGGAGAACTCACCATAGTCTTTATATTTCAATAACATAGGATCTGAGTTCGGTCGGATTTTCTGTAGCTTTTGCTTGCTCCTCCAGCGAGAACTTAGCTTTCTGAGGGCGTTTGCTGCTTTGCTGTTTAGTGCACTGTCGCGCTGCACCGATGGCTTGTGAAGTCTCTTCCCCTTCGGTGTCAAGCGCTCCCGTCTTTCCCCCGGACGGGTATCCATCGTTAACGCCTTCTCGTTCAGCGTATGGAACGGTCTGCTAGGATCGAGCACCCCATCCCTCAACTTCGTGAAGCGAAACCAATCTGTCAGGCTCTCGAACTTGAACGTGATCAGCTCGTCGAGAGTGCGAACTGGAACGGCCCCATTGTTGAACGTCACCTCATACCGGGCACGATGCTCATCAACGGGGAGCTGCTGACCTGCCCCCCATAAACCGTACCGCGCATTTTTCCAAGGAGTCCATCAACCCGGAGAATGATGGACATGAGAACAAGCAAGTTCAGCGAAGAACAGATCATTGGCTTTTTGCGACAGGCCGAGGCAGGGATGCCGATCAAAGAGATCGGACGGCTTCACGGCTTCAGTGACGCCTCGTTTTACAAATGGCGCGCCAAGTACGGCGGCATGGAAGCCTCAGAAGCCAAACGGCTGCGGGAATTGGAGCTGGAGAACAACAAGCTCAAGCGGCTGCTGGCAGAAGCCCACCTGGACATCCACGCCCTCAAGAGCGTCTTCGGCACAAAGCGCTAGCCCCACAAGTCAAACGTGAGGCGATTGGGCGCATGGTGAACGAACACCACATGTCCGAGCGCCGCGCCTGTGCCCTTGTGGGGCTAAGCCGAGATACCTACCGACATAGCGGCCACACCAGCGCGCTCAACGCCGAGCTGCGCGACAAGATCGTTGAGACCGCGCACGCACGCCGGCGCTGGGGCTACCGGATGATTCACGACGTATTGCGTCCGCAGTACCCAGGCATTAACCACAAGCGGGTCTACCGGATCTACACCGCCGAAGGCCTGTCCATTCGCAAACGCAAGAAAGCCAAGCGCATTGTAAGCGTGCAGCGAACCCATGTTGACCGCTGCGGCCAGCCCTGTCTGATGATTAATTGTCAGAGGGCTGCCAGCGGTGCGGCAGCAGCTCATCAATGCGGCTGGCCTTGTGCGTGGGCAGCCGTGACAGTACATCCTTGAGATAGGCATACGGGTCGTGTCCGTTCATACGCGCCGACTGGATCAGACTCATCACGGCCGCCGCTCGCTGGCCCGCGCGCAGGCTGCCAGCAAACAGCCAGTTGTTTCTTCCGATGGCAATGGGCCGTATCTGGTTCTCGATCCAGTTGTTGTCCACGGGTAGATTTGGATCGTCAACAAAGCGCGTCAATGCCGTCCAGCGTTTGAGGCTGTAATCCAGTGCCTTGGCGGTGGCCGTGTTCCCCGCCACCTGCTGGCGTTGCTGCAGCATCCATTTGTACAACGCATCCAGTATCGGGCCGCTGCGCTGCTGGCGCGCCTGTAGCCGCTCGGGCGCCGACAGGGATAGAACTTCCCGCTCAATCTCATAGACACGGGCGAACTGTGCCAGCGCCACCCCAGCAATCTGGCTCTTGTTGGCCGCGTGCAGGTCGAAGAACTTGCGCCGGGCATGTGCCAGACAGCCCACCTCCGTCACGCCCAAGGCAAAGCTGCCTTTGTAGCCAGCGTAGTCGTCACAGACCAAACTGCCACACCAGGTGCCCAGGAACGCCCGGGCGTGCGCACCGGCTCGGGACTCGCAGAAGTCATAAACCACTGCACGCGTGGCTTCAAATGCACCCGGTGCATAGGCCCACAGGTAGGCACGGTGTGTCTTGCCGTTGCCCGGCTTGAGCATCGCCACCGGCGTCTCATCGCCGTGCAGCACCCGGTGCTGGAGCACCTCGGCCTTGAGGGCATCGACCACCGGTTGCAGGCGTGCGCCGCAGGAGCCCACCCACTGCGCCAGGGTCGATCTTGGAATGGCCAAGCCAGCGCGCCCGAAGATGGTCTCCTGGCGGTACAAAGGCTGGTGGTCGGCGTACTTGGCCACCAGCACCTGGGCCAGCAGGCCGGCAGTGGGGATGCCCTTGTCAATGACATGTGCGGCAACCGGCACCTGCGTGAGGGTCTGGCACTTGGCGCACGCCCATTTGCCCCGGACGTGCCGCTCGACCGTGAAGACGCCGGGCACATAGTCCAGCTTCTCGGCCACGTCCTCGCCAATGCGCTTTAACTGGCAGCCGCAGCCGGGCGCACTGCAGGTGGTGGAATCGGGCTCATGGCGAACCTCGCGCCGGGGCAGGCTCGCTGGCAAAGGGGTGCGTTTGGGCTGGCGCCTGTCCTGGGTAGCAGACCCGACGGGCTGGAGTTGCTCGATTTCCTGGGCAACGGCAGCCAGGTCACTGTCGAGTTCTTCTTCCAGCAGGTTGCGCTGCTCGGCGCTGTGGCGCTCGGATTGGGCTGCAAACTTCAGCCGCTTGAGCAGCGCGCACTCGTAGGCAAGCTTCTCGTTGAGCGCACGCTGGTGGCGCAGCTCGGTGAGCAGGCGTTGGGTCACTTCGCGCAGTTGCGCTGCGTCCAGTTCGCCCAAGGCTTGTTCGTCGATCACCATGGGAGCCAGTGTGCAAGCCCGCACCGGATCGGGCCATTGGCGCATCTCCGGATTGCCACAGTGGCGCCCTCACCGAGAAGATTCACACCACGGTGATGGCGCCTTGTGAGCCCACGCGCTGCCAAGGCAGGCCCAGCACCAGGGCGTTGAGCTGGGTGTGCTCCAGTGCCACATTCGGGCTGCCCGGTGCCGCCCAGACAAACTTACCCTGGTGCAGCCGACGCGCGGCCAGCCACAGTCCCACCCCGTCATGCACCAGGATCTTCATGCGGTTGGCGCGCTGGTTGGCGAAGGCATAGGCGTGGTGGGGGTGGGCGGCGCCGAAGGTGGCGATCACCCGTGCCAGGGCTGTGTCGGTGCCTGCGCGCATGTCCAGCGGGGCGGTGGCCAGCCAGGCCGCATCAATCCTGATCATGCGCGGATCACCGCAGCAACTCGCGAAGCATCTTGGCGCATTCGGCTGCGCCAGACAGAGGCCATAGGATGGTCACGGACAGGCCAGCGCGCTGGCAGTCGATGCGGATGCTGTGCGCCGCAGTGGGTGGTGATGCCGGTGGTGGCTCTTCGGTCGGGGGCGTCAAGACGGTGCTCAGATTGATGGGTATGAATGCGGGTGTTGGTGCCGTGACCGCCAGTGTGCTGGCGCCAGGACCGAGCCGGTGACGACCCTGCTCCCACTCTTTGAGCCACCGATGGAGCACATTGGCGTTCATGCCATGTTGGAGCGCCAATGCTGCAATGGACGCGCCTGGAGCTCTGCAGGCCGCCGTCAGTTCGGCTTTGAACTGCGGACTATAGGTGCGGTGGGTACGCCGCTCGGGGTTGCGAGTTGTCTGAGAGTCTTTGAGCATCGTGTACACGCCAATCTTGCGTGCACACGATCTTGCTCAGCCAGCGACGGTTGTTCAAGATGGGTTGGCTGGACGTTTAC
>JAIXXF010000026.1 GCA_027490925.1 Comamonadaceae bacterium
ACCCGATCGCCATGGAAGAAGGCCTGCGCTTCGCCATCCGTGAAGGTGGCAAGACCGTCGGCGCCGGTGTGGTGGCAAAAATCATCGCGTAATTCTTGATGCGAGGCACCAGCGGCTGGATCCGCTGGCGCAAAGGTTCAGATGCCGTAGGGGCGTAGCTCAATTGGCAGAGCGCTGGTCTCCAAAACCAGAGGTTGGGGGTTCGAGGCCCTCCGCCCCTGCCACCCCCGAGGTGGCTTTCAAGCCCGCCACACCCTGGCGGGCTTGTGTGTCTCAGAGATAGTGCGGGTCGATACAGGATTTTTGGCAAACATGGCCACTTCACAAGCGCAAACCGTTGGCACTGCTGCCGACAAAGCCAAGCTGGTCACGGCCGTGGCGTTGGCGGTGGGAGCCCTGGCGGGTTTTTATTTGCTGACCATGCAGGGCCCGCTGGTGCAGTGGGCGGTGCTGTTGCTGGGTTTGGCGGCCGCGGCGGGTGTGTTTTTCACGGCCGAATCGGGCAAGCAGTTGGTGGCTTTCGGCCGCGATTCTTGGCGCGAAGTCAAGAAAGTGGTGTGGCCCACCCGCAAAGAAGCGGTCCAGATGACGGCTTACGTCTTCGGATTTGTGGTGGTCATGGCCATCTTTCTGTGGGCGACCGACAAGACGATCGAGTGGCTCTTTTACGACCTGATCCTGGGCTGGAGAAAATGATGAGCGAATCACAAGCCAGCGATACCGCCGAGGTTCAACTGACCCCTGAGGGTGCGGCGGCACCCGTCGCCGCCGCCAACCCCGACCTGCGTTGGTACGTGGTGCATGCCTATTCCGGTATGGAAAAGGCGGTGGAGCGCAACATCTCTGAACGCATCCAGCAGGCGGGGATGCAAAGCAAGTTTGGCCGCATCCTCGTGCCGACCGAAGAAGTGGTGGAAATCAAGAACGGCCAGAAGAAAACCACAGAGCGCCGCTTCTTCCCTGGCTACGTGCTAGTTGAAATGGTGATGGACGACGACACTTGGCACCTGGTCAAGCACACCAACAAGGTCACCGGGTTCGTGGGCGGCGCCAAGAACCGCCCGGCCCCGATATCTGACGCCGAAGTGCAGAAAATCGTCAGCCAGATGCAGGAAGGCACCGACAAGCCACGTCATAAGGTGGAGTTTGAGGTGGGTGAATACGTCCGCGTCAAAGAGGGTCCTTTCGCCGATTTCAACGGCACGGTGGAAGACGTCAACTACGAAAAAAGCAAGGTCCGCGTCTCGGTCACTATCTTCGGGCGTGCTACTCCTGTGGAACTTGAATTCGCTCAGGTCGAAAAGACCTGAGCAGCGAATGTCGCCCGTGCGGCGTGTGCCCGGACCGCTGCGGCGAGATGGGCATCGCGCCACAGGTGGCGAGAGATTCTGCGCTTCCCGACTCGGCGCAGATGTCAGGCAAGGGTCGTTAACCCCGGGGAGCTGCGGCAGGTTGCCAAGGCGTCATCACCCGCAAGGAGAAAATCATGGCGAAGAAAATCGTCGGTTTTGTCAAGCTGCAAGTGCCAGCTGGTAAGGCCAACCCATCCCCACCCATTGGCCCCGCACTGGGCCAGCGCGGTTTGAACATCATGGAATTCTGCAAGGCGTTCAACGCCCAGACCCAAGGTGTGGAACCCGGCTTGCCATTGCCTGTGGTGATCACCGCCTACGCCGACAAGAGCTTCACCTTCATCATCAAGACGCCCCCGGCGACCACCTTGATCAAGAAGGCCATCAAACTGGACAAGGGCTCTGCCACCGCGCACAGCGTCAAAGTCGGCAAGATCACCCGCGCCCAGCTCGAAGAAATCGCGAAGACCAAGCTGAAGGACATGAACGCCGCCGACGTGGACGCTGCCGTCCGCACGCTGGCCGGTTCGGCACGCTCCATGGGCGTCACGGTGGAGGGACTCTAAATGACCAAGCTGACCAAAAAACAAAAAGCGTTGCAGGGCCAAGTGGACAGCAACAAGCTGTACCCGCTGGCCGAGGCCATCGCGATCGTGAAGACACACGCCACCGCCAAATTCGACGAGTCGATTGACGTCGCCGTGCAACTTGGTATCGACGCCAAGAAGTCCGACCAAGTGGTGCGCGGCGCGGTGGTGCTGCCCAATGGCACTGGCAAAACCAAACGTGTCGCGGTGTTTGCCCAAGGCGCCAAGGCGGAAGAAGCCAAGGCCGCTGGTGCCGACATCGTGGGCATGGACGACCTGGCCGCGATGGTCAAGGCCGGCGACATGCCGTTCGACGTGGTGATCGCCGCGCCCGATGCGATGCGCATCGTGGGCACGTTGGGTCAGGTGCTCGGTCCCCGTGGCCTGATGCCCAACCCCAAGGTTGGCACCGTCACACCAGACGTCGCGGGCGCGGTGCGCAACGCGAAGGCGGGCCAGGTGCAGTTCCGCGTGGACAAGGCCGGCATCGTGCACGGCACGATCGGCCGCCGTTCGTTCGACACCGACAAGCTGCAAGGCAACCTGGCCGCATTGGTGGATGCGCTGCAAAAAGCCAAACCGGCGACCAGCAAGGGTGTGTACCTGCGCAAAGTGGCCGTCTCCAGCACGATGGGCGTTGGCGTTCGCGTCGACACGCAAACCATCGCCGCTTGAGTGTAGAAATTCGGGCCGCCGCTCTTGCGGTGGCCTGGGTGTGGTGGGCCGCGGTTGCCAGTTGGTGACTGCGGGTCATCCAAGACCGTTGGTGTGCAAGTGATTGCGCTTAATCGGTGCTCGCGGACTTGTCCGACGACCCCGCCAACGCAGATGGCGATCCCGCTGCAAAAGGATTTGTTCCTGAACAGTTGGTCGCTGCAACGAGGCGTGTGAACCGGTTTCCGGTGAACACATACAAAGGAGTAGACCTTGAGTCTGAATCGCAGTGAGAAAGAAGCGGTCATCACCGAAGTGACCAACCTCGCCGCAAAAGCTCAAACGCTGGTGATTGCGGAATACCGCGGCATCACGGTCGCCGACATGACCAAACTGCGCTCCACCGCGCGCAGCCAGGGCGTGAGCTTGAGCGTGTTGAAAAACACCCTGGCACGCCGGGCTGTGGCGGGCAGCGCATTCGAGGTGGTGTCCGACCAGATGACCGGCCCGCTGATCTATGGCTTCTCGACCGACGCCGTGGCCGCCGCAAAAGTGGTGTCCGATTTCGCGAAAACCAACGACAAGCTGGTGATCCGCGGTGGCGCGTACGGCGGTAAAGCCCTGGACGTCAATGGCGTGAAGCAGTTGGCCAACATCCCATCCAAGGAAGTGTTGCTGGCCCAGCTGTGTGGCTTGTTGAAGTCGCCGATCTCCCGCACCGCCGTGGTGCTGGGCGCGCTGGCGGCGAAAAAAGGCGAAGGCGCTGCAGCGCCAGAGGCAGCCGTAGCCTGAGCGCGCGGCAGTTAAACCAACATTGTTAGGAAATACAAAATGGCATTCGACAAAGACGCATTTTTGACTGCGCTGGACAGCATGACGGTCATGGAACTCAACGACCTGGTGAAGGCCATCGAAGAGAAGTTCGGCGTGAGCGCCGCCGCCATGGCTGCACCCGCTGCCGCCGGTGGTGGCGGTGGTGGCGCTGCCGCCGCTGAAGAAAAGACCGAATTCAACGTGGTGCTGACCGACGCTGGCGCCAACAAGGTCTCCGTCATCAAGGCCGTGCGCGAAATCACCGGCCTGGGCTTGAAAGAAGCCAAAGACCTGGTCGACGGCGCGCCGAAGAACGTCAAAGAAGGCATCGCCAAGGCCGATGCCGAAGCTGCCAAGAAGAAGCTGGAAGAGGCTGGCGCGAAAGTCGAACTCAAGTAATTGGTTTGATCAAAAGGCTGGGTGCCCCGGAGCGGTCTGGAGGCCCCCAGCCTTTGGTGCTTGTGAGAGCACACTTGAAATCCGGCTTGGCCGGTTTCCCAGTGACATGTGTCTCTGAGAATCCCAAGCGGTTTTCAAGTGTCTTCTGACCCCGACTGCAGAAGATGCCTTGGTCCGGGTGGCGTGCAACGCGCCACCGTCAGCCAAGGTTGGTAGTGGCCAACCGCCAAGTGAATGTTGAGTTGTCGCGGGAGAACCGAGGGCCAAGCCCTGCGCCTTCTGTTGATGAAAGACCAACCCGACAGTCGCCGACGTCCCAGGACCCCACTTTGCCCGGAGATCTCATGTCCCAATCGTCCAGTTACAGCTACACCGCGCGCAAGCGAATCCGCAAAAGCTTTGGCAGCCGCGACAGCGTGGTGGAAATTCCTTACCTGCTGCAAATGCAAAAGGACGCTTACACGGCCTTTTTGCAAGCCGATGTGCCGCCCAAGAAGCGCACCGTCGAGGGCTTGCAAGCCGCGTTCGACGCCGCGTTCCCGATCGTCTCCCACAACGGCTTCGTGGAGATGAAGTACCTGGAGTACAACCTGGCCAAGCCTGCGTTCGATGTGCGGGAATGCCAGACCCGGGGCTTGACCTTCGCGTCGGCGGTTCGTGCCAAAGTGCAGCTGATCATTTACGACCGCGAGTCCTCGACCTCCCAGTCCAAAGTGGTCAAGGAAGTGAAAGAGCAAGAGGTCTACATGGGCGAAGTGCCCTTGATGACCGACAAAGGCTCGTTCATCATCAATGGCACCGAGCGGGTGATCGTGTCGCAGCTGCACCGCTCGCCTGGCGTGTTCTTTGAACACGACAAGGGCAAGACCCACAGCTCGGGCAAGTTGCTGTTTTCTGCCCGCATCATCCCCTACCGCGGCTCCTGGCTGGACTTTGAGTTCGACCCGAAAGACATCTTGTATTTCCGGGTGGACCGCCGCCGCAAGATGCCAGTGACCATCTTGTTGAAGGCCATCGGTCTCAACCCCGAGTCGATCCTGGCCAACTTCTTCGTCAACGATACGTTCCGCCTGATGGACAGCGGCGCCCAGATGGCCTTTGTGGCCGAGCGCCTGCGCGGTGAAGTGGCCCGCTTCGACATCACCGACCGCTCTGGCAAGGTGTTGGTCGCCAAGGACAAGCGCATCACCGCGCGCCACACCCGCGAGCTGGAGCAGTCGGGTACCACCCACATCAGCGTGCCAGAAGACTTTCTGCTGGGGCGCGTTGTGGCGCACAACATTGTGGACGCCGACACGGGTGAAATCATCGCCAAGGCCAACGACGAGTTGACCGACGCGCTGCTGAAGAAGCTGCGCACCGCGGGCGTGCAAGAGATCCAATGCATCTACACCAACGAGCTGGACCAAGGCGCGTACATGTCGCAGACCCTGCGCATTGACGAAACCGTGGACGAGTTCGCCGCACGCGTGGCCATCTACCGCATGATGCGCCCCGGCGAGCCGCCAACCGAAGACGCGGTGCAGGCCCTGTTCCAGCGCCTGTTCTACAACCCCGACACCTACGACCTGTCGCGTGTGGGTCGGATGAAATTCAACGCCAAGATCGGCCGCGACGAATCCACCGGCCCCATGGTGTTGACCAACGACGACATCCTCGCCGTGGTGAAGATTCTGGTCGACCTGCGCAACGGCCGTGGCGAAGTGGACGACATCGACCACCTGGGCAACCGCCGCGTGCGCTGCGTGGGTGAGCTGGCCGAGAACCAGTACCGCACCGGTCTGGCCCGCATCGAAAAAGCCGTCAAAGAGCGGTTGGGCCAAGCCGAACAAGAGCCACTGATGCCGCACGACCTGATCAACAGCAAGCCGATCTCGGCCGCGTTGAAAGAGTTCTTCGGCGCCTCGCAGTTGAGCCAGTTCATGGACCAGACCAACCCGCTGTCGGAAATCACCCACAAGCGCCGCGTGTCGGCCCTTGGACCGGGCGGTTTGACCCGCGAGCGCGCTGGCTTCGAGGTCCGCGATGTGCACGTGACCCACTACGGCCGTGTCTGCCCGATCGAAACGCCGGAAGGCCCGAACATCGGCCTGATCAACTCCCTGGCCCTCTACGCCCGCCTCAACGAATACGGTTTCATCGAAACGCCGTACCGGCGGGTGATCGACGGCAAGGTCACGACCCAAATCGACTACCTGTCGGCCATTGAAGAAGGCAAGTACGTGATCGCCCAGGCCAACGCGGCGTTGGACAAGGACGGCAAGCTGATCGGTGATCTGGTGTCGGCGCGTGAAAAAGGCGAATCCATCCTGGTGGGCGCCGAGCGTGTGCAGTACATGGACGTGTCACCGGCGCAGATCGTGTCTGTGGCCGCGTCGCTGGTGCCGTTCTTGGAGCACGACGACGCCAACCGCGCCTTGATGGGCGCCAACATGCAGCGCCAGGCCGTGCCAGTGCTGCGTCCGGAAAAGGCCTTCGTGGGCACGGGCATCGAGCGCGTGTCGGCGGTCGACTCCGGCACAGTGGTGACCGCCAACCGCGGCGGTGTGGTGGACTACGTAGACGCGACCCGCATCGTGATCCGCGTGAACGACGCGGAAGCGGTGGCCGGCGAGGTCGGGGTGGACATCTACAACCTGATCAAGTACCAGCGTTCCAACCAGAACACCAACATCCACCAGCGCCCCATCGTGAAGAAGGGCGACAAGCTGGCAAAGGGCGACGTGATCGCTGACGGCGCGTCCACCGACCTCGGTGAGCTCGCGCTGGGCCAGAACATGCTGGTGGCGTTCATGCCCTGGAACGGCTACAACTTCGAGGATTCGATTCTGATCAGCGAGCGTGTGGTGGCCGAAGACCGCTACACCTCGATCCACATCGAAGAACTCGTGGTGATGGCGCGCGACACCAAGCTGGGCGCCGAAGAGATCACCCGCGACATTCCGAACCTGAGTGAACAGCAGCTGAACCGCCTGGACGAGTCCGGCATCATCTACGTGGGCGCGGAAGTCATGCCTGGCGACACCTTGGTGGGCAAGGTCACGCCAAAGGGCGAGACCACGCTGACGCCAGAAGAAAAGCTGCTGCGCGCGATCTTTGGCGAGAAGGCCAGCGATGTGAAGGACACCTCGTTGCGCGTGGACCAGGGCTCGCAGGGCACGGTGATCGATGTGCAGGTGTTCACCCGCGAGGGCATCACCCGCGACAAGCGCGCGCAGCAGATCATTGACGACGAACTCAAACGTTTCCGCCTGGACCTGAACGACCAGCTGCGCATCGTGGAGGCCGACGCGTTCGACCGCATTGAGAAACTGCTGACTGGCAAGGTCGCCAACGGCGGCCCTCAAAAGCTGGCCAAGGGCACCAAGATCGACAAGGCCTATCTGGCCTCGGTCGAGAAATTCCATTGGTTCGACATCCGACCGGCCGACGACGACGTTGCGGCCCAGTTGGAGTCGATCAAGAACGCCATCGAGCAGCAGCGCCACAACTTCGACCTCGCGTTCGAAGAGAAGCGCAAGAAACTCACCCAGGGCGACGAGTTGCCCGCAGGCGTGTTGAAGATGGTCAAGGTCTACCTGGCCGTCAAGCGCCGCCTGCAGCCCGGGGACAAGATGGCCGGGCGACACGGCAACAAGGGGGTGGTCTCCAAGATCGTCCCTGTGGAAGACATGCCGTACATGGCCGACGGCACCCCGTGCGACATCGTGCTGAACCCGCTGGGTGTGCCATCGCGCATGAACGTGGGCCAGGTGCTGGAAGTGCACTTGGGCTGGGCTGGCAAGGGCATCGGTCAGCGCATCGGCGACATGCTGCAGGCCGAGGCCAAAGTGGCCGAGCTGCGCAAGTTCATGGACCAGCTCTACAACAGCGCAGGCCGCAAAGAAGACTTGTCTCAGTTGTCGGACCAAGAGGTCGTGGAAATGGCGGGGAACCTGTCGAGCGGCGTGCCGTTTGCCACCCCCGTGTTTGACGGCGCGTCCGAGGACGAGATCCGCGCGATGCTGAAGCTCGCCTATCCCGACGCGATCGCCAAGGCCAAGGGTCTGACCGACACGCGCACACAGGCGCACTTGTACGACGGTCGCACCGGCGAGCCCTTTGAGCGCCCAACCACCGTGGGTTACATGCACGTCTTGAAGCTGCACCACCTGGTGGACGACAAGATGCACGCCCGTTCAACTGGCCCCTACAGCTTGGTCACGCAGCAACCGCTGGGCGGCAAGGCCCAATTCGGTGGCCAGCGTTTCGGCGAGATGGAAGTGTGGGCACTGGAGGCCTATGGCGCGTCGTACGTGCTGCAGGAAATGCTCACCGTCAAGTCAGACGACGTGCAGGGCCGCACCAAGGTGTACGAGTCCATCGTCAAGGGCGAACACGCGATCGAAGCCGGGATGCCGGAGTCGTTCAACGTGCTGGTCAAGGAAATCCGTTCGCTCGGCATCGACATCGAGCTTGAGCGCTCTTAATTGCGGGAAAGAACCAGGATTTAACAGATGAAATCACTACTCGACCTGTTCAAGCAATTCACGCCCGACACGCATTTCGATGCGATCAAGATCGGTCTGGCCTCGCCGGAGAAAATCCGTTCATGGTCTTTTGGCGAAGTCAAAAAGCCAGAAACCATCAACTACCGCACCTTCAAGCCCGAGCGCGACGGCCTGTTTTGCGCCAAGATTTTCGGGCCCATCAAAGACTACGAATGCCTGTGCGGCAAGTACAAGCGCCTGAAGCACCGCGGCGTGATCTGCGAGAAGTGCGGTGTGGAAGTGACCCAGACCAAGGTGCGACGTGAGCGCATGGGCCACATCGACCTGTCGGCGCCTTGCGCCCACATTTGGTTCTTGAAGAGCCTGCCGAGCCGCTTGGGCTTGGTGCTCGACATGACCTTGCGCGATATCGAGCGCGTGCTGTACTTTGAAGCCTATGTGGTGACCGACCCTGGCATGACCCCGCTGAAGAAGTTCAGCATCATGTCGGAAGACGACTACGACGCCAAAGTGCAAGAGTACGGCGACGAGTTCACCGCCAAGATGGGCGCCGAAGGCATCAAGGACCTGCTGGAGTCCATCGACATCGACAGCTCGATCGAGAAGCTGCGCGGTGACTTGACTGGGTCTGAAATCAAGATCAAGAAAAATGCCAAGCGCCTCAAGGTGCTGGAAGCGTTCAAGAAGTCGGGCATCCGTCCCCAGTGGATGGTGCTGGACGTGTTGCCGGTGCTGCCACCCGACCTGCGCCCGCTGGTGCCGCTGGACGGCGGCCGCTTCGCGACCTCTGACCTGAACGACTTGTACCGCCGCGTCATCAACCGCAACAGCCGCCTGCGCCGCTTGCTGGAACTGAAGGCCCCGGAGATCATCGCGCGCAACGAAAAGCGCATGCTGCAAGAAGCCGTGGACAGCTTGCTGGACAACGGCCGCCGCGGCAAGGCCATGACCGGCGCCAACAAGCGCACGCTCAAGTCCCTGGCCGACATGATCAAGGGCAAGCAGGGCCGCTTCCGCCAGAACCTGCTCGGCAAGCGCGTCGACTACTCCGGCCGCTC
>JAIXXF010000023.1 GCA_027490925.1 Comamonadaceae bacterium
CCACTGTGGAAGACGAAACCCCGGGCGACACCGCTGGCATCAAGGGCGCGACCATCAAGATCGAAGGCGAATACGCCTACGGCCTGCTACGTACCGAAGTGGGCGTACACCGCCTGGTGCGCAAGAGCCCCTTCGACAGCTCGGGCGGCCGCCACACCAGCTTTGCCTCGCTGTTCGTCTACCCGGAAGTCGATGACTCGATCGAGATCGACATCAACCCGGCCGATGTGCGGGTGGACACCTTCCGCGCCAGCGGCGCGGGCGGCCAGCACATCAACAAAACCGACTCCGCCGTGCGCCTGACCCACATCCCGACCGGCATCGTGGTGCAGTGTCAGGACGGGCGCAGCCAGCACAGCAACCGAGACGTGGCTTGGCAACGCCTGCGTTCGCGGCTGTACGATTTTGAGCTGCGCAAGCAGCAAGAGGCGCAGCAAAAGCTGGAAGACGCCAAGACCGACGTCGGCTGGGGCCACCAGATTCGCAGCTACGTGCTGGACCAGTCGCGCATCAAGGACCTGCGGACCAACCACGAAACGTCCGCCACCCAAAAGGTGCTGGACGGCGACCTCGACCCCTTCATCGAAGCCAGCCTGAAACAAGGCGTCTGATGCCCCACTTGGAGAAACACGATGCGTGAAGGACAACCGGCCCTGGTCCGCCGCGAGGCGTACACCGCGCCCGCCTATTGGATCGACACGGTCGAGCTCGGCTTCGACCTGGACCCAGCCAAGACCCGGGTGCTGAACACCATGACGGTGCGCCGCAACCTCGACACCGAGCCCCAGCCCCTGCGCCTGGATGGCGTGGACCTGAACCTCGCGCGGGTGTTGGTCAACGGCCAAGGCAGCTCGTTCAAGATGGACGGCGCGCAGCTGGTGCTGGACAACCTGCCGTCCGACGGCAGCCCCTTCACGCTGGAGATCTTCACCACCTGTGCACCCATCAAGAACACCCAGCTGATGGGCCTGTACGTCAGCGGCGACTCGTTCTTCACGCAGTGCGAGGCCGAAGGCTTCCGCCGCATCACGTACTTCTTGGACCGCCCGGACGTGATGTCCAGCTACAGCGTGACGCTGCGGGCCGACAAGGCCAAGTACCCGGTGTTGCTGTCCAACGGCAACCTGGTGGCGCAAGGCGACCTGGACGACGGCCGACACTTCGCCCGCTGGGTGGACCCGCACAAAAAGCCGTGCTACCTGTTCGCGCTGGTGGCGGGCAAGCTGGTGGCGCGCGAGCAGCGCATCACCTCGCGTTTGGGCAAAGACCATTTGCTGCAGGTTTATGTGCGCCCTGGCGATCTCGACAAAACCGAGCACGCGATGAACTCGCTGATGGCCAGCGTCGCTTGGGACGAGGCCCGCTTCGGCCTGAGCCTGGACCTGGAACGCTTCATGATCGTTGCCGTGGGCGACTTCAACATGGGCGCGATGGAGAACAAGGGTCTCAACATTTTCAACACCAAGTACGTGTTGGCCAACCCCGCCACCGCCACCGATGTGGACTACGCCAACATCGAAAGCGTGGTTGGGCACGAGTACTTCCACAACTGGACCGGCAACCGCGTCACCTGCCGAGACTGGTTCCAGCTGAGCCTGAAAGAAGGCCTCACCGTCTTCCGCGACCAGGAATTCAGCCAGGACCTGTCGGGCAGCCCGAGCGCGCGCGCGGTGAAACGGATTGAAGACGTGCGCCTGCTGCGCACCGCCCAGTTCCCAGAAGACGCAGGCCCCATGGCCCACCCGGTGCGGCCCGACAGCTACCTGGAGATCAATAACTTCTACACCGTCACCATCTACGAAAAAGGCGCCGAGGTGGTCCGCATGATGCAGACCCTGGTCGGCCAGGCGGGGTTCGGTGCGGGCATGAAGCTGTATTTCGACCGGCACGACGGCCAGGCCGTGACCTGCGACGACTTTGCCCAGGCCATTGCAGACGCCAACCCAGCGTCTGACCTGGCCCGGCTGCTGCCGCAGTTCAAGCGCTGGTACAGCCAGGCGGGCACACCACGCCTGCAAGCCAATGGCCAATACGACGCCGTGGCACAGACCTACACGCTCACACTGTCGCAGCACTGTGCACCCACGCCGGGGCAACACGACAAAGCGCCCATGGTCATACCCATCACGCTCGGGCTGCTCGGTGCAGACGGGCGCGACCTGCCCCTGCAGTTGGCCGGTGAGGCGTCGCCCGGCGCAGGCACCCGCACCGTCGTGCTGACCGAAGCCAGCCAGCAGCTCGTGTTTGTGAACGTCGCTCAGGCCCCGGTGCCCTCTTTACTGCGTGACTTCTCGGCCCCCGTCACGCTGGACATGGACCTCAGCGACGGCAACCTGCTCACCCTGCTGGCGCACGACAGCAACGCCTTCAACCGCTGGGAAGCCGGTCAACGTCTGGTGCTGCGCCAGGCGCTGAACGCGGTGCAGTCCAACGCCGACCTGGCCCACACCCCGGTGCTGGACGACGCCTGCGTCAACGCCCTGCGCGACGTGCTGCGCCACCCCGCGTTGGACGCGGCGTTCAAAGAGTTGGTGCTGACCTTGCCGTCTGAGTCTTACATGGCGGAGCAACTGCCGGTGGTGGACCCGCAGCGCATCCATGCGGTGCGCGAGGCCATGCGCAGCCAACTCGCGGTGGCCCTGCAGGCCGACTGGCAATGGGCCTTTGAGGCCCACCAAACGCCCGGCGGTTACTCGCCCGACGCGGCCTCCAGCGGCCGCCGCGCACTCGCCAACCTGGCCTTGGCCCACCTGTGCCTGGCCGCGCGCCACAGCGCAGACGCGGTCTGGCCCGGTAAGACCTACCAGCGCTTCAAAGACGCCACCAACATGACCGACCGGGTTGGCGCCTTGTCGGCCTTGGTGTCCAGTGGCCATGCGCTGGCGGCCGACGCGCTGCAACGCTTTCACCACATGTTCCAGGGGGAGGAACTGGTGATCGACAAATGGTTCGCGTTGCAAGCCGGGGCCATTGATCGCGGCGGCGACGTGCTGCCCCGCGTGCGCCAGCTCATGAAACACGCCGACTTTTCACTGCGCAACCCCAACCGTGCGCGCAGCCTGGTGTCCACCTTCTGCCAAGCCAACCCCGGCGCGTTCCACCGCGTGGATGCCTCGGGCTATGTGTTTTGGAGCGAACGCGTGATCGAGCTGGACGGCATCAACGCCCAGGTGGCCGCCCGGCTGGCCCGCGCGCTGGACCGTTGGACCCAGCTCGCCGAGCCCTACCGCAGCGCCGCCCGCGAGGCGATTGCCCGCGTGGCGGCCAAGCCCGACCTCAGCAACGACGTGCGCGAGGTCGTGACGCGCGCCTTGGCCGATTGAAAGACACCCCATGACCCAAAAAATTTCTTTGTCCCGCTACTTGGTGGAGCAGCAGCGCATCGATGGCCGCATTCCACCCCAGCTGCGCCTGCTGCTGGAGGTGGTAGCCCGGGCCTGCAAAAGCATCAGCCATGCGGTCAACAAGGGCGCGCTGGGTGGCGTGCTGGGCACAGCCCAGACCGAAAACGTGCAAGGCGAGGTGCAAAAAAAGCTGGACATCATCGCCAACGAGGTGCTGATCGAAGCCAACGAATGGGGTGGCCACTTGGCCGCCATGGCGTCTGAAGAAATGGACGGCATCTACGTGGTGCCCAACCGCTACCCGCAAGGCGAATACCTGTTGCTGTTCGACCCGCTCGACGGCTCCAGCAACATCGACGTCAACGTCAGCATTGGCACCATCTTCAGCGTGCTCAAAAAGCCCGACGACACCCCCGGTGTGAGCGAGGCCGACTTCCTGCAGCCAGGCAACAAACAGGTCGCGGCCGGTTACTGCGTGTACGGCCCGCAAACCACCCTGGTGCTGACCGTGGGCGACGGCGTGGCCATGTTCACCCTGGACCGCGAGCAAGGCTCTTTTGTGCTGTGCGAAGAAAACGTCCGCATCCCCGAAGACACCAAAGAATTCGCCATCAACATGAGCAACATGCGCCACTGGGACACCCCGGTCAAGCGCTACATCGACGAGTGCCTGCAAGGCAAAGAAGGCCCACGCGGCAAAGACTTCAACATGCGCTGGATCGCCAGCATGGTGGCCGATGTCCACCGCATCCTGACCCGCGGCGGCGTCTTCATGTACCCCTGGGACAAACGCGAGCCCGACAAGCCAGGCAAACTGCGCCTCATGTATGAAGCCAACCCCATGAGCTGGTTGGTGGAACAGGCCGGTGGCGCCGCCACCAACGGCCATCAACGCATGCTGGACCTGCCGCCCACCAAGCTGCACGAACGGGTCAGCGTGGTGCTCGGTTCCAAGAACGAGGTCGAACGCGTCACCCGCTACCACCTTGAGGCAGACCCGACCAACGCCGCCTGACTGCTGCTAAAATTGTGGTCATTGCCGGTGTAGCTCAGTCGGTAGAGCAGCTCATTCGTAATGAGAAGGTCGGGTGTTCGATTCATCTCTCCGGCACCATGTAAACAAAGGAAAGCCCGCTATCTTTTTGGTAGCGGGTTTTTTCTTTTTGCGAAGTATGTAAGGGCAGATGTAAGACGATTTTTCGCGTCGCGGCCCTCTGCCGGTCAAAAAGAAAACCCGCACATGGCGGGCTTTACGGTCTCCGAAAAATCTCGGGGTTAGGACAAGGCAGGCAACACTTGCGCGTATTGCTGTGAAAACGGCTGTAAGGGCCAAGCCACCGGCTCGACACGGCCCGCCCCCTCATCCGGTTTTCCGGTCCACTTCCCGGCACTGTACCGTCTTGGCACCCGGATTAGGCATAGCCTCAGCCTTTGGGGCTACGGCGTCGGCGGCACTAGGTCACAGCAGATTGGCAGGCAGCTTCCAGCGGTCACGCTTGCCCCACAGGCGGGGCGGTTGCCAGTGGCTTTGCACCAAGGCAGAAAGCCCCGTTATCACCAAGCGGTCTATCAATGCTTGGGTACTGTTTTCAGGGTAGTGCGACTGTGCCGCTTTCAGCGCGGCGACAGCGGCAGGGCATGGCAGGTAGTCAACCCTTACGCGGTCAGTCTTAGGCATCGTTGGCTTCCCTTTGGTTACTGGCTGTGAATGGTCGCGGGCTTTCGAGTTAGTCCCATGCACTCAGGTCGTCGGCGTATTCATCGCGAACCCTCGTGATTCCGTCGTCACCCACTCGAATGACCGGGGCGGTGTCTTGCGGTGGGGCTCTGCGCGTAAGCTTTGCCATACCTCGTTGCTGTGCGGCCCGGGCAATGCTGAGGCGGTCAGGTTGTATGTGCGGTGCGTCGGCGGTCTCGTTGGTAGTGGCAGGTTGGTGGAACCCTACACAGGATAGGGATTGGTCTTTTGACTGCCTTAGCTCAAACCCTTTAGGGCTTGCATCAAACCCTTTAGGGTTCGGGGTCGGTTGCTCAGTTGTTGCGTCGCCTTTAGGTCGAATGCTGTTTACGTCAATTTTCAAGGCATGCATGGCGTCGGTCGGGTCTCGCCTTATTGCCCTTTCAAAGACCGGGCGCAGCGCCTCATTCGATTTCAGGGGATTTGCATCCCATTCGCGTAAAACCGCATCGACCGCCCATGTTTTGTGGACTCCACGTAACTTGGCAGCCTCACGTTTCAAGCCAGCAGGTCCGGCCACACACTGGAAATGGGACTCACGCAGTTGCTTGAAATTACCTTTAGCTATCGGCGCACTGCCAACGTATCGACCATCTTTCACCGGCAGCAGCAGGATATGCACGTGTGGCGTCGCCTCGTCACGATGAATTACGGCGCTGAGTACGGGTAGCTCCGACTCTTTCTCAAGCCATGCCAAACACGCAGCGAAGTAGCTCTCATGGTCGATAGGTGCGTCGTTGGGTAGGCTAAAAACCGCCTCTATGGCTTGGCAATGGTTGCGTTTCAGCTTTGAGGTGTCAACGTTGGCAAGTAACGATTTTGCTAACGCTGTGACCCCTTCAGCGGATTCAGGCCCGGCCATGATGCGGTTGTCATTGACACGGAATGGGTCAATGTGACTGTTTGCCCCCAGCTCTGCCTGAATCTCTCTCAGGTTATGGCGGGCGGCATTCTTCAAGGTGCTTTGTTTCCGGGCTAGGGTCGACTGGCTTATGCTTTTCACAGAAAACATGGCGATGCATTCAGCCATTGGTACCCCCTTGGTTCGGGTCGTCGCCACCGCGCTTTCTGGTGGCTTGCCAGCGGTACACCTTGTGGCGGTCAGACTCGGTCAAGAAATACACACCAGGGCGGCACACGAAACCGTCACAGTCAACAAAGTTAATGCGCTTACATGGCACCTCTAGCCCCCGTCTGCGAAGCTCGGCTACCAGCTCAGGCGCATTGCTGCACCCAGCGGCACTATCCAAGCTCTCGCGGGGCATTGGGCGGGTTAGCAGGGAGGCGATAGCCCGAAGGTGTCGCGGGTTGTCAGTTCCGATAAACTTTGCGCTGTTCGGGGCGCTCGGGTTCTCTTTTGGGGGCTCGGGCGTTTTCATTTCCCAGTCCCCCGACCGCGTATGCGCAGCAGCAGATAGACCAGGGCGGCCAGCATTAGGCCACCCCCAACACACGGCGAAGCTCAGATACCGGCCATGCAAGGCGGCCGTTGATACGGATTGGACGGATTGGACCGTCGTCGCGACAGGACCAAAGGCGCAGTGTTTGCTGTGCGCGACTCAGATGCCTAGCGGCTTCCTGGGTGGGAATTGCTGCACGTGTTTCCAGCGACAGCGGTGTAAGTTGAATGGTCTTTTGGGCCATGTCGTAAACCTATTGGTTCGTTGAACAAGGCTCCTGATTATTCGCATATCTTTGTGAGTTAATAGACCCCCACCAATTAATTCCCAGGAATCAATCGGAGGGCTTGATTAAATCAAATGCTCTAGCGTTCCTAACTACCTCTACCCAACGCTCGTCTGCTCCGTAGTAGTGCTTTGAAATTGCATCAATTTTTTTATTTTTCGTAAGCTCAACCCATCGCTTTTGCCGAATTACGCTACGGATAGCTGCAGCCACCGACGTAGCGGGTTTTCCAGAGATGTAGTCGTCCACATCGATGCGCAGTTCTGCCTTGTCCACATCGCTCCATTCCGTGGGGCGGCCTGGGGGGTTTGCTAACTTGAAACCCGGTACGTGGGTACACGCCAGCTTGAAAGCCAGTGCAAACCAATCACCCTCAGTGACCCCGTGCGCCTCTGCCAGTAAGGGCAATTTAGCCATTCGCTCTTTCACTAGTGATTCCGCGACGGCGCTTAGTTGCTCGTCTGTTAGTAATAAGCCAATAGGCTTTCGTGATATCGGCTTACTCAGCGGCCCGGTATATTTCATAACACTCCCTTAGCACATCCCTGAATAAAAGCCCCAACACGCCAACGGGGAAACCCGCTATGCGGCAGATAAATCTAGCTGGGGCTAACTTATTTAAGCCACCGCACGCAGCTTGCCCGGCTCCGCCTTTGGGTCGACCTTCACCCCAGCCAGCTTCAAGATGAATGCCTCTATCTGTTCCAGGTAGGGGCGTAGCGCGTCAACACTGCGCGGCCGATACCCCTCAGCGGTTGCACTCGGCTTGTGGCCCATAACCTGGGCAATAGCCCCGGCAGGGGCTCCGGCGGCTTCCCCGAGTAACGAGAATGACCGGCGCAAACCGTGAATAGTCAGACGGTCTATTCCGGCACTTTTCAAAGCCTGGGAATGGCTAGCGCGGGCGTCAGTCAGTCGTCCGGCTTTGCCGGTACTTGCAAAAACAAAGGTTCCGGTCCTAGGCAACGTCGCCAATAGCTGTGCGAGGTAAGGGCTCAGGGGTATCACGCGGGTGTCGTCCACCTTATCGGCCAAGGTCAGTTTGCGCCATTGAAAGTCCACGGCATCCCATTTCAGGGCGGCGAGTTCTTCACGGCGGGCACCAGTCACCAACAGGGCGCGCAGGTAAACAGACGCGGTGCGGTTATGTAGCTGTTCAACGGCGGCCCACCAACCCGGCACCTGGGCGGATTCAAGGGCATCCGTTCGGCGGCTCAGGGTGGGCAAGCTTTCAACGATGGCAGCGGCGCGGCCCGCGTCTCTATCGGTTAGATTACGATAGCTAGGCTGTGCACTGCACCATCGCAGGAAACCACGAAACATCATCAAAGCCCGGGCGGCTTGGTGCTTACTCCGCATGGCCTCAGAGTCGAACCAAGCTTTTAGCGTGTCCTCATTCACATCGCTTAACGGTCGCGCTAGCAATGGGAAAAGCGGGCCCGGCCTCGTCAGTCCCTTCCCTCGTTTCTTTTCTTCACCACCTGGGGCGGCCATTGCTTTGAGGTCGGCGAGATAACCCGGCTTCCATGCGTCGCGGCGCTTTGGTTTGCCATGTTGCAGATACAACGGCCATACGTCACCGACTGTGAGGGCTTGGGCGCGCTCGTTGGCTCTGCGGGCAGCAGAAACGGCCAAGGCGTCGCGTTTCAGGTCTCTAGGGTCTTTGCCCTCGTCAATCTGCCTTTGTAGCTCTCGGGCTTTTTCCTGGGCTTTGGGGATGCTCCAAACATCGGGGCTACCGATTGTCAATCTGAGGTCGCGGCCTTGGTAGACCCCCTGAAACACATAGGCGGGCTTACCGGTCGGCGTGACCCTCAGCCCCAGTCCCGGCGCGGTCGCGTCCCACATGAATGCTTGCGCCTTTTCAGGCGGGCATCTAAACCCAGTTATGCGGCTAACAGTGAATGCCACCTTTGCCATGTTGCCCCCTAGCAGTCTTACATCCTGGCCGATGTAAGGGCGGATGTAAGACGATTTCCCGAATACGGCTCGATGTGAATCAACAGCTAAACTGTTTTTCCGTACAGAAAAAGCTCGTAAGTTGTTGATTTACATAGATTGTATCAACAGGGGTCAACACAACGAAATTGGGGTTATCTCTCATTCGTAATGAGAAGGTCGGGTGTTCGATTCATCTCTCCGGCACCAATAAAGACAAGGGTTCGTTGCTATGAAAAACGCAGCGAACCCTTTTTCTTTGGTGGTCATACCTGCGCTATGCCGCCGTCTGCACACTCATTCTGGTGTTGACGCTGTCAATCCATGGAGCTCACAGCCGTCAGGGCGACTTGGTCAAGGCGCGAATATCGATCCGAATGGCAGACCGGGGTAGGGCCACGGATACGTCGGTGAGGACCATGGCCAACACTCCCTTGGGCCAAGGATTTATCTGGTCTTCTTCAGCAGCTTTGACTACCTGCAACAGGCTCAGAACCAGTTCCAGCAGCGCTTACCCGGACATTCGGGTATGTCACGGGATCCAGCAATGGACGAGCCGAACCGGCAGGTGTTTCTCGATAAGCCCTCGGTGCGAGGGATCGGCGTTGGCTTTACGCGCTGGGTAAGCTGTTTAGTGAGAGCGCGGACTTGCCGGGCTGTCGGCTGGTTGGGGCCATCATTGCCACCATGGATTTCCTGCAACTCGATCAGGTGAACGAAGCGATACGGCAGGGCGGACACCATATTCCTGAGGACGTGATTCGACGCCGGTTCATTGCCGGTTTGTACAACTTTGAGCATGCGTACAAAGGCGCTGCCGATGATTGGGCCGAATTTGACAACGTGGGCGAAGAGCCAATACTTTTGCAGTGGAGTGAGAACACTTGAACGCTCAAGACCTGTCCAAAGCCAAAAACCCGGATGTTCGCGCTGCATTGGGTGCTTTGCGCCGCGCGGCCCAAGCGGCACGCAAGACGGTGATACAGACCAACACCCATTTGATCGTGATGAAAGAAGGCCGCTTGCAGCGCATTGCGGCCTCGGAATTGGTGCAGCAAGAGGTCGCCAAAGCAAGAACGACATGACCGAGCAAAACCAAAAGAAGCTGGGCGCCACCCTGTGGGCCCTTGCCGACCAACTGCGCGGCGCTATGGACGCGGACGATTTCCGCGACTACAGCGGCGACCAGTTGAGGAAGATCACCAGCCTCATCGAAGCGGGCGCGATCCGGCCTGTGATCGACAAGGTGTTTGCATTTGAGAAAACCAATGACGCCCTCGCCTACGTCGAATCGGGTCGGGCAAAGGGCAAGGTGGTCATCAGGGTGAAATGACGGCACTTTGCGCAGCGTGATTTAACCTAAGCGCATGACACAGAGCCTGATTGCGGTTGATTTGCCGTTGGTCTCCCACCAAACGACCCGGAGAAAGTCGCGCGGCCTATTTCTGGCTGCGATGTTTGTCTTTTTCTTTGGCGGCGAGCAGGCGTTTGCGCAAGATCGGTTCGCACCGCCACAGGGAATGTCCTGTCGAGAAAAGACGCCGGTGGTTCTCATTCACGGCACGTTTGCGAATTTCAATCGCACATTCGCCACGCTTGGACCTCTATTGATGTCCCGTGGCCATTGCGTGTTCGGGATCAACTACGGGGCGGTGAAGCAACTGCCCGGCGTGTACGCGACTGGCGACATGGTCCGATCGGCGGAACAGATTGCAACTTTTGTACGGGAAATCCTCGCCGAAACAGGCCACGAAAAAGTGTCAATGGTTGGCCACTCTCAAGGCGGAACGCTCGCTTTTTACGTCGCCAATCGCCTGGGACTTGCAGACAGGATCGAGCGACTGGTGGCGATTGCGCCGAGCATTCGGGGCACCCAGGTGGCGAATTGGGCCCCCACAAGCGGTCCTTGTGCCGCCTGCATTCAGCAGAGCAGCCAGTCAGATTTCATACGCGCCCTGTCCGATGGGGGCTTCAACCCACACAGGCTGAAAACACTCGTGATGGCCACTGAAAACGACGCTGTGGTCGTTCCATGGCGACAGCAGTTGATCGATGAGCCGCTGGTCGATAACGTGATCTTGCAGCGAGAAATCGCGAACGTGCGCGCCACCCATTCCGGCATCATGCGCAACGCTGAGGCGATGCGGTATGTCGCAGACTGGCTTAACAAACAGTGAAAACATCGCTCACGATGCGACGGTGATCTGACACTGCATCGGGTGATTTCCCATAAGCGAGGTAGCCCAATGAGGAGATAGGCGCAAGGTAACCGGGCCAACCCGGTGGTGCTGAAGCTGACTTTTTTGGGGCAGCGCAGGATGCACCACTACGACCAAGGAAGCCAACACGCCAATGAGCTCTTCCAAGGCTTGCGGAAAGAACAGGGCATCACCTGCAGCATGAGCCGTGCGGGAGATGTCTGGCACAACTCGGCGGTGGAGAGCTTCTTCAGTTCGCTGAAAACAGAAAGAGCTGGAAGAAAGGTCTACCGGACGCGAGCAGAGGCGAGGTCTGATGTGTTCGATCACATCGAGCGCTTCTACAACCCTACCCGGTGACATTCGACGCTGGGTTGATCAACCTGACCCAGTTTGGGGAAGCTATTAAAGCCTAGGGCTGTGACTACGGAACCGGGGCAACCCACTCAGACAAACATTTCGTCGGCTGTATCTCTGCTCGTTGAATACTGCGCAATTCTTGGCAGGCTTAGAGGGACGTGCTAGCCCTGTAAAGCTCAATGCACAAACCGATATCCGATTCCTGACTCTGTCAATAGATGGCGAGGCATGGACGAATTGCCTTCCACCTTTTTACGTAGATTAGCCATGTGTACCCTGACATAGTGAGTGTCCTCGAGATGCCCTGGACCCCAGATCAGCTTGAGTAACTGCTGATGGGTGACCACACGGTCGGGTTGCGACGCCAGGTGTGTGAGCAACTTGTACTCGATGGGTGTGAGATGCAGCAGTGTGCCCCCGCGTTCCACGGTACGCCTAGTCAGGTCGATCCGAATGTCACCAAAGGCGATCTCAGGTTCACCCCCCTGTGTGGGCAACCGGTACCTCCGCAACTGGGCCCGTACCCTAGCAGTCAACTCACCAGCACCAAAGGGCTTGACGAGATAGTCGTCTGCGCCGGCATCGAGCGCGGCAATTTTGTCGGTCTCTTGACTGCGTGCCGACAACACGATCACGGGTGACGCCGACCAGTGGCGCAGCGAGCGAATCAGCTCAATGCCATCGCCATCTGGCAATCCCAAATCCAGTACCAACAGGTCGGGGCGTCTGGTTCCGGCTTCGATCAGTCCGCGCTGAACGCTGTCCGCCTCGTGCACAGCGTGGCCTTCTGCCTGCAGCGTCATACGCACGAAGCGCCGGATGTCGGCTTCGTCCTCGACGACCAGGATGTGATGGGGCTTGTCGGTCATGAATCCACGGCTTCCTCCGGCAGGGCATGGGTACCGTCGTCCTCAGGTGGCGCACCTCGCGCCAGCGTCATAACAAAATGCGAACCGACGACGCGACCCCCCGCCTGCCGATTGTGTCCGCTGATGCGGCCTCCGTGCGCCGTCATGATGGCGCGGCAAATGGCCAACCCCAAGCCCACACCGGGCGTGGCGCTCTCTGGCGTGCCCCGCTCAAATTTCTCAAACACTCGCTCCTCGCGGCCTGCTGGCAAGCCCGGCCCCTGATCATCGACCCATAGCAGTACCTCATTGCTGTGGGTCTGCGCACCAATGACGATACTGGTACCGGCGGGTGTGTACTTAGCGGCGTTTTCCAGCAAGTTGACCAGTACCCGTTCGATCAGTGAGGCGTCCAGATGCAGCAGCGGCAGGTCGTCTGGCAAGCTCACCTCGATGTCGCGACCTTTCAGCACAGACGCGCAGGCCACGATGGCGCTGCCCACCACCTCTTCCAGCGGTAACCATTCGCGCCTCAGCGGCACCGCACCCGACTCCAGCCTTGCCATGTCCAGAAGGTTGTTGACGAGCGCGCTCATGCGTTGTGCCGAAGTCTTGATGGCGTTGGCCACTTCTTGTTGCGCAGCACTTAAGCCTGGGGTGGTCATCCCCAGAGCTTCCGACAGTCCCACCAGTGAGGCCAGTGGCGTACGCAGATCGTGCGAGACGGCTGACAGCAGCGAGTTGCGCAGGCGTTCGGACTCGATCTGCACCGTGCTTTTCTGTGCCACATCAATGTAGTGGATACGCTCGAGTGAAATCGCTAGCAGCGACGCACAGGTCTCTAGCAGTTGCATGGGCTCGGGGCCAGGTGGCAGGGTCTCGCCGACTTCTAGGACCAGTACGCCCCGCACCCGCATGGGTGCCTTCAGTGGCAGCACCAGACAGGGGCTGGCCGGCAGCGTACCGGTGCCGCGCCCGGCAGGCTCCGCCTTGTCGAAGGCCCACTGGGCCACACCCATGTCCACCGTGGCATCGCCACCGTGCACCGCCACGAGGCGGTTGTGGTCATCGCTGGCCAGCAGGGTTGACCGGGCGCGGAACTCAGCGCGCAGAAAACGTGCGCCGATCTCAGCCACCTGCTCTGCCAGCAGCGCAGCGGAGAGGTCGCGCGACATATCGTAGAGACTGCGCACCCGGTGCTCCCGCTGGGTGGCGGCCTCCGCCTGCACCTTAAGCCCCGCAGTGAGCTGACCTACCACCAGTGCCACCAGCAGCATCACCGCAAAAGTGACGAGGTATTGCACATCGCTCACCGCAAATGAGAAGCGCGGTGGCACGAAGAAGAAGTCGAACAGACCCACACCGAGGAAGGCCGCCAGCACGGCAGGCCCGCGCCCGAACAACAGCCCCACGCCCACCACCACCAGCAGGAACAGCATCACGATGTTGCTGAGTTCGAGCACACCAACCAATGGCGTGGTCAACAAGGCGGTGGCTCCACATGCCAGCGCAGCCGCTCCATAGCCGCGCCACGCCACGGCGTCGGTGGCGACTGTCTCTTGCCGCCGCTGTGCCGCGCGTGTGTGCAGCAACACGGGCAGTGCAACCTGCAGTACATCGAGATCCTGCGCCTCGCGCGTCAGGCGGTCCGCCAGAGACCGTTGCCAGGGCCAGCGCGCCTGATCGTGTCGCCCCAGCACCAGGCGCACTAGGTTGTACTCGCGAGCGTAGCGAACCAGGGCGGCCACGGGGTCGGGTGCTGTGAGCGTGGCGGTGGTGGCGCCCAGTTCCTGCGCCAGCTTGAGTACGCGCTGCGCCTGTTCGCGGTGGGCGGCCCGCTCGCGCAACAGCGCCGGTGTCTCCACAAAGACCGCGTGCCAAGGCGCATCCAGCTGGGCGGCCAGTCGGGCGCACGAGCGCACCACCTTCTCACCTGCATCCCCCGCACCTATACAGGCCAACAGGGAGTCGCGGTTGGGCCACACCGGCTTGACGGCCACTTGGCGTCGGTAGGCCCGCATCTCGTCATCCACCCGGTCGGCAGTACGGCGCAGCGCCAGCTCGCGCAAGGCCAGCAGGTTACCCTTGCGAAAGAAGTGGGCAGCGGCGCGTTCGGCCTGCTGGGGAAGGTAGACCTTGCCTGCTTTGAGGCGTTCCAGCAGTTCGTCGGGTGGAAGGTCTACCACCACCACCTCGTCGGCAGCGTCGAAAAAACGGTCGGGCACAGTTTCCCAGACCCTGATGCCGGTGATGCCGCTGACCACATCGTTGAGGCTCTCAAGATGCTGCACGTTCATCGTGGTCCAGACATCGATGCCAGCGTCCAGCAGTTCCTCAGCGTCTTGCCAGCGTTTGGGATGGCGCGAGCCCGGTGAGTTGCTGTGCGCCAGCTCGTCAAGCACCACCAGAGCCTCTGCGTGGGCGGTGCCGAAGGCCAGCGCGGCATCAAGGTCGAATTCATGCAGCGTGCGTTCTTTGTACGGCACCTGTCGCAGCGCCAAGCGGGGCAGGTCGCGCGCCATGGCTTCGGTATCGGAGCGCCCATGCGTCTCCACCACACCGATAACCAGTGGCGTGCCCTCTGCCTGCGCCGCGCGTGCGGCGGCGAGCATGGCGTAGGTCTTTCCGACACCGGCATTGGCGCCAAAAAAAATCTTGAGCCGGCCACGCCCGGCCTGTGCCTCCTGCTGCATCACCCGCGCCAGCAGCGCATCGGGGTCGGGTCGGTCGTCGAACATGGGGTTCAGAGCCGGCGGGTACGTCTGGAGCGCCAGTACAAGCCGACCGCCGCGCTGGCAATCGTGATCAGAGCGGCTGGGTAACCGTAGAGCCGCTTGAGCTCGGGCGAGTACTCGAAGTTCATGCCCCTGATTGTCACCAGCGCGGTGGACACACCGAAAGAATTCATACTTAGAAAAACATGGTGTCGCCGCACTCTTCAATATTGGGGCGCTGGAGGCCGTGGCTGGCATCCTCGGCCGCTAGATTGTTCATGCTGAATTCTCGCTGCATCTGGCGCAGGCCATACTCGGTCCCATCGCGCAGCACCATCCACGCGAAGCACGCGTGTTCGCCGACTTATTGGGCAATGTCAGCGACCTCATGGCCGTCTCGGTAGACCACACAGTTGATGAGCATGTCAGTCACCTCCCCTCAACATCAATGCCGCCGGCGGGCAATTTCTTGAAGCCGGTCGTGACCTCTATCGCGGGACAACAACCAAGCTGCCAGCAACCACGGCAGCACCACGACCGACAGCCCAAGAACAATACCCCAGCGGTGGGTCATGATCAGGGTTGGGCTTCGCGATCGAGCGCCAGGTTGAGCCGCAGGACGTGGACGCGCGGCTCGCCCAAAAAGCCCAGCAACTGGCCTTCAGTGTGGGCTGACACCAAGGCCTGTATCTGCTCCAGCGGCAGGTCACGGGCACGTGCCACGCGGGCGGCCTGGTAGTCCGCCGCGGCGCGGCTGATGTGCGGATCGAGGCCACTGGCCGAGGCTGTCACCAGGTCCACCGGCACCGGTGCGGTGTTGCCCGGATCGGCGGCGCGCAGCGCGTCAATGCGGGTCTGAACCGCCTCGGTCAACGCAGGGTTGAGCGGACCGAGGTTGGAGCCGCCTGAGGCGGCTGCGTTGTGGCTTGTAGGCGCTGTGGCCGAAGGCCGGGCCCAGAAGTGGCCGGGCTGGACGAACGTCTGGCCGATGAGATCGGAGCCCACCACCTTGCTGCGATGGGTGATCAGACTGCCGTTGGCTTGGTGACCAAACAGCGCCTGTGCTGCCGCAGTGACCAGCAGCGGATAGGCCAGGCCGGTGAGCAGCGACAGCAGAACGAACAGCGCGAGCGCGGGACGAAGCAGTTGGTTCATGAGGAACTCCTTGTAATCAGGTCCAGCCGAGCGCGACCAGTGCAAGGTCGATCAGTTTGATGCCGATGAAGGGCACGACGACACCGCCTAGGCCATAGATGGCCAGGTTGCGCCGCAGCAGTGCGGCCGCTCCGACCGCGCGGTAGGGCACACCCTTGAGCGCCAGCGGAATCAGGAAAACGATGATGAGGGCGTTGAACACCACCGCTGACAGGATGGCTGAGTTCGGACTGGCCAGGCCCATCAAATTGAGCGCCGCCAACTGAGGGTAGGTGCCCACAAACGCGGCCGGCACGATGGCGAAGTATTTGGCGAGGTCGTTGGCGATGCTGAAGGTGGTCAGTGACCCTCGTGTCATCAGCATCTGCTTGCCGGTCTCTACGATCTCGATCAACTTGGTGGGGTTGCTGTCGAGGTCGACCATATTGCCCGCCTCCTTGGCAGCCTGGGTGCCGGTGTTCATAGCCACCGCCACGTCGGCCTGTGCCAGCGCCGGGGCGTCGTTGGTGCCGTCGCCGGCCATCGCCACCAGCCGGCCGGCGGCCTGGTGCTCGCGGATCAGCGCCAGCTTGGCTTCGGGCGTGGCCTCGGCCAAGAAGTCATCCACACCGGCTTCGGCTGCGATGGCTGCAGCCGTGAGGCGGTTGTCGCCCGTGACCATCACCGTCCTGATGCCCATGCGGCGCAATTCGGCAAAGCGCTCTTTGATGCCGCCTTTGACGATGTCCTTCAGTTCCACTACTCCAAGCACGTGCGTGCCTTCGGCCACCACCAGCGGCGTGCTACCTCGGCGTGCGGTGTCGTCGACTACCGTCTGCAGCGCTGCGGGGAAGCTGCCGCCCAGGGCTTCGACATACCGCCGTATCGCATCGGCTGCCCCCTTTCGCAGCACGCGGCCGTCTGCCAGGTCTACCCCGCTCATACGGGTCTGTGCGGTGAAATGCACGAACTGCGCCCCCAGCGCCGCCACATCGCGCTCGCGCAACTGGAAACGCTGTTTAGCCAGCACCACGATGCTGCGGCCTTCGGGTGTTTCGTCGGCCAGCGAGGCCAGCTGGGCCGCATCAGCCAGATCGGCCTCCTTGAGGCCTGGTGCGGGAAGAAAGTCGCTGGCCTGCCGATTGCCCAGCGTGATGGTGCCGGTCTTATCGAGCAGCAGTACGTCCACATCGCCGGCCGCTTCCACCGCGCGGCCCGAGGTGGCGATCACGTTGGCCTGCATCATGCGGCTCATGCCGGCCACTCCGATAGCGCTGAGCAGTCCGGCAATGGTGGTGGGGATCAGGCAGACCAGCAGTGCGACCAGCACCACAAGGCTCACAGGCTCAGCCGTGCCTGTTGCTTTCGCGCCGAAGGTCGAGAAGGGCAGCAGCGTCACCACCACAACGAGGAACACGATGGTCAGTGCTACCAGTAGGATGGTCAGCGCGATCTCGTTGGGTGTCTTTTGTCGCTTGGCGTTTTCCACCATGGCGATCATGCGGTCTACGAAGGTCTCACCAGGGTTGACGCTGATACGCGCCACGATCCAGTCGGACAGCACACGGGTACCGCCAGTGACTGCGCTGAAGTCGCCTCCGGCCTCGCGGATCACCGGTGCCGATTCACCGGTGATAGCACTTTCATCCACCGATGCCACGCCATGGATCACCTCACCGTCAGCAGGTACGGTATCACCGGCTTCGATCAGCACCACATCACCCTTGCGCAGCAGTTCCGCCTCCAGCGGCCGCCAGGTCATGCGCTTGCGCGGCGTCGCACGGTCGTAACTGCCATCGAGCTTTTTCGACCAGGTTTTCTTCTTGAGACCTCGCAGCGACGCGGCCTGCGCTTTGCTGCGCCCCTCCGCCAGCGCCTCGGCAAAGTTGGCGAACAGCACCGTGAACCACAGCCAGATGGCCACGGCCGTGGTGAAGGCCGTCGGCTCGGCCAGGGCCAGTGCGGTGGTGAAGGCGCTGCCCACATAGACCACGAACATCACCGGGTTGCGCCATTGCACACGCGGATCCAGTTTTCGGAAGGCGCCCATCAGCGCTGGCTGCGCCAGCGCGGGGTCGAATAAAGTTAAAGTCTGGCGCTTCATGTCAGCGGCTCCACAGCATGAGGTGCTCGACAACCGGCCCCAGGGCCAGTGCCGGCACATAATTCAAAAGGCCCACCAGCAGCACCGTGCCGACCAGCAGTGCCACGAACAGCGGGCTGTGGGTGGGCAAGGTGCCCGGCGTGGCGGCCGCGCGTTTCTTGGTGGCCAGCGACCCGGCCATGGCCAGCACCGGCACGATGACGCCGAAACGGCCGAACCACATCGCCACGGCGAGCAGCACGTTGTAGAAAGGGGTGTTGGCCGACAGGCCTGCGAAGGCACTGCCGTTGTTATTGGCGGCCGAACTCAGCGCGTACAGGATCTCGCTGAAGCCGTGCGGGCCGGGGTTGAGAATGCCCGCACGCCCGGCCTCAGTGCTCACGGCCACGGCCGTGCCCAGCAGCACCAGCAGCGGCGTGACCAGGATGGCGATGGACACCATCTTCATCTCGCGTGCCTCGATCTTCTTGCCCAGGTACTCGGGCGTGCGGCCGATCATCAGCCCCGCGATGAACACCGCCAGAATGGCAAACACCAGCATGCCGTACAGGCCCGCGCCTACGCCGCCGAACACCACCTCGCCCAACTGTATAAGCACCAGCGGAACCGCGCCACCCAAGGGCGTGAAGCTGTCGTGCATCGCATTCACCGCCCCGCAGCTGGCCGCCGTGGTGATGACCGCGAACAGGGTGGAGGCGTTGATGCCAAAGCGCGCTTCCTTGCCCTCCATGTTGCCGCCCGGTTGGGTGGCGCTGGCGGTCTGATCCACCCCGAGCGCGGTCAGTGCCGGGTTACCTTGCTGTTCGGCCAGGGCGGCGGGAATGGCGAACGCCACAAACAGCACCGTCATCGCGGCAAGCACCGCCCAGCCTTGGCGGCGGTCGTCCACCATGCGGCCGAAGACGAAACACAGCGCCGCCGGAATCACGAAAATGGCCAGCATCTGCAGCAGGTTACTGATGGCGTTGGGGTTCTCAAACGGATGGGCCGAGTTGGCATTGAAGAAGCCGCCGCCGTTGGTGCCCAGCACTTTGATGGCCAGTTGGGATGCAACCGGCCCCATGGCGATGTCGGTCTTCGCACCTTCGAGGCCCACTGCGCTCACATAAGGGGAGAGGTTCTGCGCCACGCCCAGCCCGGCAAACGCCAATGCCAGTACCAGCGACAGCGGCAGCAAAACCCACAGCGTGACCCTCGTCAGGTCCACCCATACGTTGCCGATGGCCTGCGCACTGTGGCGCGCGAAGCCGCGCACCAGCGCGATCATCACCACGATGCCGGTGGCGGCCGACAGGAAGTTCTGCACCGTCAGGCCAAGCATCTGCGTGAGATAACTCATGGTGAACTCGCCGCCATAGCCTTGCCAGTTGGTGTTGGTCACAAAACTGATGGCAGTATTGAAGGCCGAGTCGGGCGTGACCGCACCGAAGCCCTGCGGGTTCCAGGGCAGACCGCCCTGCAGGCGCTGCAAGGCATAGACCGCCAGCACGCCCAGACCGTTGAAGACCAGCAGGCCCAGCGCATACCGCGCCCAACCGCTTTCCTGCAGAGGGTCCACACCAGCGAGGCGCCACAGCGGCGCCTCCAGCTTGTGTCCGAGGCGGAAACGGCCCTCCATGACGGCGTCGATGGCACCGGCCAGGGGCCAGGCCAGCACCAGCAGCAGACCGAGAAAAACCGCGAGTTGAATCCAGGCGGCAGCGGTCATGAGTAGTCCTCCGGCCGCAACAGCACAGCGATCAGATACAGGAACAAGCCGCCCGACAAGGTGACGGCGAGCAAGAGCCAGCCGTTCATGACTGGCTCTCCTTGGCGTGAAGCTGGGCGAAGCCCTGGATCAGCGCAAAGATCATGAGCCAGAAAAGCCCCGAAAGGGCCAGGTAGATAAAGTCCATGTGCTTCTCCAGTTGACACGGACCCATGCTAGGAATTGCCCCATTAAGCCTGTGCAAAGATTTATGGGGCGCACATCAAGAAATCATCAAGAATCGGTGTGACTGCGACGTCCACCCATCTTCAGCAGCACAGGGTTTCGGGAAAGCATTGATCCACCCAAATATGGGAAATCTATTTTTTTGAACGCCCGGATTCTTAAGCTCAGTGAGCCACGCCTTGAGATTCTGGATTTCGCTGTCTTTCGCCGACTGACCCCATTCACCAAGGGCTGCCCGTTTTATTCGCTGCCTGACGGGCCAGGAACTTGTCCACGAGCCGAGGCCATATGACCTCGAGCTCCCAGCCAATTCACTGTCGATTCCCGCGCAATCTCGACATCCACTTCCATCGGATCGAATCCCGGTCGTTTCGCATGACGCCGATCGCGAATTTTTATGGTTGTCAAGCCCGCGCCCGTGTGACCGCATGCGTGGGCGCACACCCTGAGGCACGGTCGCTAGGCCGCTGGCCTGACAGCGGAGGCACTTGAATGCAGCGCGTGCAGCTCGACAGAGCGGAATATTCACGGTGTCTATAATTTTTGGATGTACCCAGTGTCTCGTCGCAACCGCCATATCACTTGGTTTGCCACGATATTGCTGGTGTTGAATGCGCTGCTTCCGACGGCAGCGCTGGCAAACATGGACCGCCAGCAGGCGGTACTTTGGCACCAGATCTGCACGGCCACTGGCACGGTGTTCGTGGCAACAGACCCCGAACAGGCTGCTGCCACAGTGCTGGCAGACGCGCCCGATTCAGACCCTCCCCACGCCGTCGGTTCAACCAAAAAATGTGCAGTTTGCTGGCTCCACGGGGGCTTGGCGATGGTGCTGCCGCAGGACGCCACGACGTTTTTTCCTCCTGCCAAGACCCACCGGACCACGACGTTTCTGAACAGCTTCGCTGAGCCTGTCGCTTGGTCCACGGCCCAGCCACGCGCACCACCCGAGCTCGACTGACCCCATCCCCGGGGTATTTCACTTCCCACGCCAACCTTGTGGATCTTTTGCCCGCGCCTTGAATGCCGGGCATACGGCCCTGGGTTCCGCCTGTCGACCGCGACGCTGCGGCCGTTAGGCATTGGTGTGGCGATTTCCCCCACGTATGTCGTGTTTTCGATCCGCACCGCATCGGCGGGCAAACATCCATCTTGTGAAGAAAATGAAACTGAATCCGCTGACCCCATTGGCCACCGCTGTGTTGCTGCTCTCACAGTCTGCTGCGTTGGCTCAAAACACTGAAAATGACACCCTCAAAACCGTCACTATCAAGGCGGACAAGGAGGAGGCATACACCCCAAAGGACACCAGCGCTGGCACACGCACGGACACGCCCCTGGCGAATGTCCCACAGTCGGTGATCGTTGTACCAAAAAGTCTCTTGGAAGATCAGGACAGCAAAACTGTTTCTGACGCACTCCGCAACGTGAGCAATGTCAACGCGATTGATCCGCGCGACACCAACAACGTCAGCTTCAAGGTACGTGGCTTCAATGCTGCTACCGTGGTGGACGGGGTTTCCGCACCCGGCTATTTCTCCAATGCTGAAAGCGTGGTCAACATCCAGCGCATTGACGTGGTGAAGGGCCCGTCGGGTGGTTTGTTCGGCAGTGGCCAGTCGGGCGGCTCTTACGCCTCAGCGGGTGGGACAGTGGCCATCACCACCTTGTCCCCAGAATCCACCCCCTCACGCCAGATCGGGCTGAGGGTCGGCACTTTCGGCGAGCGTGGTGCATCGTTCGACCTCAATCAGCCAATCAATAGCAATTGGGCCGTACGTTTGGTGGGCGATGTGTCGCGCAACGAGAGCGAAAGCGATGGCATTTTCTTCAAACGAACCGCCCTGTTCCCCAGCATTTCATGGACACCCAGCAGCGACACCAAAGTCGTGCTCAAGCTGCGTTACCAAGAAAACACCACGCCCGACTACTCTGGTTTGCCGACAAAGGGAACGCTGGACACCAGCGCTTTCCGCCTGCCCCGCAGTTTGAACATCACCGCCACGGGGCTTCCCGACACCGTGCAAAAGTCGAACGGCGCGAACATTCGTTGGGATCAGCGCCTCGATGACACGTGGAGCTTCCAATTGCTGGCCGCTCGCAATACGGCTTCCATTGATCAACGTGGCGCTTTCGTTTCACCTTTTGGCATCGCGCCCATCACTGGTAGCACGGTCAGCATTGCAGGTGTTCGATTGTTCGACGACTTCGGCACCACCACTTTGTCGCCCAGCCTGACGGCCAAGTTCGCCACAGGCGCCGCTAGACACACTGTCAATCTGGGCGTCGACTACGAAAAAACGACCGACGACGCGTTCCTGGCGTTTTCCAACGGCTTTGGCGGCAGCTTGGGCATGGTCGACTTGTTGGCCCCCCGCTTTCCGGCTTGGGTCGAAGCGCCCACGCCGTCGCTGGCTGAAAACCAACAGAATGTCTACAAGTCCACGGTGCTGTACCTGCAAGATCAACTTGACATTGGCTCGTGGCACTTGCTGGGCAGCGTAAGACACACCCGAATTGATGTGAACGATATCAACCCGGCGTTTGCTTACAACAACATATCCAGCAACACCAAGACAACCCCACGTGTGGGTGCTGTCTACGACATCACGCCGCAGGTGTCTTTGTTTGCGGGCCATAGCCAGGCGATCAAGGTGCCATTGTTTGGCTACTACCTCACTCCTCCGAAGCCAGAGGAGTTCAGGCAGACCGAAGTGGGTCTCCGCCTCAATGGTCTCCAGGGTGTGTCAGCGACCTTGGCCTTGTTTGACTTGGTGCGACGCAACGCTACCATCACCGACCCCGCAACCTTTGCCGCATTCCAGACGGGTAAGCAGCGCTCCAAAGGTGTGGATGTCGATGTGCGCTGGCAAGCCACGCCGTCTCTGGTGTGGCTTGCTGCATTCACCCGTCAATCGGCGAAGATCACAGAAGATGCCTTTGCCACCAACTTGGTCGGCAAGCAACTTTTTAACGTCCCGGAGCAGCAGATCCGTTTGGCCGCGCGCTATGACATCCGCCAGGGGGATTGGGCGGGCTGGGGCGCTGGCCTTGGCCTGACACGTCACAGCCAGCTGCCCGGTAATGCCGCAAACGCCTTCTTTACACCGGCAGCCACTGTGTTTGATGGCCAGGTGTCCTACCGCACCAAAGACGCGCGCTACGCACTTTCAATCGGTAACCTAACCGACAAGAAATACTTCATCCCCGCGGCTTACTTCAGCGGTGGACAGGTGATCCCGGCGTTACCGCGCACGGTGTCGGCATCGGCCCAGTTCAACTTCTGATCTTGAATCATGGGCGGGCCACTGGCTCGCCCGCATCAACTTAGGGAGCGCATATGCAACGCCGTCATTTCACTCGAGGTATCGCCTGGCTGGCCGCGATGACATCCACTGCTTCTGGCCACACACAAACGGCTACGCGAGCGACAGAGCCCACCAAGGAAAGTGCGGACGCCCACCATTTAGAAACGCTGCGCCGCTACGACAGTCTCACTGGAGGAGACAAAGTGGTCATCGGAATGTTGGTCTACCCCGGCATGTTTCTACAAGACCTCGTGGGTCCCCTCACAGTTTTCGAATCCATGATGAACAAGGAGATCCACCTGCTCTGGAAGGACACCGAACCAGTTGGAAACGAAGAGGGGCAGCCCAAAGCGCTGATTCCTGTCAAGCCAACGACCCGCTTTCAAGATTGCCCAGAGCGGCTAGACGTGCTCTTTGTGCCTGGTGGTGTCCCAGGCACTTTGACCATGATGGAGGATCCAGAAGTACTTGCCTTCTTAGCCAAATACGGATCGACCGCACGCTATGTGACCAGCGTCTGTACCGGTTCTCTGATTTTGGGCGCTGCAGGTTTGCTCAAGGGCTACCGTGCAACCAGTTACTGGGCCACGGTGAATCTGCTCAAAGAGTTGGGCGCCACGCCTTCGCGTCGGCGCGTGGTGGTGGACCGCAACCGGATCACGGGTGGCGGTGTGACCGCTGGGATTGATTTTGGTCTGCACCTTGTTGCTTTGCTTCGCAGTCCGGCGTACGCCAAAGCGGTGCAGTTGTATTTGGAGTACGACCCGGCTCCTCCATTCAATGCCGGAAACCCAAAAACCGCCCCCAAACTGGCGGTTGACTTCCTGACAGAGATGTATGCGGGTATGGTGGATGCGACACGGGCCATCGCACAGCGGGCATGGGTTCGTCTCAATACAAAGGGATAAGCCGACTGTGGCGACCATGTCCGTTATGGCTCATGATTAACCAGCGTTGAGACTGTGAGAGGCTGTAGATCAGGCCGAGCGGATGGCTACACAGGGATTGATAATCGCCCTCACCGTGGAAGGCCAAGGAGTCAGCGGAACCGGCTACCCTTAATAGATGTCCAAATTCTGAGGGTCAGTTCAAACCCGGGACGGTTCAAACTGCAGTCGATTACTTCATCGCATTCCGCCCCGTGCAGATCAAGTTCAACACTGGCAGCAACGGCGAGTTCGGCCTAGATAACGCGGGCGTTGGTCTTTACCGGTCCACTGGCGCCATGATCCCAGAAGCCATCCAGACCCAGGTGACCGATGCGTTCCCGAAATTGAGTAAAGACTTACTCTGGAGTCCAATCCCAAGCAAGCGGAGATTGGACGAGAAGAAGCGATTCAAGGAGGAGCGAATCATCGGCTTCCTGTCCGCTTCCTTCAGCTTTCAGCGAACTAAAGATTCCTCCCTCTCCGAGTTGGCCCGGACCTCACCCCGCGGGTACACGCATCGAAAGCCGATGTAGACCGCGTAGAAGTCGGCTTCTTTCCAGGCGTCTACCTCGGCCTGCATTTGGGCGGGGCCGTACCACCAGGAGCCGCCCAGGGTGCGGCGTTCGGTACCACGGGCGTCGGCGGCCCATTCCCACACGTTGCCACCCATGTCGTAAAGCCCATTGACGCCGGGGCGGGTGGCGCCTGCGGGGGCGGCGCGGGGCCAGGGGTCGGGGTCGCTGGTGTTGGCGCCTTCGGGGGTGTGGCCGGTGGGCCAGCGGTAGCGCTGGCCGTGCACCCAACCGGCGGGGGGTGAGGCCCGCTGTTCGGTGTAGGCGGCGCTTTGCCACTCTTGCGCGGTGGGCAGGCGGCCCCCCGCCCAGGCGCAGAACGCGGCGGCCTCGGCGTGGGTGAGGTGCACGGCGGGCGATTGGGCGTGGCGTGCCGGGTCTGCCGGGGCCGGGCCGTTGGGCGAGCGCCAGGTCCAGCCGGGGCGGCGCTGCCAACCGGCCACGTACTCGAAGCCACCGCCTTCGCGTTCGGCGCGGGTGACGGTGCCCGTGGCGCGTGCGAACTCGGCAAAGCGCTGGATGGTGACTTCGGTCTGGTCAATGGCGAAGCGGTCCAATTCCACCCGCACATTGGTATTGGAATTGGTATTGGCGTTGGCGCTGGCCAGCGTGCAGACCAGGCCAAGGGCCAAGGCGCACAAAGCGGTGGCCGCTGCGCGGTGGCGGGGGTGGCGTGAACGCGATGCGCGGGTGGGGTGGGCTCGGAAACGGCTCATGACGGCAGGGTAGCGCGGCATTGGGGCCACTGCCTGGTGTGACTCAGATATCCATACGCTACATATTTCATAGCAAATCAAGCCCTGTCAACGGGGGCCAGGTCCGATTCTTGGTAACAAAACCACCCCAGAGGAGGAAGGAGGGCCAAAAAAGCGCGTTTTCTGCTTCTTAGGGATCGATGGCCGGTGTGTTGCGTGGGGCCGTTCCATCCCGCTGCCAAGCTCAGGCGTCTGCCGCTTCCAGCGGTTGGTTCGGGTCTTCCGCCGGGGTGGGCGAGGCCACCACCTTGTCGATGCGCTTGCCGTCCAGGTCCACCACCTCAAACCGCCACCCGGCGCAGGCGATGGCTTCACCGGTGACGGGCAAATGGCCGCTGACGGCCATGAGCAGCCCAGCCAGGGTGTTGTAGCGGCGGCGGTCTTCGTCGGGCAACTCGCCGATGTGCAGGCGGTCTTTGAGCTCAGACACCGGCATGAGCCCGTCCAGCAACCAGGAACCGTCTTCGCGTTGTGTGGCCCAGGCGTCGGCCGGGGTGCCGGGCTGCAGCTCGCCGGTGATGGCTTCCAGCAGGTCGTGCGGGGTCAGAAGGCCCTGAACGACGCCGTACTCGTCCACCACAAACGCGAGGCGGATCGAGCGCTCCCGGAACTGAGTGAGCAGCTCCATGCCACTCAGGGTTTCGGGCACAAAGGTGGCGGCTTGGGCGTGCCGCTCGATGCTGCCGCTGTGGTCTGCGCCCAGGTCCAGCAGGCGCGCCACGCTGATCACACCCACCACGTCGTCCAGCCCGCCACGGCACACGGGGTACCAGGAGTGCGCGCCGTGCGGGCCGGGCCGCCCCGCCACCTTCAGCGATGCGGCCACGGTCTGGGTGGCGTCCAGCCACGCCACGTCGGCGCGCGGCACCATGAGCGAGGTGAGCGGCCGGTCGTCCAGTCGGAATACGTTTTGCACCATCTGGTGCTCGTGGTGCTCGATCAGCCCGGCGTCGCGGCCTTCGGCCAGGCTGGCGTTGATTTCTTCTTCGGTCACCGCGCGACCGGCGTCGTTGTCGATGCGCAGCAGCGTCAAGACCGCGTGGGTGCTGAAAGACAGCAATCGCACAAAGGGCTTGGCGATGGTCGCCACCCAGGTCATGGGTCGCGACACCCAGCGCGCCACCCGCTCAGGGTACAACTGCCCAATTCGCTTGGGCACCAGCTCGCCGAACACGATGGTGACGAACGTGATGGTGGTGACCACACAGGCCGTGGCGGTGAGGTCGGCCGCCCCCTCGGCCAGCCCCAGCCCCTGCAACCAGACCGAGACGCCCGCGCTGAACGCCGCCTCGCCCACAATGCCGTTCATCACGCCAATGGACGTGATGCCCACCTGCACCGACGACAAAAACTGCGTGGGGTGGTCCAGCAAATCCAGCGCGGCCTGAGCGCCTTTGTCGCCCCCCTCGGCCATGGCCGTCAAACGCGCTTTGCGGCTTGAAGCGAGCGCCAGCTCCGACATGGCGAACACGCCATTGAGCAGGGTCAAGAAACCGATCAGCAAAAATTCCATGGGGCCAGAGGCAAAATCGTCACATGGCACTTTACTTGATCGGTGATGTCCAGGGCTGTGATGTCGCGCTGGGCCAGTTGCTGGAGAAGATCGACTTTTCACCCAGCCGCGACACCCTTTACCTGCTGGGCGACCTGGTCAATCGCGGGCCCGCATCGGAAGCCACCCTTCGCCGCCTGATGGCGTTGGGCGACGCTGCGCAGTGCCTGCTGGGCAACCACGACCTGCACCTGCTGGCCATCCACCACGGCGTGCGGCCCGCGCTCAAACACGACACCGTCCACGGCATCTTGCAGGCCCCTGACCGCGCCGCCTTGATGGACTGGCTGCGCCACCGGCGCATGGCGCTGTGGGCACACGGCTGCCTGATGGTGCACGCCGGTGTGCTGCCCAGTTGGACGGCCGAAACCACCCTGGCCCTGGCGGCCGAAGTGGAAGCGGTGCTGCGCGGGAACGCGTTGGCCGACTTCCTGCACCACATGTACGGCAACGAGCCACGGGCCTGGTCACCGCAGTTGCAAGGCGCGGCGCGGTGGCGGGTGATCGTCAATGCGCTCACGCGCCTGCGCTTTTGCACGCCCGACGGCGTGATGGAATTCACCGCCAAGGAAGCGGCAGGCAAAGCGCCAGACGGTCATGTGCCGTGGTTCGATGCGCCCCACCGCCAAACCGACGGCGTGACCGTGGCCTTTGGGCATTGGTCCACCCTGGGGCCCACCCGGCGCAGCAACTTGTTGGCGCTCGACACCGGCTGTGTCTGGGGCGGCTGCCTGAGCGCCTGGCGGCTGGGGGACTCGCCCACCCGAGGCGAGCTGATCCAGGTCAAGTGCCCGCAGGCCCAGAAGCCCGGCTGACGCGGGTGACGCGGGTGACGCAGCCGTTCAGGGCGTGCTGGCGGTGAACAGCGCCGCGACCTTTTTCTTCGGCTTGATGTTGGCCGAAATGCCCCGTGGGCCGCGCGACTTGGCCTCCACCTCCCAGGCGGGCTTGGCCTCTGCAACGGGGGCCTCGTAGGGCTGGTCAAAAAATGGGTCGCGCGGGGCGGCCGGGCGGGCGGGTTCCCGGCGTGGGGGGCGGGCCTCGCGCGCAGACAAGGCATCTCGCGGGTCGCCCAGCTCCCCGGCGTCGCGCCAGGCGCGGCGACCGTCGTTCAGGCGGCCTTGTTCGCGGATGCGGGGCGTGTCTTCTTCAAACTCGACCGGCTCCAAATCCAGCTTTGTTTTGATCAGCTTTTCAATGTCGGCCACCAGCCGGGCGTCTTTGGCCGAGACGAAGCTCACCGCTAGGCCCGACGCGCCCGCCCGGCCGGTGCGGCCAATGCGGTGCACATAGTCTTCGGCGTTGAACGGGATGTCGAAGTTGAACACCGCGGGCACGTCTTTGATGTCCAGGCCACGGGCAGCCACGTCGGTGCACACCAGCAGATCGACCTCGCCTTTCTTGAACGCGTCCAGCGCCTTCAAGCGCTCGTCCTGGCTTTTGTCGCCGTGCAGCGCGGCGGTCTTCAAGCCCTCTCGCTCCAGCGAACGTGCCAACCGGGCGCAACCCAACTTGCTGTTGACGAACACAAAGGCTTGCTTCATCCCGCGCTGGCGAAGGATCTGGTGCAGCGCGCGGCGCTTGTCGTCGTCGCCCACGCTGTAGAAATGCTGCTCCACGGTGGACGCGGTGGCGTTGGACCGGGCCACCTCGATGGTCACCGGGTCTTGCAGGTAGCTGCTGGCCAGCTTCTTGATCTCGGGCGAGAACGTGGCGGAAAACAGCAAGGTGGTGCGCTGCTTGGGCAGGTAACTCAAGATGCGCTGCAGGTCAGGCAGAAAGCCGATGTCCAGCATGCGGTCGGCCTCGTCCAGCACCACGTATTCCACCTGGTTGAGCACCGCGTTCTTGGCCTCGATGTGGTCCAGCAAACGGCCCGGCGTGGCCACCAGCACCTCGACGCCTTTTTTCAATTCCAGCGTCTGCGGCTTCATGTCCATGCCGCCGAACACCACCGCGCTGCGCAGGTGGGTGTATTTGGCGTAGAGCTTGACCTGCTGGGCCACTTGATCGGCCAATTCGCGGGTGGGCAGCAGCACCAGAGCGCGCACCGGGTGGCGTGCTGGGGAGGTCGATGCGTTTTCGTGCTTCATCATCCGCTGCAACAAGGGCAGCGAGAACGCGGCGGTTTTGCCGGTGCCCGTCTGCGCGGCGCCCATCACGTCGCGCCCTTGCAGCACCACGGGGATCGCCTGCGCCTGGATCGGTGTCATGGACTGGTAGCCCATTTCTGCCACTGCGCGCGACAGCGGCTCGGCGAGTTGCAGTTGTGAAAAAGAATCGGTGCGCGGATCGGTCATCTATACATCAGGCTGGTGCTATCAAACCGATAGCTGGCTGTGCCCATCGCTCAAGGGCAAAGCCCAATTATCGCCGATTGTTTGGCGGGGCCATAGGGTACACGGCAGGCGGGCACGGCGCGCACCGCGCTGCGCTACAGTCCCGCCATGACCGACCCTGCACCCGGCCACGCGGCCTTGCGCCATGTGCTGTTGACCGGCTTTGAGCCCTTTGGCGGCGACGCGGTCAACCCCAGCGGCGCGGTGGCACAGGCGCTGAACGGCACACCCCTGGCCGGTCATCTGCTGGTGGGGGTGACCTTGCCCACGGCGTTTGCCGCCTCGGTAGAGCGCCTGCACCAGCTGCTGGGCCAAATTCAGCCGGTGCTGGTGGTCTGCACCGGCGTGGCCAAAGGCCGAACCGGTCTGGCGCTGGAGCGGGTGGCCCTCAACCTGCTGGACGCACCACTGCCCGACAACGCGGGCCAGCAGCCGGTGGACCAACCGGTGCGGCCGGGCGCGCCACCCGCCCACTTCAGTGGCTTGCCGGTCAAGGCTATGCAGCGCGCTCTGCACGCCCATGGGCACGCCGCAGAGCTGTCCCTGTCGGCGGGCAGTTACGTCTGCAACGCGGTGTTTTTTGAGCTGATGGAGGCACTCGCCACCCGGCCAGAGCACCGGGGCGTGGTGGGCGGCTTCATCCACCTCCCTGCCCTGCCGGCGCAGCACCCGACCGGCCCGTCGATGGCGCTGGCCGACCAGGTGGCTGCGGTGGCGGTGGCGATCGAGGCGGCCCTTGCTCACGCCCAGCCGTCCGTGCCCGGGGGTGCACGCTAGGCATAGCCCGCCCCGTCCTGGCCGCCCCACGACCAGCGCCCCCCCTCCACGCTTTTGCACCCGGTAATTTGTCACACTTCGCCCGGGTTTTCACTAGGACGCCAAAGGGACGCTTCAGGGAGGATGCGCATCTGACAAGCCGCCGTGTCTATTCATGGCGGTGACCTTCAATCGACGACCTCCTGCCTGACCATGCGATTTTTTTCCCGTTGCCTGACCACCCTGGCCATTGCCTTCGCCGCTTGGGGCCCTGTGGCGACTTCTGCCCAGACCCAACCCACCCAGTACACCCAAACCAAATACCCCATCGTGCTGGCGCACGGGCTGCTGGGCTTTGACCGCATCCTGGGCAGCTTCGATTACTGGTACCAGATTCCCCAAGCCCTGCGGCAAGGCGGCGCGACCGTGTACGTGACCCAGCAATCGTCCGCCAACCAAAGCGAGCTTCGCGGGGAGCAATTGCTGGCCACCTTGAAAGAATTGAAGGCGAAGCACGGCCATGAGAAGTTCAACCTGATCGGCCACAGCCACGGCGGGCAAACCGTTCGCTATGTGGCGGGGGTAGCGCCCGAGTTGGTGGCGTCTGCCACCAGCATCGGCACGCCGCACACGGGTACCGAATTTGCCGAGACGCTGATGGGCGTGACCAAAGCGACCGGCACCACGGCTCTGGTAGCCACTGGCGTCAACGGGCTCACCACCTTGATCGACCTGTTGTCGAGTGGCGGCCTGCCCCAAGACAGCTTGGCCGCGCTGAACTCGCTCACCTTCGAAGGCGCCGCCAAATTCAATGCGAAGTTCCCCGCTGGCAAGCCCACCAGCACCACCTGCGGCACTGGCCCAGGCGCGGCCGGGCCCGAATTGGTCGGCGGCGTGCGTTATTTCTCTCTGAGCGGCTCGTCGGTGCTGACCAACCCGCTGGACCTGCTGGACCTGGCACTGGTGGCCGGTTCACTGTCGTTCAAAGGTGCGGCCAACGACGGGCTGGTGAGCCGCTGCTCCTCGCGCTGGGGCACCGTGGTCCGTGACGACTTTCCCTGGAACCATCTGGACGAAGTCAACCAAGCGTTTGGCCTGCGCGGCCTGATGAGCCCCAACCCGCTGTCGGTGTACCGGGCCCATGCCAACCGGCTGAAAGCCCTGGGCCTGTGAATCTGAACGCATAAAGCCCGCGCCATGCGCCGCCCCGCCGCGCCACCCCGCGCCACTCACCGCGCCGCCAACAGCGCCCGCAACGGCCCCACCACCTCCGGCCCCACCACCTACGAGCCCACCACCTCCCCCCCGAATGCCCCCTGGCGGGCCACCAAGACCGTGTGGGCGGCCCTCGCCACCCTGGCTGCGCTGCTCGGTGCTGCAGGGTGGTGGGCGGCGCAGCCGGGGCAGCCGCCCGGCACCCACCCGCCCGTGGCATCCACCAGTGCCACGTCAGGTGACACCGGCACAGGCACTGAGACCCAAGGCGCGGCAGACCGTGCAGCAGCCACCATCGCACCAGCTCTGGCGTTGGCCGGTACGTCGCTGCGCGGCACAGAAATGGACGGGGACTGGGGCATCGACGCCAACGGCCGCTTTCGGCCCACGCTGGCGCTGCGCCAGCGCTTTGACTACCACCTGTCCCTGCAGGGCGAGCTCAGCACTCCAGAGATCACCCGCTTGGTGGCCGACACCCTGCGCCGCAGCCACGTCGACCCCGCGGCCAGCGAGGTGATGGCCCTGTGGTCACGCTACGTGGAGCTGCAGCAACACGCCTGGCGCGTGGTGGCCGACCCGCGCGACCCGGCCACGCTCGGCGCCGCGCTGGCCGAGCGGGTTCCGGTGCGGCGGGCCTACCTGGGCGCCGTCGCGGCCGACGCGTTTTACAAAGAAGAAGAAGACGAGTTCCGGGACCGTGTGTCTCGCATGAACGCGGGGCTGCCTGCCGCACCGCCCAAAGAAGCGACCGACCCCCCACTGAGGCCCGACGCCGACGCCCGCCTGGCCGCGCTGCGTGCCGAGCAGTCGGCCTGGGAACAGCGCCTGGCCGCCAGCCGCGCGGCGTTGCAACGAATTGAACGCAATCCAGCGCTATCGCCCGCACAGCGCGAAGCCGAGGCCAATGCGCACTTCGCACAACACTACGCCGCGTCAGAGCAACTCCGGGCGCGGGTGTTGCTGGGACAGTGAACGCGCCTGGCACGCCACAGCCCGTAAAGCACGGCACCAGGCCGCGACCTCAGGCTTTGGGCAAGGTCACCCCACGCTGGCCTTGGTACTTGCCACCCCGGTCCTTGTAGCTGGTGGCGCAGACCTCGTCACTCTCGAAAAACAACACCTGCGCGCAGCCTTCCCCGGCGTAAATTTTGGCGGGCAGGGGCGTGGTGTTGGAGAACTCCAGCGTCACGTAGCCTTCCCACTCGGGCTCAAATGGGGTCACATTGACGATGATGCCGCAGCGTGCGTAGGTGCTCTTGCCCAGGCAGATGGTCAGCACGTTGCGCGGGATGCGGAAGTACTCGACCGTGCGGGCCAGCGCGAAGCTGTTGGGCGGGATGATGCAGCTGTCGCCGTGGAAGTCGACAAAGCTCTTTTCGTCGAAATTCTTTGGGTCCACCACCGTGCTGTGGATGTTGGTGAAGACCTTGAATTCGGGCGCGCAGCGGATGTCGTAACCGTAGCTGCTGGTGCCGTAGCTGATGATCTTGTGGCCCTCGCGCTCGCGTATCTGCCCCGGCTCGAAGGGCTCGATCATGCCGGTGCTTTCGGCCATGCGGCGGATCCATCGGTCGCTCTTGATGCTCATGGGTCTACCTCCTGAAGATGGGGTTAAGTCGTGCGGCGCAGCGTGCAGCCGTCGCCCGTGGAGTCGCGCCACACACGCACCGCCACCAGGGCGGGCAAATCGGCCTGCAACTGGGTCAGGATGAAGCTGCACAGGTTCTCCAGCGTGGGCTGGCCCAGGCCGGGCAATTCGTCCAAGAAGGCGTGGTCCAGGCGGGTGCGCAGCCGCTCGATGTGCTGGCGCACCAGGCCGAGGTCCACCACCATCCCGGTGTGGGCGTCTGGCTCGCCTTCGAGCAGCAGTTCGGCCCAGTAGGTGTGGCCGTGGATGCGCTGGCTGCTGCGGGCCTCGTCGGCCGGGCGGCTGGCGCGGTTCAGCGTGTGGGCGGCGTCGAAATAAAAGCGCTGGCTGAGCTGGTGCATCAAGAGGCCTTCAACGGATGCCGGTGATTTTGTGGGTTTGCAGGCTCAGGCGCCACGCGGGGCGCGCCAGGCACAGCGCGATGCTGGCTTCTGTGTGCTGGGCCCGCAGCGGCCCGTCCATGGGCTGCAGGTAGCGGTGGCTGAAGCGGGCCGATTCCAGCTCGGCCCAATCCAGGCCGGGCTGGGGCCACACCACCTTGAGTTCCTGGCCTTCGCGCTGCACCCAATCGGCACCGGCTTTGGGACTGACGCACAGCCAGTCGATGCCTGCGGGCGCGGCGATGGTGCCGTTGGTTTCCACCGCGATGCCAAAGCCCTGGGCGTGCAACGCGGCCACCAGCGCGTCGTCCACCTGCAGCAAAGGTTCGCCGCCGGTGAGCACCGCAAAGCGGTGGTCGTGCGAGCCGCTGGGCCACAGCGAGGCGACGGTGTCGGCCAGGGCGGTGGCGCTGGTGTACTTGCCGCCCAGGGTGCCGTTGGTGCCCACAAAGTCGGTGTCGCAGAAACGGCACACCGCCTGGGCGCGGTCTTCTTCCCGACCGCTCCAGAGGTTGCACCCGGCGAAGCGGCAAAACACCGCTGGCCGCCCCGCATTGGCGCCCTCGCCTTGCAGGGTGTAGAAAATTTCTTTGACTTGGTAACTCATGGCGTCCGGTGGGGGGCTTGGGCAGAACGGCGCTGGCGCCACCGGCGGTCACTGGGGGGCACGTCTGCGGACGGTGCTTCATTTTAGGGGCGTCAGCGGCGCGGCCCATGTGCCCAGCAGACGCGCGGAGAAAACTGTATATTTAATCAGTCATTGGTGCCCAAATGAAAGGTGAAATGCTATGTTTTGCATAGCAGACAAACGCCTTATTCCGTGGGCCAAGGCCATGTTTGACTGATTTTTCTCGTCCGCCGCCATGTTGCACACGCTTTTTGTCGATTTCAACTCGTTTTTCGCCTCGGTGGAGCAACAGCTCCAGCCGCATTTGCGCGGCCGGCCAGTGGGGGTGGTGCCGGTGGTGGCGGAGTCGACCTGCTGCATCGCCGCCAGCGTGGAGGCCAAGGCCTACGGGGTGACCACGGGCACACCGGTGTACGAGGCGCGGCGACGCTGCCCCGAGATCGTGTTCGTGTTGGCCGAACACGCCAAGTACGTGGAGGTGCACCAGCGCGCGATCGCGGTCATCGACCAGGTGGTGCCGGTGCAAGACGTGATGTCGATCGACGAGATGGCCTGCGGCCTGACCGGGCGCTGGCGCGAGCGGTCCCAGGCCGAACGCCTGGCCAGGCAGGTGAAGGCGGCGTTGCGGCAACAGTTGGGCGAATGCCTGACCTGCTCGATCGGTATTGCGCCCAACACGCTGCTGGCCAAGCTGGCGTCCAACATGCACAAGCCCGACGGGCTCACTGTTTTGGAGGCGGCCGACCTGCCGTCCAAGCTGCTGCACCTGCCCCCGGCGGCGCTCTACGGCGTCGGCCCGCGCATGGTGGAGCGGCTGGCGCGGGTGGGCATCACCACCATGGCCGAGCTCTACGCCGCGCCACGCGAGTTGTTGCGCACCGCCTGGGGCGGTGTGGCGGGCGACGAAATGCACGACAAGCTGCGCGGCCTGCCTTACGCGCCCCGCGCCCACGCCACCCGCTCGCTCGGGCATTCCCATGTGCTGCCCCCGGCGCTGCGGCACCCGGAGGGCGCGTTCAGCGTGCTGAACCGCCTGACCCACAAAGCGGCGATGCGCCTGCGCAAACAAGGCTTCTACGCCACGGGCATGTCGCTGAGCGTGCGTTGTGGCCCCCGTTCGGGCGAACGCGTCGGGGGCGGGTTGGACACCCGGTTTGGCGAGACACAAGACACCGCGTTCTTGCTCCAGACCCTGCACACGCTGTGGCACAGCGGCTTGCACCGGCTGCAGCAGCCCAAGGCGGTGGGCATCACGCTGCAGGGCTTGGTGCCCGCCGACCGGCACACCCTGTCGCTGTTCGACGCCGCGCCGCTGGACACTGAACGCACCCCGCTCGGTCGCTGTGACGCGCAACGCCTGGCCTTGCCAAGTGACACGCGTTCCGACGCGTTGTCTGCCGAGTGGTTAGATTCGCCGTCCGATGCGCCTTCCGATGCGCACCCTGAGACGCGTGCCGTTGCCCGCGCAGCGCCACGCCCCGCCCGCGACCGAAGCCGCTTGGACGCCGCCATGGACCGCATCAACCAGACCTACGGCAAAAACGCGCTGTACTACGCGAGCGCTCACGCGGCCCGGAACGAAGCCCCCATGCGGATCGCCTTCCACCGCATTCCCGACCTGGACACCGAACGCTGACCCCGCACGGGTTGGCAGGCGGCCCCGGCCCGAAAACGCGCCACCGTGCCACGCAGCACCGCGCGCAGTGGAACCTGTGGGCCGCTCACACGGCGGTGACGATCCAGCCTTCCAACGGGTCCATCTGCGCGGGCAGACCGTAGCGCGGTGCGCCCTGCCCTTGGGCCCACGCGGCCTGGATCAGGCACAGCACCGCGTCCAGGCTGTCACCGCTGGCATCGTCGACCAGCGCGTCGCGTTGGGCATGGCTCAGTTTGAGGCGCAGCCCCAAACGGGTCTGGCCGTTCTCCAGCGCGGTGATCAGGTCTTTGCGGGCGATCAGCCGTTCGGGCGTCTGTTTGGCCTTGTTGTCGCTTTTGTAGCTGCGGTTGGCCAACACCTCCCGGGCCAACAAGCCGGGGTAGGCTTCCAGCGCCACACGCTTGGTGTCGCCCGTGTGCAGACCGGGCAAGTGCACGCCCGCGCCCAGCAGCGCGGGCACACCGGCGTGCATCATGTATGCCACCGGCGGGTTGACCCACTTCATGCTGGGGCTGGACCCGGCGGGGCCATCGGCCGCACGGTGCGCGAACTTGCCACCCACGGGCCGGGCGTTGCAGAACGCGGCGAACGTGGTGCGGATCGCCTCGCGGCTGAGGCCGGTGTAGTGCGTCACGCAGGCCAACCAGTCGGTCGGCCAACCCAGGGTGGTGACCAGCTCGCGCGGCAGACCAAAGGGGAAGTCGAATGCGCCCACCCAGGGCTGGGGCTCGGCCAAATGCGCGGCAAACTCGGGCAGCGACGCCAGCCGGTCCAGGTGGGACAACACCACCCGGCCACTGCGTTGGTGGCCCCACGCGAGCACGATGGGCTTGCGGCGTGTGGGTGCGCTGGAGAAGTCGCACCCGAGAAGTGGGGCGTCTGGGGCCACAGCGGTCAGGCCCTTCTCAACTGCCAAGCGCGGTTTTGAGCGCCACCGGCACCGGGCCGCTGCGCAAGGGGGTGCCTGGCCCCGCCTCGTACCGGCACCACACGCGGGTTTCGCTGCCTTCTGCAAGCAGGCGGCCATCGGCATGCACGATGCGGTGGCCCACCACGAACGACGAGCGGCCCCAGCGGGTGACCTGGGCTTCCACCGTGCAGCGGTCGCCATGGGTGGGCGACGCGACAAAGCGGCATTGGGTGTCGACCGTAGGCATGGTCCAGCCCTCGGCCCGGATGCGCGCGGCAGGGTAGCCGACTTGCTCCAGCAGCGCCCAAGTGGCCGTGTCCATCCAGTGGTAGTAGGTGGGGTAGTAGATGATCCCCGCCGGGTCGCACTCACCCCAGGCGACCTGCCGCGGCAGGCGGCACACCACCGAGGCCAAGGCGTCAGGCTCGCCCGATGATGGACGCGGTGGCCATCAGCTCTTCGAGCAGCGCCAGCGACACCTTGCCCGACACCGAGTACGGGTCCAGCTCTGGCTTTTCCGCATACTTCAGCAAAATGCTGGTGTTGATCTTGGACATGTTGACCTGCCCCATGGTCCAGCCACCGAAACGGCGTTCGCTGATTTCTTCGTAGTGCAGCAGAACCACGTCTTTGTGTCGCGGGTCGCGCTGGATGTGGCCATACAGGTCACTCACGGGCATGCGGCCGCCCTCGATGGCTTGCAAAAAAATGCCGCCGCCGTAGCACAAGATGCCGGTGATGCCGGTCAATGGGTTGAACTGGCGCGACTGCGCGAGGATGGCGTCGATGGCACCCGCACTCGGATCCACGGCGCGGCTGGCGTAAAGAAGGCGTACCAACATGGTGGGTCTCGATTCAGGCTTTGTTGGGGATCAGCGACAAGAACTCGCGCCGCAGGTTGGGGTCTTTCAAGAACACGCCGCGCATGACGGAATTGATCATGCGGCTGTCCATGTCTTTCACACCGCGCCAGGCCATGCAGTAATGGCTGGCTTCCATCACGATGGCCAAGCCGTCGGGCTGGGTTTTCTCCTGGATCAGGTCGGCCAGTTGCACCACCGCCTCTTCCTGGATTTGCGGCCGGCCCATGACCCATTCGGCCAGGCGGGCGTACTTGGACAGGCCGATCACGTTGGTGTGCTCGTTGGGCATCACGCCGATCCAGATCTTGCCGATGACCGGGCAGAAGTGGTGGCTGCAGGCGCTGCGCACCGTGATCGGGCCCACGATCATCAGCTCATTGAGGTGACCCACATTGGGGAACTCGGTGATGGTGGGGGCCTGCACGTAGCGGCCACGAAACACCTCGTTCAGGTACATCTTGGCCACGCGGCGGGCGGTGTCGCCCGTGTTGTGGTCGTTCTCGGTGTCGATCACCAGGCTGTCGAGCACACCTGACATCTTGCTGGAGACCTCGTCCAGCAGCTTCTCCAGCTCGCCCGGCTCAATGAAACCCGCGATGTTGTCGTTGGCGTGGAAGCGTTTGCGGGCCGCGGCCAGGCGCTCGCGGATCTTGACGGAAACGGGTACGCCGTCGTCGGTGTCGGCTGGGGTCATGGGGGATTTCTTGGTCATTTGCAGTCCGCATCCTACCAGTGAATACTTCTTAGAGAATTTTGGCACTCAGCCCACAAGAAATCAGGCTTTTTAGCTACTGATTTAATAGCAATTCAAGGTCGCAAAGGGCGTTGGCTTCGTGCAGCGGTTTGTCCCAGCGAATGCGCAACATCCGCGGAAAGCGCACCGCGACACCGCTCTTGTGTCGCGCGCTGCGCTGTATGCCCTCAAAGCCCAGTTCAAACACCAGCGACGGGCGCACCGAACGCACCGGGCCAAATTTTTCCAGGGTGCTTTTGCGCACCACCGCGTCGACCCGCTTGAACTCCTCGTCGGTCAGGCCAGAGTAGGCCTTGGTGAACGCCACCAACTGCAGCTCACCCGGCTGGGCAGGGCGCTTGGCGGCGATGGCGTCCAGCACCGCCTGCGCCTCTGCCGCGTCCACGGGCGGTCGGCTCCACACCGCGAAGGTGTAGTCGGTGTAGACCGAGGCGCGGCGGCCATGACCGGCTTGCGCGTAAATCAACACGCCATCGATGGTCATCGGATCGACCTTCCATTTCCACCACAGGCCGTCGGCCTTGCTGCGGCCCACGCCGTAGGCAGCGTCGCGCCGCTTGAGCATGAAGCCCTCCACGCCGCGGGCTCGGGACTCTGCGCGCAAGGCGGCGCACTCGGCCCAGGTGGCACAGCCCACTGTCGGGGAGATGGGGATGGCGGTGGCCGACAACGCGTCCACCAGACGCTGCCGCCGCTCGCCCTGAGGCAGGCCGCGCTGGTCAACCCCGCCCTGCTCCAGCAGGTCGTAGGCCATGAAGGTCACCGGCGCGCTGGCCAGCAGCGCTTTGCCCAGCGTTTTGCGGCCGATGCGTTGCTGCAGCAGCGCGAACGGGGCCGGTCGGTGGTCTTTCCACACCAGCAGCTCGCCGTCGAGCACGGTGCCATCGGGCAGGGTCTGGGCCAGCGCCGCAACTTCCGGGAACCGGTCGGTGACCAGTTCCTCGCCACGCGACCAGATCCACACCTGACCGGCGCGCTTGACCACCTGTCCGCGAATGCCGTCGTACTTCCATTCCACTTGCCAGTGGGCCAACTCGCCCAGGGCGTGCGGCAAGTCCTGGGTGGTGTCCAGCGGGTGGGCCAGGAAAAAAGGGTAAGGCTGGCCCGGGTCTTGGCTGGGCCCGCCGGTGTCGGACGCGGGCGCCACCAGCGCGGCAAAGTCTTGGGCCGTGGGGCGGCGCTGGCCGTCGGTGTAACCCATCATGCGCTGCGCGATGCGTTTGGCATCGACCCCGCTGTGGGTGGCCAAAGCGCGTTGCACCAGCAGTTTGCTCACCCCGACCCGGAATCCCCCGCCCACCAACTTGACCAGCAGGAAACGCCCCTGCGGGTCCAATTCGCGCCAGTAGGCGGTGATGCGTTCGGCCACCTCTGGCTCCGGTAACCCGCGCAGGGGCAGCAGGCGCTCGGTCACCCACTGGGACAGGCGCAGGTCGCTGGGCTGGCTGGCCAGCGGCAAGATGTGGGCGATGGTCTCGGCCAGGTCGCCGACGGCCTGGTAGGCGGCTTCGAACAGCCAGTCGTCCAGGCCCGCCACCTCACAGGCCAGCGCCCGGAGCTGGGCGGTCTTGACCACCTGCCGCGGTTTACCGCCCGACAAAAAGTACACCGCCCAGGCGGCGTCCGACGGCTCGGCATTGGCGAAGTAACGCACCAGCGCTTCCACCTTGGCCGACGTCGCGGTGGTGCTGTCCAGCTCGGTGAACAAACGGGCAAAGGCCTTCATATCGCAGCGGTCGCGGGCTCGGCCACCCCGTCTTCGGCCGCGTCGTCCCCGTACTCGGTCTCAAAGGCTTCGGCCTGCAGGCCCTGGTCAGTCAGGTAGCGCACCATCACTGGCACGCTGCCATGGGTGACGATGACCCGCTGCGCGCCGGTCGCACCGATGGCGCCCAGCAAGCCCGGCCAGTCGGCGTGATCGCTCAGCACAAACCCCCTGTCGTGCCCCCCCCGCCGCCTGGCCCCGCGCAGCTGCATCCAGCCGCTGGCAAACGCGTCGCTGAAGTCGCCAAACCGTTTGGCCCATGGCCCTGCCGCCGCGCTGGGCGGGCACAACACCAACGCGCGGTGGAAGTCAGAGGGGTCGCTGACCTCACTCACCGTGCGGGTGTCGGGCAGGGCCACGCCCGCCGCGCGGTAGGCGCGGTTCAGCGGTTCGACCGCGCTGTGCACGACGATGGGACCAATCGACGGATCGACCCCGCTCAAGAGGCGCTGCGCCTTGCCAAAGCTGTAGCACATCAGCAGGCTGGCCCGGCCCACGGCCGCGTTGGCCTGCCACCAGGCGTTGATGTCGGCGAACACCTCGGCGTCGGGCCGCCAGCGGTAGATCGGCAGACCAAAGGTGGACTCGGTGATGAACACGTCGCAGCGCACCGGCTCGAACGGCGTGCATGTGGCATCGGGCGCGACCTTGTAGTCGCCGCTGGCCACCCACACCTGCCCGCCGTGCTGGAGCCGCACCTGCGCCGAGCCGAGCACATGGCCCGCCGGGTGCAAAGACACCGCCACACCGTGATGCACCACGGTGTCGCCATAGGCCAGCGTTTGCAGGGCGATGTCGCCCAGCCGCGCGCGCAGCACACCTTCGGCCGGAGCGGCGGCCAGGTAGTGTCGGTGGCCCGTGCGCGCGTGGTCGGCGTGGGCGTGGGTGATCACCGCGCGGTCCACCGGACGCCAAGGGTCGATGTAGAAGTCGCCCGCCGGGCAGTACAGGCCTTCGGGCCGCTGCACCACCAGGTCTTTTGCGGTTCGCAGCCCACCGGTGGCCTGCGAACCCGGCGCTGTGGGGTCTGTCGCGTCGGTCATGCTCAGTACCGCTTGCCTTGCACGAACAGCGCCACACTCATCACCATCAAGGCCAAACGCTCCTTGAAGCGCTGCGTCCAGGGGCGGTTGGCGTAGTCCGCCACATCCACCGGCTGCCCATCGTTCGCCATGGCTTGCAGCAGGCGGTGGCGCAGTTGCTGGGCGAACGCGCGGTCTTCGATCAGCAGGTTGGCCTCACGGGCCAGCAGCAAGCTCAACGGGTCAAGGTTGGACGAGCCCACCGTGGCCCAGGCGCGGTCGCTGTCGCCGTCCACCACCGCCACCTTGGCGTGCAAAAAGCTCGCCGCGTATTCATGGATCTCCACCCCGGCTTTGAGCAATGCGCCGTACACCGGGCGCGCTGCGTGGTACTGCATGAAGTACTCGTATTTGCCTTGCAACAACAGCCGCACCTTCACACCACGCCGCGCGGCCAGCTCCAGCGCCCGCCGCAGTTTGCGGCCCGGCAGAAAGTAGGCGTTGGCGATCACGACCTCGCTGTGAGCGCTGGCGATCGCCTTGCGGTACGCGCGTTCGATGCGGGTGCGATGGCGAAAGTTGTCGCGCAGCACCAGCCCGGCCCGCGCGGTCCCCGGCGCCGACCCGCACACGCGATCGGCAGCGGACACAGGCGCTGCGGCGGTGGCCGCGCGGAAGCTGCGCACCGCCCCCTTGAAGTCGCGCTGCCGAATGTCGCGCAGGCCCTGAAGTTGCAGCCAGAGTTGCCGCATGGTGGTCTGGATGTCGGCCACCAACGGCCCGCTCACCCGCACCGCGAAGTCGAACCGGGGGGCTGCGAGCGCGCCGTGGTTGGGGTCGTGAAAATCATCGAGCAGGTTGATGCCACCGCAAAACGCGACCGCGCCGTCCACCACACACAGCTTGCGGTGCAAGCGGCGCCACTGGCGTGGCCACAACAGACCGAAGCGGCCCAGCGGCGAGTACACCCGCCAAGCCACGCCCGCAGCGTCGAACAGCAGTCGCCAGGTGTCGGGCAACGCACCGGTGCCCACGCCATCCACCACCAGCCGCACGGCCACGCCACGGCGCGCGGTGCGAACCAGTGCGTCGGCGATGCGGGCACCGTCGCCGGTGAAATCGAAGATGTAGGTTTCCAGCCACACCTCGCGCTCGGCCTGGTCCATCGCCTCGGTCAGCGCGGTGAAATATCGGGCGCTGCCTTCCAGCAGCGACAGGCGGTGGCCGCCTTGAAGTGGCGGGTCAGGCTGTGCCATCGGGCAACTCGAACTCGGCGATCAGCGGCAGGTGGTCGGACATGCGGCCCCAGATCGGACCGCGCGGCACCTCGGCGCGCAGCGGCATGAGGCCGCGGACGTACACGTAGTCCAGTTGGGCCAGCGGCAACCGCGCCGGGTAGGTGGCCAGGCGCTCACTGACGAGGTCCATCAGGCCCATCTCCCGCATGGCGGGGCGCAGGCGCGCGTTCCAGTCGTTGAAATCGCCAGCCACCAGCAGCGGGGCGGCCGGGGGCACCTCGCGGTCGATGAACTGCGCCAGCTGGGCGACCTGCCGACTGCGGCTTGCCGGGATCAGCCCCAGGTGCAGCACCACGGCGTGCACCACCTGCGACCCCACCGCCACCTGCACATGCAGCAGGCCGCGCTGCTCAAACCGGTGGTCCGACATGTCTTCGTGGGCGTGGGACTGGACCGGCCAGCGCGACAGCAGCGCATTGCCATGCTCGCCATGGCGGGTCACAGCGTTGGTCTGGTAGACCGCCTCGTAGCCCTCTGGCGCCAAAAAGTCGGCCTGCGGCAAATCGGGCCAGCGCGAAAAATGGCCCTGCTCCCGGCGGTGCATCTTGCGCACTTCTTGCAGGCACACGATGTCGGCGTCGAGTTGCTCCACCGCGTGTCCAATGTTGTGGATCTCCAGCCGCCGCCGCGGCCCGAGGCCCTGTACGCCCTTGTGGATGTTGTAGGTGGCCACTCGCAAAACGCCCATGGCACGACCTTACTTTAAAAACCTCGGCAACATCAAAATGGCTTCAGCGTTGGAGGGGGAAAAACAGGCTGCGGCCGCGTCGCGCCAGGGCAGCCAGCGCCAGGCGGTGTGCTCGCGCGGGTTCAGGCGCACCGAAGTGCCTGGGTCCACCCGCAGACCGAACAGGCGCTCGGTGTTGCGCGTCACGCCAGGCGGGTAACGGTGCCGCCAATGGGGGTAGATGTCGTAGACGTTGTCCAGCCGCCAGTCCACCAAGTGGTCGGCCAGCGCGGTGCCGGGACGGCAATCGATGCCCGTTTCTTCCCACACCTCGCGCGCGGCGGTGGCGGACCAGTCTTCTGCCAAGTGGTCTTTGCTGCCGGTCACCGACTGCCAAAAGTCCACCGCATCGGTGCGTTGGATCAGCAACACCTCCAGCGCGGGCGTGTGGATCACCACCAACACAGACTGCGGGATCTTGAAGGTCACCAACGTCCTTTGGTCAACCGCCCGCGGGGGCAGGCCTTTGGCTCAAGGCCACTGCACCGCGAAGGTCATGGATGGGAAAGGTCAAAACCCGACCGACGCCGTCCTGATCCACCGCGCCGGGGCGGTGCAGAACTGGCGGCGGGCACCCTCACGCGGCCGGTGCGGGCGTACGCAGGCGGATGTGCAACTCGCGCAATTGCTTTTCATCGACCGGGCTGGGCGCCTGGGTCAACAAACACTGGGCACGCTGGGTCTTTGGGAAAGCGATCACGTCGCGGATGGACTCGGCACCGGTCATCAGCGTCACGATGCGGTCCAAACCAAAAGCCAGGCCCCCGTGCGGCGGCGCCCCATACTGCAGAGCGTCCAGCAAGAAGCCGAACTTGAGTTGAGCTTCTTCGGGGGTGATCTTCAGCGCGTCGAACACCTTTTGCTGGACGTCGGCGCGGTGGATGCGCACCGAGCCACCGCCCATTTCCCAGCCGTTCAACACCATGTCGTAGCCCTTGGAGATGCATTTCTCCGGCGCGGTGACCATCCAGTCCTCATGGCCGTCTTTGGGCGCGGTGAAGGGGTGGTGCGTGGCGGTGTAACGCTGGGCTTCGTCGTCATACTCGAACATGGGGAAGTCGACCACCCACATCGGGCGCCAGCCCTTCTCAAAAAGGCCCGTCTTCTTGCCGAAATCGCTGTGGCCAATCTTGACCCTCAAAGCGCCAATGGCGTCGTTGACGATCTTGGCCTTGTCGGCGCCAAAGAACAACAAATCCCCGTCCTGGGCGCCGGTGCGCGCGAGGATGGCGTTCAGGGCTTCGTCGTGGATGTTCTTCACGATCGGGCTTTGCAGGCCGTCGCGGCCCTTGGCCAGCTCGTTGACCTTGATGTAGGCCAGGCCCTTGGCACCATAGATCTTCACGAACTCGGTGTAGGCGTCGATCTCACTGCGGGTCATTTCGGCGGCGCCCGGCACGCGCAGGGCCACCACGCGGCCACCCTTGGTGGTGGCGGGGCCAGAAAACACCTTGAAGTCCACCGTGGCCATCACGTCGGTCAGCTCGGTGAACTGCATTTTCACGCGCAGGTCGGGCTTGTCTGAACCGTACTGGTGCATGGCGTCGGCGTAAGTCATCACCGGGAACTCACCCAAGTACACGTCCAGCGTGTTCTTGAACACGGTGGTGATCATGCCCTGGAACATGTCGCGGATTTCCTCCTCGCTGAGGAACGAGGTTTCAATGTCGACCTGGGTGAATTCGGGCTGGCGATCGGCGCGCAGGTCTTCGTCGCGGAAGCACTTGGTGATTTGGTAGTAGCGGTCAAAGCCGGCCACCATCAGCAGCTGCTTGAACAGTTGCGGCGACTGCGGCAGCGCGAAGAACTGGCCGTCGTGGACCCGGCTGGGTACCAGGTAGTCGCGGGCGCCCTCGGGGGTGCTCTTGGTGAGCATCGGGGTTTCAATGTCCACGAAGCCGTTGGCGTCCAGGAACTTGCGCACTTCCATGGCCACGCGGTAGCGAAGCATCAGGTTGTTCTGCATGTAAGGGCGGCGCAGGTCCAGCACGCGGTGCGTGAGGCGGGTGGTCTCGGACAGGTTGTCGTCGTCCAGCTGGAACGGCGGAGTGACAGACGGGTTCAGCACCGCGATCTCATGGCACAACACCTCGATCTTGCCGCTCTTGAGCTGGGCGTTGACGGTGCCCTCGGGGCGCGCGCGCACCAGGCCCTTGATTTGCACGCAAAACTCGTTGCGCACGTCTTCGGCCACTTTGAACATGTCGGCGCGGTCGGGGTCACAGACCACCTGTACGTAGCCTTCGCGGTCGCGCAAGTCGATGAAGATCACGCCACCGTGGTCGCGCCGCCGGTTGACCCAGCCACAGAGGGAAACGGTTTGCCCCAACAGGGCTTCGGTCACCAGACCGCAATAGTGGGAACGCATGGACATGTGGGTACGGCGCCGACGGGCGCCCTCATTGAACAGGTGAAGAACGGGGGGGCAAGGGTGCGGGACGGTCGGGGGCGACCACCCCCATGGAAATGATGTACTTCAGCGCCTCGTCCACGCTCATGTCCAACTCAACCACCTGATCGCGCGGGAGCATGAGGAAAAAGCCCGATGTCGGGTTGGGTGTGGTGGGCACATACACGCTGACATGTTCTCCCGGCAGGTGGTTGGCCACCTCGCCGCTGGGCACGCCGGTCAGGAAGGCGATGGTCCACGAGCCGGCCCGGGGGTACTGCACGAGCAGGGCCTTGCGGAACGCGTTGCCGTTGCTGGAAAACAGCGTGTCCGACACCTGCTTCACGCTGGAGTAGATGGACTTGACGATGGGGATGTTGGTCAACACCCGGTCGGACTGGCTCAGGGCCCAGCGGCCAAAAATGTTGGCGGCGAACATGCCCGTCAAGAAAATGACCAGCAAAACCAACGCCACCCCCAGACCAGGGATGTTTCGGAAGTCGGCCAGGGCCGGTCGCAGCGCATCCGGCATGACCGCGATGATCGCGCCCATGACCGAACCAAACACACCGTCCAGCGCGCCGAGGCCCCATGTGATCACCCAGATGGTGATCGCCAACGGCGCCCAGACCAGCAGGCCGGTGAGGAAGTATTTGCGCATGTGGTCAACTGCCCGTGGAAGGCGTGGCCTTGGGTTTGTCTGTCGAGGCGGTGGCTGGCGCAGCGGCCGGTGCAGGCGCAGCGGCTGGCGCAGGTGCGGCCAACGCGTTGTCGGCACCCGCGGCGCTGGGTGCCGCATCGGCAGCAGCGGCTGGTGCGGCGCTGGCGTTTCCGCCACGGAAATCGGTCACGTACCAGCCGGACCCCTTGAGCTGAAAACCCGCAGCAGTCACTTGCTTGCGAAACGCCGATGCGCCGCAACTGGGGCAATCGGTCAGGGGCGGGTCGGACATCTTTTGCAGAACGTCCTTGCTGTGCCCGCAGGATTCGCATTTGTAAGCGTAAATTGGCATGGCTGTTCAGAAGGTTGAAACGCAAAACCTTCAATTATAGGTGGCCGTGCCCATCTCAAGCCCGCGCTGGCCCGCTCGGGCGGGCCGAATCAGTCCAGGCCCGCCACGTGCTGGTGGGGGGTCCGTGTATCGGCCAGCCACTGAGGCAGCAACGACCCCGCCAGCATGCCGCCGAGCGCCGCCAACACGCCCGCCAGTTGGGCCGGGAACACCTCGCCCCAGGGGGTGGCCAGACACACCAGCCACGCAAACAGGCCAGCGGCAATGGAAGCAATGGCCCCTTGTGTGGTCGCCCGCGACCAGTACAAACCAAAGACCAACGGAATGAATGCCCCGACCAAGGTGACCTGGTAGGCGCCCGACACCAACTCGTAGATCGGGGTGCCCTGGCTCGCGATCGCGTAGACCAGCACAAAAGCAGAAAACACCAACACGGTGATGCGCATGGTTTTGAGCTGTTGGCGGTCGTCCATGTCGGGGTTGAACTGGCGCCAGATGTTTTCCACAAAGGTCACACTGGGCGCCAGCAAAGTGGCCGACGCGGCCGATTTGATGGCCGACAGCAGCGCCCCAAAAAACAGCACCTGCATCACGAACGGCATTTTCTCCAGCACCAGCACCGGCAGGATTTTTTGTGGGTCTTCCTGAAGCAGCGAGGCGGTCTGCTCCGGCATGATGATCAGCGCGCTGGCGATGATGAACATCGGCACGAAAGCGAACAAGATGTAGCACACGCCGCCGATCACCGGGCCACGGGTCGCCGCTGTGTGGCTGTTGGCAGACATCACACGCTGGAAAACGTCTTGCTGCGGGATAGACCCGAACATGATGGTGATGGCCGCAGCGAAGAAAAACAGCATGTCTTTCACGCTGGGCTCGGGCCAAAACCGGAACAGGTCTTTGCTCATCGCCAACGCCACCACCTGGTCTGCCCCCCCTGCCAGGTTGGCCGCGAACACCGCAATGGTGCCCAAGCCAACGACCAAGATGATCATCTGCACAAAGTCGGTGAGCGCCACCGACCACATGCCGCCAAACATGGTGTAGGCCAGGATGGACACCACGCCAATCACCATGCCCACCGGGATGCTGATCGCCCCGCCCGACAGCACGTTGAACACCAAGCCCAAAGCAGTCACTTGGGCGGACACCCAGCCCAGGTAACTCACCATGATGATCAGCGAGCAAACGATTTCGACCTTGCGGCCGTAGCGCTCGCGGTAATAGTCGCTGATGGTCAGCAAGGTCATGCGGTACAGCTTGCCCGCGATGAACAGACCCACCAGGATCAAGCAGCTGCCCGCGCCAAAGGGGTCTTCGACCACGCCCTTGAGGCCGTTTTCAATGAACTTGGCGGGGATCCCTAGCACCGTCTCTGAACCGAACCAAGTGGCGAAGGTGGTGGTCACGATCATGACCAATGGCAAGTGGCGTCCTGCGATCGCGAAATCGGCGGTGTTCTTGACGCGCTTGGCCGCATACAGACCGATCGCAATGGTCACCAACAGGTACAGAACAACGAGGGTCAACAGCACAACGCACTCCTGAATGTGGGCTGGATTATGGACAACGGTAGGGCTTTGGCGGCACGGTCAAAGGTGGGCTTGGCACGGCTTCGGTGCGTTTTGGTGCCGGGTCAATGCAAGTTCAGCCGGAGCAGCAGCACCATGGCGACCAGACCCAAGACAAAACCCAATCCCCCGTAGACCAGACTTTGGAGCAGCCGGTTTGTGCGCTGCTGCTCCCGCAGCAAGGCCTGCAATGCCCGCTGGTCGCTGCTGCGGGGTTGGCGCAGGTAGTCGTGCAGCAGCCGGGGCAGCTCGGGGATCAGCTGGGCGTAGCGTGGCGCTTCGGCCTTGAATTGCTCGAGCAAGCGCTGCGGGCCGACCTGGTCGCGCATCCATTTCTCAAGGAAGGGTTTGGCCGTGCTCCAGAGGTCAAGCTCGGGGTCCAGCTCGCGGCCCAGGCCTTCGATGTTGAGCAGGGTTTTCTGAAGCAGCACCAGCTGCGGCTGGATCTCCACATGGAAACGCCGAGAGGTTTGAAACAGCCGCAGCAACACCATGCCCAGGGAGATTTCTTTCAGCGGCCGGTCAAAGTACGGCTCGCACACGGTGCGGATCGCCGACTCCAGTTCGTCCACCCGGGTGCTCGCGGGCACCCACCCCGACTCGATGTGCAATTGGGCCACGCGCTTGTAGTCGCGTCGGAAAAAAGCGATGAAATTTTGCGCGAGATAGTCTTTATCCACCTCGGTCAGCGTGCCCACGATGCCGAAGTCAAGCGAGATGTAGCGGCCAAACGTGGCTGGGTCCAGACTCACTTGGATGTTGCCCGGGTGCATGTCGGCGTGGAAAAAGCCGTCGCGGAACACTTGGGTGAAAAACAGCGTCACGCCGTCGCGCGCCAGCTTGCGGATGTCGACCCCGGCGTCCCGCAGGCGTTGCACCTGACTGATGGGCACGCCCTTCATGCGCTCCATGACCATGACCTCGGTGTGGCAGTGGTCCCAGAACATTTCGGGGATCAGAACCAGGTCCAACCCGGCCATATTGCGCCGAAGCTGCGCGGCGCTGGCGGCCTCGTGCACCAGGTCCAGCTCATCGTGGAGGTACTTGTCGAACTCGGCCACCACCTCGCGCGGCTTGAGCCGCTTGCCATCGGCGCTGAGCCACTCCAGCCAGCCCGCCATCATGCGCATCAGGCTGAGGTCTTTGTCGATGGCGGGCAGCATGTTGGGGCGCAGCACTTTGACGGCCACCTCGCGCAATTGACCCGAGCGCTCGCGCAGCGTCGCGAAATGCACCTGCGCAATGGACGCACTGGCCACCGGGGTGTGGTCAAAACTGACGAACACTTCATTGAGCGGGCGCTTGAAAGCACGTTCAATCGATGCGATGGCGACCTCGGTGGGGAACGGCGGCACACGGTCTTGCAGCCGGGCCAACTCGTCGGCCACGTCGGGCGGCAACAGGTCGCGCCGGGTGGACAGCACCTGCCCGAACTTCACAAAGATCGGGCCCAACTGCTCGAGCGCTTCGCGCAGCCGCTGGCCGCGTGGCGCATCGAGCTTGCGCCCCAAAAACAGCAGCCTGGCGAGCAGGTGGAGCCCCGGCCGGTTGAAACTGGTCAATACCAGCTCGTCCAGGCCGTGCCGCAGCACGACCCAAACGATGGTGGTGCCGCGCGTGATGCGGCCCAGGCCGCCGCTCAGCCAGCCCATCACTGGGCGGGCTTTCCACCGGCCAGCGGGGCGCGGCGGGCAATGAACTCGCGCAGCGCCGCGGCGGCGCGGCGGGCGGTGTCGCACACGGTGTGGGCGGGCGCGTCGCCGATCAGGCGCGACAGGTCTTCCTCCACATCCCACCGCACGTGGTCCACCAGCCACCCCACTTCGGCTGCGAGCTGCACGTCGCCTTCGATCTTGATCGGTGGCTTGTCGCCGCGCAGTGCGGTTTGGGCGAGCGCCACCGGCGAGTCTTCCTGCACGGTGAGGCGCAGGTCGGGCGAACGGGTCGGTGCAACGCCCACCGGCAAACGGTCCAGCAGACCCGCAGGCGTAGCCACGAGTTGCAACGTCAGTTGACGCCAGGCCACTTGCACCGTGCGGCCTTGCTGACGGGCCAGGCGCGCTTGGGCTTCGGGCTCCTGCATCAACACGTGGTTAAGCAACAGCACTGCCCGGTGTTGGACCTCGTCGACGAGCCAGGCGGGCGGCTGGATCTGGTGCGCCAAGCGGTCAAACAAACCGTTCAGAAGGATTGCGGCGGATCGTGTCTGCATGGGCCGATTATCGGGGCGAAAAGTCGGTGTCACGGGCAACAAAAAGCCCGACCGAGTGGGGCACTCGGCCGGGCTTGACGGGGTGTCAGCGCGCTTGGCTGACGCGCGTCACTGGAGCGCCTGCACCCCAGCGACCAGCCAACCGGCCGAGCCGTCTTTGGGTTTGGTCATGTTCCACACCTCGCGGAACGGGCTGGGGCCTGCAGAGGGCTCTTCGCGGATCATGCCGGAGAACTCGACGCTGGCCATGTAACCCGGGCCCACGTCTTCAATGCCCAGCAACTGCGCATTCAGCATCACCACATCGGTCTGATTGGTACCGCCGCCGGTGTGTGTCTCGCGGTCGGCCAACTGCTGACGAATTTCGCTGAGCATGTCGTCGGTCATCATGGCCCGCAAAGACGGAATATCCGACGCGTCCCATGCCGCCTGCAATCGGATGAAATTGGCCTTGGCCTGGCTGAGGAAGGTGTCGGCGTCGAACTCGGCGGGTATCTGCCAGGCGCCAGCGGCTGCACCGCCGGCCAGCGCGGAACCAATGACCACGCCGCCGCCGGCTTGCGCCGCAGGTGTGTCGGACGGAAAGCGGGAGCTTTCAAACGACATGCTTTGGCGTTCCCAGGGTCGGGCCGAGGCGTCGTTGCCCACGTTGTTGGGGCTGTACCCTCCGGGCGACTGGGCAGAAGCGGCCGCGCCTTGGTACGCCAACCCGCCGCTCGGCGCGGCATTCTTCCGCGCGCGCATCACCATGCCCACCACCAGCATGATCGCCAAGGCGAGCAGGCCAAACAGCAGAATTTGGCCGAACGCTTCGCCCAAGCCCAGCGAACTGGCGAGCCACGCAAGGCCCAGACCAGCCGCCAAGCCGCCCAACATCGCTCCCCAAGGCCGTTTGGGCGCCGCAGCAGCAGGGGCGGCGGCAGGCGCGGCCGGTTTGGCGGCGGCGGTGGCCGCTGCGGGTTGACCCGGTGTCGGTGCGCTCGGGGGGGCGGCCTCTCGTTGCGTCACGTTGCTCGATTGCCGGCCCATGGACTTGCCTCCACCGAGCCGCTTCGCCTCAGCGTCGAACCCGGTGGCAACCAAAGTGGCCGCCAGCAATACCACCGCAAAAATCTTCATGTCGTCTCCAAAAAAGCGCGGTTGCAAAACTTGTGTCTATGTCAGCGCAAAGTGTCCCATAGGAGGTCAGCAACGGATGCCGACGTGCAATGCCACCACGCCGCCAGAAAGGTTGTGGTAGTCCACGTGCCCAAACCCGTTGGTTTGCATCAGCGCCTTCAGGGTGCCCTGGTCGGGGTGCATGCGGATCGACTCAGCGAGGTAGCGGTAGCTGGCGTCGTCGCCCGCCACCCACTTGCCCAATCGTGGCAAAACGCTGAAGGAATACCAGTCGTAGACCTTTTCAAGCGGCTTGGCCACCTTGGAGAATTCAAGCACCAACAGTTTGCCGCCCGGCTTCAGCACGCGGGCCATCTCGGCCAGCGCCGCGTCTTTGTGCGTCATGTTGCGCAGGCCGAACGCCACGCTGACCAAGTCGAAGTGGCCTGTGGGAAAAGGCAACTTTTCAGCGTCACACACCAGGGTGGGGAGCGCGAGGCCCGCGTCGATCAATCGGTCGCGGCCGTTGCGGAGCATGGCCTCGTTGATGTCCGTGTGGACCACGGTGCCGCTGGGGCCGACGCGCTTCGCAAAGGCCTCGGAGAGGTCTCCGGTGCCTCCCGCAATATCCAGCACCCGGTTGCCGGGTTGCAGGTTGGCCACCATCACGGTGTAAGCCTTCCAGGCTCGGTGCAACCCCAGGGACATCAGGTCGTTCATCAGGTCGTACTTGGGCGCGACCGAGTCAAACACCCCGCGCACGCGGCTGGCTTTGTCGCGCTCGTCGACCGACTGGAAACCGAAGTGGGTGGTGCTCATGTACAGATGTTAGGTGGAAACCGGCAAATCACAGAAAAGACCCCAAAGACCAGCAGATTTATCAGATTTCAAGCGAAATCGCCTGTTGGCCCTTGCGAAATCTTCATCTTTTGCTATTAAATTGGTAGCGAAAAGTGGGCGTATCTGGGTATGCCACTGGCGCTCTGGCGCTGTGTGGCAGGGCGAGCGGAGCGTCGGTCAGTGGCTGCTGCAGCTTGAACCAGCCTTGGTGGGCATGGGCGCGTCCCGGTCGGTGCCAACGGCTTTCAGGCGCGCTTCGTACTCGGCCCAAAGGCGGTCTTGGTCGGCGCCCAAGGTGTACAGCAAGTCCCAGGAAAAAATGCCGCTGTCGTGCCCGTCAGAAAACGTCGGCTGCACCGCGTAGTTGCCCACTGGCGCGAGCGCGGTGATGCCCACCCCGCGTTTGCCGGTTTGCAACACCTCTTGCCCAGGCCCGTGGCCTTGCACCTCGGCAGACGGCGAACACACGCGCATCAGCTCGAACGGGATGCGGAAGGTCTTGCCATCTGAAAAGGACACTTCGAGCACTTTGGATGCGCTGTGCACCGTGATGTCTTGGGGCGTTGGCGCCCCGGCTTGCAAGCCGGCCATGGGGTTCTTCCTGCGCACGCGGCGCGGTGGTGGCGATGTGACAATTATCGGGTGGCACCCACCGCTGACACCGCGGCTGCGACCGCCTGGTCCAGCGAGGGCAAGCGTGCCCGCAGCGCTGCCAGCGCTGCCACGTCGACCGCTCGGCGTGGCGCGGCCCACACGGGGTCGGGGAAATGGCTGTCGCTGGCGAAGCGGGCAATCACGTGCCAATGCAGGTGCGGCACCACGTTGCCCAGCGCAGCCAGGTTGACTTTGGTTGGGCCGAGTTGCACACGAAGCACGCGCTCCACCTCGACAACCACCGCCAGGCACTCAGCCCGGTCGGCATCCGACAGGTCGGAGAGTTCGGCCACATGGTCGTGCCAGACCACACGGTAGAAGGCGGGGAAGCTGGCCTCCTCGGCGCGGATCACCCGCCAGCGCGTGGCCCGGTGGACCAACACGCCGCCGTCGGCCTCGCACAGCGGGCAGGCCATGGTTCAGACCAGCACGCGCTCGATGCCGCCGTTGTTGGCCGACGCGATGTAGCTGGGCATCCACTCAGTGCCGAGGATCTGGTTGGCCATCTCGACCACGATGTAGTCGGCTTCCAACAGACCGTTGTTCAGGTCGTTGCCGTAGCGCGTCAGGCCCTGCAAGCAGCTGGGGCAGCTGGTCAGGATCTTGATGTTGTCGTTGGCGCCGACCGAACCGGTGGCGCGCAGCGCGGCCTCGTCCTTCTTCAGCTCTTCTTCCTTGCGGAAACGCACCTGCGTGGAGATGTCAGGCCGGGTCACACCCAGCGTGCCGGACTCGCCGCAGCATCGCTCGCTTTTCTTCACGTTGTCCCCCACCAGCGCCTTGACCGTTTTCATCGGGTCCTGCAGCTTCATGGGCGTGTGGCAGGGGTCGTGATAGAGGTAACCGCCCTGCCCCGCCGGGAGCGTGATGCCCTTTTCCAGCAAGAACTCATGGATGTCGATGATGCGGCAGCCCGGGAAGATCTTGTCGAACTCGTAACCCTGCAGTTGGTCGTAGCAGGTGCCACAACTCACCACGACGGTCTTGATGTCGAGGTAGTTCAGGGTGTTGGCCACGCGGTGGAACAACACCCGGTTGTCGGTAATGATTTTCTCGGCTTTGTCGAACTGGCCCGAGCCCTTTTGCGGATAGCCGCAGCACAAATAGCCCGGTGGCAACACGGTCTGCACCCCGGCGTGCCAGAGCATGGCCTGGGTGGCCAGACCCACCTGGCTGAACAGCCGCTCCGAGCCGCAGCCCGGGAAATAAAACACCGCTTCCGACTCGGTGGTCGTCGCCTGCGGGTTACGGATGATGGGCACGTAGTCGGCGTTCTCAATGTCCAGCAAGGCACGCGCCGTCTTCTTGGGCAGGCCGCCCGGCATCTTCTTGTTAATGAAGTGGATCACCTGCTCTTTGATGGGCGCGGTGCCCAGCGTGGCCGGGGGTTTGGCGGTCTGCTTCTTGGCGAAGGTGCGCAGCAGGTCGTTGGCCAGCCGCTGGGCCTTGAATCCCACGTCCACCATGGCCGAGCGCATGAACTTGATGGTCTCGGGGTTGGTCGCGTTCAGGAAGAACATGGCCGCCGCGTTACCGGGTCGGAAGCTCTTTTGCCCCATCTTGCGCAGCAGGTTGCGCATGTTCATCGACACATTGCCAAAGTCGATGTCGACCGGGCAAGGTGTCAAACACTTGTGGCACACCGTGCAGTGGTCGGCCACATCCTCGAACTCTTCCCAGTGCTTGATGCTGATGCCCCGCCGGGTTTGCTCTTCGTACAGAAACGCCTCGACCAGCAGCGAGGTGGCCAGGATCTTGTTGCGCGGGCTGTAGAGCAGGTTCGCGCGCGGCACGTGGGTGGCGCACACCGGCTTGCACTTGCCGCAACGCAAGCAGTCTTTGACCGAGTCGGCAATGGCACCGATGTCGCTCTGCTGCATGATCAGCGACTCGTGTCCCATCAGGCCAAAACTCGGCGTGTAGGCATTGGTCAGGTCCGCGTGCAGGGCCGGGCCGGCACCGTTGGGAGCGCGCAGCAGCTTGCCTTTGTTGAAGCGGCCTTCCGGGTCGACGCGGCGTTTGTAGTCGGTGAAGGGCTGCAACTCACCGTCGCTCAGAAATTCGAGCTTGGTGATACCGATGCCGTGTTCGCCCGAGATCACGCCGTCAAGACTGCGCGCCAAAGCCATGATGCGCTTGACCGCACCGTGCGCGGTTTGCAGCATCTCGTAGTCGTCGCTGTTGACCGGCAGGTTGGTGTGCACATTGCCGTCACCAGCGTGCATGTGCAACGCCGCCCAGACGCGGCCTTTCAACACCCGTTGGTGGATGGCACTGCACTCGTCCAGCAAGGGTTTGAACGCCGCGCCGGTAAAGATGCCTTGTAACGGTGCCCGCAGTTGGGTTTTCCAGCTGGCGCGCACGGTGTGGTCCTGCAATTGCGGAAACAGTGACTCGGCCTGGTCCAGCCAACCCTGCCACAACCCACGCACCTCGCGCACCACCGACAGCGCCTGGGCCACGCGGTCTTCCAGCAGTTCGGCGGAGGGGATATCACCCGCTTCGTCGGCCTTGCCCAGAGGCAGGTTGCCCTGGGTGAAAAAGACGTCCAGCTCGTCGCACAACTTAATTTTGTTCTGCAGGCTGAGTTCGATGTTGATGCGCTCGATGCCATCGGTGTACTCAGCCATGCGCGGCAGCGGGATCACCACGTCTTCGTTGATCTTGAAGGCGTTGGTGTGCTTGCTGATGGCTGCCGTTTTCTTGCGGTCGAGCCAAAATTTCTTGCGCGCCTCCGGGCTGATGGCAACAAAGCCTTCGCCGCTGCGCGAGTTGGCAATGCGCACCACCTCGCTGGTGGCGCGGGCCACCGCGTCGGCATCGTCGCCAGCGATGTCGCCGAACAACACCATTTTGGGCAAGCCCGAGGTGGCGCCAGCGGTCAAAGCGCGCTTGGACTTGGTGGCGTAACCCACCGCTTTCAGGTAGCGGTCGTCCAAATGTTCCAGACCGGCCAGCAGCGTGCCCGAGCGCTTTTGCTCGGCGAACATGAAGTCCTTGATCTCCACGATGCTGGGCACCGCATCACGGGCGTTGCCAAAGAACTCCAGACACACGGTGCGGGTGTGCGCCGGCATGCGGTGCACCACCCAGCGGGCGCTGGTGATCAAACCGTCGGTGCCCTCCTTCTGGATACCGGGCAAGCCACTCAGAAACTTGTCGGTGACGTCTTTGCCCAGTCCTTCCTTGCGGAAGGTGTTGCCAGGGATCACCAGCGTCTGCACCGCCTGGCCCTTGCGCAGTGGCGTCTTGCCATCGGCCTCGAAATAACGCAGCTCAAAGGTGGCGACCTCGGCATCATGGATCTTGCCCAGGTTGTGGTCCATGCGCACCACGTCGAGCCACTTGGCGTCGGGCGTGACCATGCGCCAGCTGGCCAGGTTGTCCAGCGCGGTGCCCCACAGCACCGCTTTTTTGCCGCCTGCATTCATCGCGATGTTGCCGCCAATGCACGACGCTTCGGCCGACGTGGGGTCCACGGCAAACACAAAACCGCCGCGCTCGGCAGCGTCGGCCACGCGCTGCGTCACCACGCCGGCCTCGGTCCACACCGTGGCCACGGGCTGGGTGTGGCCGGGCAAGGCGACCATTTCGACCTCGGTCATGGCCTCGAGTTTTTCGGTGTTGATGACCGCACTACGCCACGTCAGAGGCACAGCGCCACCGGTGTAGCCGGTGCCGCCCCCGCGCGGAATGATGGTCAGCCCGAGGTCGATGCAGCCCTTCACCAGACCCGCCATTTCCTGCTCGGTGTCGGGGGTCAGCACCACAAAGGGGTACTCCACCCGCCAGTCGGTGGCGTCGGTCACGTGGCTGACGCGGCTGAGGCCGTCGAACTTGATGTTGTCCTTGGCGGTGTACTTGCCCAGCAGGCGCTGGGTTTGCCGCCGCAGCTGCGCGGCCTCGGTGAACATCGCGTCAAACGCTTGAATGGCTTGACTGGCCATGCCCAACAGTTGGCCCACCGCAGCGTCGCGTTCGCGGTCGGCATCAGGGGTGCGACGCTTTCCCACCTCGCCCAAACGGTGTTGCAGCGCATCCACCAGCTGTTTGCGGCGCTTTGGGTTGTCCAGCAGGTCGTCTTGTAAGTAGGGGTTGCGTTGCACCACCCAGATGTCGCCCAACACCTCATACAACATGCGGGCCGACCGGCCCGTGCGGCGCTCCTCGCGCAATTGGGTCAACAGCGCCCAGGCCGGCTCCCCCAGCAGACGGATCACGATCTCCCGGTCGGAGAACGAGGTGTAGTTGTAGGGAATTTCGCGCAAGCGCGGCTGCTCGGCGGTGGCGGCCAGCAGTTGGGTGAGTGGTGTGGGGGCGTTCATGGTGGTTTGAACCAGCGGCGACCGCAGGGCCACGCCGGGCATCAATTTTACCGCGCCGCAACAAAACCACGCGGCTCAGAGGCCGCGTTCCTAGCGCCTGGGTCGGTGACCGCTCACCACCGCTTGGGTGGTGCCGCAGGCCAGCACCAGCAAAGCGTAGCTGGCCAGCTTGCCGTCCACCCCAAAGGCCCACAGCCCGGCGAACAGCCCAGCGCTGCCCGCCACGCTCACGCACACCCACCGCACCGTGCCGCGCCGCCATGACCAAGCCAGTGGCCGGTCCAGCCAAGACATCAGGCCGAACACGGTGGCCAGAAAGCAGGCCGGGGCAACGAAGTTGAGGAGGTGGTTGAGGCTGCTGAACGTGTCCATGGGGTGGGGGCCACCCCGCTTGCGGTGGACGCGGTACCTGCCTAGGATGGTGCTGATTTTATAATCACGCCATGACTGTTTGGGCCTTGGGCATCAACCACACGACCGCACCGCTCGACCTGCGCGGCCGTTTCGCGTTTGCCTTGGACCAACTGCAACCCACACTGCGTGAGCTGCAGGCGGCTTGGGCCACCCGCAGTGCCTACCGGGCCGAAGCCACCATTTTGTCCACCTGCAACCGCACCGAGATCTATGGTGCCGGTGGTCAACCGCACATCGACCACACCATCGACTGGCTGGCGCGCAGCGGCGGCGTGGCCCCTGAGGTGCTGCGCAGCCACACCTACACGCTTCACGACGGCCTGGCCGCGCGCCACGCCTTCCGTGTGGCCAGCGGGCTGGACTCCATGGTGCTGGGCGAGCCCCAGATCCTTGGCCAGCTCAAAGACGCGGTGCGCGTCGCAGACGAGGCCGGCGCTTTGGGCAGCACCCTCAACCAGCTGTTTCAGCGGTCGTTCGCCGTGGCGAAAGAAGTGCGCAGCTCCACAGAAATCGGCGCCCATTCCATCAGCATGGCGGCGGCGGCTGTGCGACTGGCGGGCCAGTTGTTTGAAGACCTGAGCCGAATCCGCGTGTTGTTCGTGGGTGCGGGCGAAATGGTGGAACTCGCGGCGACACACTTTGCCGCCAAATCGCCAAAGTCCATTGCCATCGCGAACCGCACGCTGGAGCGTGGCGAAAAACTGGCGGGCCGCTTCGGCGGTGAAGTGATGCGCCTGGCCGACCTGCCCGAGCGGCTGCACGAATTCGATGCGGTGGTGAGCTGCACCGCGAGCACCCTGCCCATCATCGGCTTGGGCGCGGTGGAACGCGCGGTGAAGCGGCGCAAACACCGCCCGATCTTCATGGTGGATTTGGCGGTACCCCGCGACATCGAGCCCGAGGTCAAATCGCTGGAAGACGTCTACCTCTATACGGTGGACGATTTGGCCAACGTGGTGCAGTCGGGCAAAGACAATCGGCAGGCGGCTGTGGCGCAAGCCGAGGTCATCATCGATGCCGGGGTGCAGAGCTTCATGCATTGGCTGGACCAGCGCGACCCGGTGCGGGGCACCGTGCCCCTGATCCAGCAACTCAACGCGCAGGCAGACGCCTGGCGCGAGGCCGAGCTGGCGCGGGCTCGCAAACTGCTCGCCAAAGGCGAAGACGTCGGCGCGGTGCTGGAGGCCTTGTCCCGCGGGCTGACCCAAAAAATGTTGCACGGCGCACTGGCCGAGTTGCACGCCGCCGACCCCGCCACCCGCGACCACACCGCACAGGCCATTTCGCGCCTGTTCCTGCGCAAAGACCGTTAGCGTCGCCCTGCGGTGCGCTCGCCGCACCACGTGCCGACCAGGGCCAAGGCCCGGGTCTTGTCTGCTCCACCCGTTCACCGCATGAAACCCTTTCTTCGCCAGCAGCTGGAACGCAGCCAGAACCGTTTGTCAGAGTTGGACTTTTTGCTGTCGCGCGAAGACATCATGGGCGACATGGTGCAGTACCGCTCCCTGGCCCGCGAGCACGCCGACGTGACCGCGCTCACCAGTCGCTTCGCCCGTTGGCAACAATGCGAACGGGATCTGGCGGGCGCACAGGACATGCTCGCCGATCCCGACATGGCCGAGCTGGCGGCGGACGAGATCGCGGCAACCCAGGAGGAAATGGCGCGCCTGGAAGCCGAGCTCCAGCGCCTGCTGCTGCCCAAAGACCCAGACGACGCGCGGCCGGCCTTCATTGAAATCCGTGCGGGCACCGGCGGGGACGAGTCGGCGTTGTTCGCTGGCGACCTGCTGCGCATGTACTCTCGGTACGCTGAACAACAAGGCTGGCAAAAAGAGATCGTCAGCGAGTCGCCAAGCGACCTGGGTGGCTACAAGGAAGTGGTGCTGCGTTTGGCGGGCGAGAACGTGTACGGGGCGCTGCGGTTCGAGTCGGGCGGCCACCGGGTGCAACGGGTGCCCGCAACGGAAACGCAAGGCCGCATCCACACCAGCGCCTGCACGGTGGCAGTGATGCCCGAGCCCGATGAGGCCGAGGCCGTCAAACTCAACCCGGCCGACCTGCGCATCGACACCTTCCGCGCCAGCGGCGCGGGCGGTCAGCACATCAACAAAACAGACTCCGCTGTGCGGGTGGTGCACCTGCCCACCGGCATCGTGGCGGAATGCCAGGACGGACGCAGCCAACACAGCAACAAAGCCAAGGCGCTGCAGGTGTTGCAAGCCCGCATCCAGGAGAAAGAGCGCAGCGAGCGCGCAGCCAAAGAGGCGGCGCTGCGCAAGGGCCTGGTTGGCAGCGGCGACCGCAGCGACCGCATCCGCACCTACAACTTCCCCCAAGGGCGACTGACCGACCACCGCATCAACCTCACGCTCTACAAGCTGCTGGCCATCATGGAGGGCGACTTGGGCGATGTGGTGAACGCGTTGCAGGCCGAACGGGCGGCCGAACAGCTGGCGGCGCTGGAATTGGGCACGCTGGGCTGACGTGGCTTCGCCACTCGCCAAATCGCGCACCAGCCCTTTCAAATATTCGCTTTTCAGCTATTTCTTTCATAGCATGATAACCCTCGCCAACGCCCTGATGCGCGCCGCCCGAGCGGGCCTGTCGCGGATGGACGCGCAGTGGCTGCTGCTGCACCTGCTCGGTCGACCGCTGCACGACCGCGCTTGGTTGCTCACCCACGACCAAGACACGCTGCCTGCCGATGCCGAGCAGGCGCTGGCGCCACTGCTTCTGCGCGCTGCGGGCGGCGAGCCCGTGGGCTACCTGGTGGGGTCGCAGGCGTTCTTCGGGCTGGAGCTGCAAGTGGACGCCCGGGTGCTGCTGCCCAGGCCGGACACCGAGACCTTGGTGCGATGGGCGCTCGACCTGCTGCCGCACCGGCCCGACGTGCAGGCGTTGGACCTCGGTACCGGCAGCGGCGCGGTGGCACTGGCCATTCAACACCAGCGGCCCGACGCCCGCGTGACCGCCACCGACGCGAGCGTCGACGCGCTGGCGGTGGCCCGCGCCAACGCCACCCGGCTGGGCTTGCCAGTTCAGTTCTTGCATGGCGATTGGTTCATGCCAGTGTCCGGTCAGTTCGACGTGATCGCCGCCAACCCGCCCTACATCAGCGACGACGATCCCCACCTGGCGGGTCTGACCCACGAGCCAATGAGCGCCCTGACCGCTGGACCGGATGGCCTGGCCGACCTGCGACGCATTGTGGGCGGCGCGCCTGCCCATCTGCGACCGGGCGCTTGGCTGGTGATGGAACACGGCCACGACCAAGCCGAGGCGGTGCGCACGCTGTTGGGTACCGCGGGCTTTCAACAGGTCGCCAGCCGACGCGACTTGGCGGGCACAGAGCGCTGCACGGGCGGACGCTGGCCCACCACCTGAACGCACCCAATGGGCCCACGCGGGCGCCTGCGGCCGTGGCGGTGAAATAATCTCAATATTTAGACACTTCAGGAGCAGCGCCATGAGCGACGTGAACCAACGGATTGACGAACTGGTCAAAGGCAATGACCTTGTGCTTTTCATGAAAGGCAGCGCCAGTTTTCCCATGTGCGGCTTCTCCGGCCGCGCCATCCAGATCCTCAAGGCGTGCGGTGTGGACCCCAAGTCGGTGAAAACCGTCAACGTGTTGGACGACGACGAAATCCGCCAAGGGATCAAGGGATACAGCAACTGGCCCACCATCCCCCAGCTCTACGTGAAGGGCGAGTTCATCGGTGGTTCGGACATCATGATGGAGATGTACGAGTCGGGCGAACTCGCTCAAGTGCTCGGCAAGCCTGCCAACTGAGCGGCTCACCGCCCCACGCAAACGCCGGGCATCGCCCGGCTTTTTTGGGTCCACGCGCACCTCACCGGTTGGGGCGCCCAGCGCGGCCCAGCACCGCACACCACGATAGCCCGCCACATTCCGCACTGGCAGCCGCAGCCGCAGAGTGCCAGCAGGAAATTCCCTGAAAGCCGGTCAGTTTTTTCTTTCACGCGGGCACGGCTCATGCTTGAATAAAAGTGTTGCATTCAGGAGTCGCGCATGGCATCCACCGGTTTGGTCCCGCACAACCCCCACTTCCAGCTGCCCGTGGCGCAGGTGCGCAGCGTGTTCCAGCGGGACGACGTGGCCCGCAAACTGGCCAAACTGCAAAGCAGTGGCGACCAGCGCGAGCACGAAAGCCTGCGCCACACCTACGAGCGCATGCTCGAACGCGGACCCGACCGTTTTCAGGTCAAGCCTTCAGGTGTGCCAGACATGTCCCGCCTCTACGACACGCTTCCCAACTTCACCGACGCGCTGGACGATGTGAAGCGGCACGTCGCGCTGGCGCAAGACTGCCCCGATGGCATCGAGATCACCCCCATGCTGCTGCTGGGACCACCCGGCATAGGCAAAACCCATTTCGCGCGGCAGTTGGCAGACCTGTTGGGCACAGGCATGAACCTTGTACCGATGAGCTCCATGACGGCGGGCTGGCTGCTGTCGGGCTCATCGTCGCAGTGGAAAGGCGCCAAGCCGGGCAAGGTGTTCGAAGCCTTGGTGGACGGCCAGTATGCCAACCCGGTGATTGTGGTGGACGAGATCGACAAGGCCAGCGCCGACGCGCAGTACGACCCGCTGGGCGCGCTCTACGGTCTGCTGGAACACGACACGGCCCAGCGCTTCACCGACGAATTCGCCGACGTGGCGATCGACGCCAGCCAGGTGATCTGGATCACCACCGCCAACGACGCACGCGCGATCCCCGAGCCCATCCTGAACCGGATGAACGTGTTCGAGATCGAACCTCCCTCGCCCGACGCGGCCCGTCAGATCGCGCGGCACCTGTACCAGGGCATCCGGCAAGAACACGGATGGGGCGCACGATTCGGTGCTGAACCCGACAGCGGTGTGCTGGACGTCCTGGCCGAGATGCCCCCCAGGGAAATGCGGCGGGCCCTGATGACTGGCTTTGGCAATGCGCGGTTGAACCGGCGCGACGAGGTGAAGGCCGAAGACCTGCCCAAACCCGGCTCCAGCCGCACCCGCATCGGCTTCCTGCAATGACCGCGTGGTGCGGCCAGGGTGCTGGGCGTCAACCCGAAGCCACGGGTGCCTGGAATTCCCAGCTTCGCCTGGCAGAGAACACCGCTTCAGGGTAAGCGGACTGGCCACGGCTGCCGTTGTACCGACCAAGTCCCATGAACAGGTCGCCGCGCTCGCGGTCCAGGTAGTGGCGCAGAATGACGCAACCGAAGCGCAGGTTGGTCTGCATGTGGAACAGACGAGACGGGTCGCCATCGCCGATCACCCGGGTCCAAAACGGCATGACCTGCATGTAGCCCCGGGCCCCCGCCACACTGATGGCAAATTTGCGGAACGCGCTCTCCACTTGGATCAAGCCCAACACCAGCGACACGTCCAAGCCCGCCCGACGGCTCTCGTACCACACGGTTTGCAGGAACTCGGTGCGTTCGAGCAAGTCGGCTTTACGTCGCTGCAAACGGCCACTTTGGGTGCCCAGCCAGCGCAGATAGAACAGGCGCTCTTCGGTGGTAGCGAACTCTGGAATGGGCGGCGCGCGGTTGGCGATCGCCGAACTGAGCGCGCTGCGCACCGAATCGGCCAATGGCTCTTCCAATTGCGCGCCCGCATGGGCGGGGTTAGACCACGTCACCCCGGTGCATACCAGCGGCGCCAGCACCGCCGCGCCGACCAGGCGCCTGCGCTGCAAGCCCTGCGCCACCCGCACGGTACTCACCGAACCAAGCGGCCCCGCAAAAAGCCCAGGATGTCGGTCGCTGCGACCTTGGTGGCTTCGTTGTCACGGCGGTGCTGGTACTCCACCACGCCCTCTTTCAGGCCACGGTCGCCGATCACCACCCGGTGCGGCACGCCGATCAGTTCCCAATCAGCGAACATCGCACCCGGGCGCTCGCCCCGGTCGTCGAGCAGAACATCCACCCCCTCGGCCAGCAGTTGCTCGTACAGGCTTTCCACCGTCGCCTTGACGTCGGGACTGCCGTCCAAGCCCTTGCCGCTGACGATGGGGCACAGCACCACTGCGAACGGCGCCAACGCGTCGGGCCAGATGATGCCGCGCTCGTCGTGGTTTTGCTCGATGGCGGCGGCTGCCAATCGGGTGATGCCAATGCCGTAGCAACCCATGTCGAGGAACTGCGGCTTGCCGTTCACGTCCAGGAAGGTGGCGTTCATCGCCTGGCTGTATTTGGTACCGAGGTAGAACACGTGGCCCACCTCGATGCCGCGCTCGATCGCCAACACACCCCGACCGTCGGGCGAAGGGTCGCCCGCCACCACATTGCGGAGGTCGGCCACCAGGTCGGGCTCTGGCAGGTCGCGGCCCCAGTTGACGCCGGTCGTGTGGAAGTCCACCGCGTTGGCGCCACACACCCAGTCGGCCAGCACCGCGACCTCTCGGTCGGCCACCACTTTGAGCGGCTTCTTCAAACCGATGGGGCCCAAGTAACCGGGCTTGCAGCCGAAATGCTCTTCGATTTCAGCCAGGGTGGCGAAGCGGAAGCCTTTGTCCAGTCCCGGTACTTTGCCGACCTTGACCTCGTTCATGTCGTGGTCGCCTCGCAGCAAGAGCAACCAGACCTGGCTTTTCACCACTGCGCCAGCGTCGTCAAGCACGTCGGTGGCCAGCACCAGGGATTTCACTGTGGTGGCCAGCGGCACGCCCAACAGCGCTGCCACGTCTTCACAGGTGCTTTTGCCGGGGGTGGCTACGCGGGTCAATGCCTGACTGGGCACGGGACGGGGGCCAGCGGGTAGCAACGCTTCGGCCTTTTCCATGTTGGCGGCGTAGTCGCTGGTCGGGCAGTACACGATGGCGTCTTCGCCGGTGGCGGCGATCACCTGGAACTCCTCGCTCAAGTCACCCCCGATCGCGCCGCTGTCGGCAGCCACTGCGCGGTACGTCAGGCCGAAACGGTCGAAAATCCGGCGGTAGGCCTGCGCCATCACCTGGTAGCTCGCCTTGGCGCTGACCACGTCGCGGTCAAAGCTGTACGCGTCCTTCATGGTGAACTCGCGGCCGCGCATCAGGCCAAAGCGCGGGCGCCGCTCGTCACGGAATTTGGTCTGAATTTGGTAAAAGTTCTTGGGCAGTTGCTTGTGGCTGCGCAGTTCTTGCCGAGCGATGTCGGTGATCACTTCTTCGCTGGTGGGCTGCACCACGAAATCGCGGTCGTGCCGGTCTTTGATGCGCAGCAGCTCGGGCCCCATCTTGCCGAAACGCCCGGTCTCCTGCCACAGCTCGGCGGGCTGAATCACCGGCATGGTGAGCTCCACCGCACCCGCGCGGTTCATCTCCTCGCGAACGATGGCCTCGACCTTGCGGATCACCCGCAAACCCATGGGCATGTAGTTGTAGATGCCCGCACCCAACTTTTTGATCAGACCAGCGCGCATCATCAGCTTGTGACTGACCACCTCGGCGTCGGCGGGCGCCTCCTTGAGGGTGGAAATCAGGAATTGAGAAGCTTTCATCGGGCGGCGTGCACAGGCTGAAATGGAGGGGATTGGGGCTGCAAATCCTTGCCGAGCGCGGAGCGCCGTGCATAATGAATGCAGTTAAAAATTTGGGGTTTGATTATGCTTGACCGTGACGGCTTTAGGCCGAACGTCGGCATCATCCTGCTCAACCAGAAGAACCAGGTGTTTTGGGGCAAGCGCATTCGCACCCATTCCTGGCAGTTTCCGCAGGGTGGCATTGACCGGGGTGAAAACCCGGAGCAGGCCATGTTTCGTGAATTGCAGGAAGAGGTGGGCCTGCTGCCCGAACACGTTCGGATCGTTGCCCGCACCCGGGACTGGTTGCGCTATGAGGTGCCAGACCGGTACATCCGTCGAGACGCTCGCGGACATTACAAGGGCCAGAAACAAATCTGGTTTCTGCTGCAGCTGGTCGGGCACGACTGGGATTTGAACCTGCGCGCCACCAACCACCCTGAATTCGACGCTTGGCGCTGGAACGACTACTGGGTCCCGTTGGACGTGGTGGTGGAGTTCAAGCGCGGGGTGTATGAGCTTGCGCTGACCGAGCTCGCGCGCTTTCTGCCTCGGCAAGACCACCGCAACCGCTACCTGCGCAGTGGTCAACGGTCTCGCGGACAGGAGGCGCAGCCACCCAGCGCCGATGCCCCCGCGGGCGCGGGCATGGCCTTGCCGCCGGGCGGCTCGTTCGAGCCAGGCCCTCTCACCCACACGGACACCCTGGCCTCAGACGCCCCGCACCATGCCACTGCAACCACCAAACATGCCAGCCACTGAGCGGTGCATCCGCAGGGCGACCCGATGGTTAGCGGCCACGGCCTGTGCAGGTGGGTTGGGCTTGGCGTCCGCCCAAGTGCCTGCAAACGAGACCGAATGGCGCGAGGCAGCGGCCCCGCCACCACCGGCATTCGACCTCAAAACTTTGGTGGCTTTTGACGGCCCCGTGAGCTCGTCCCTCAAGTTCGGCGTGGATCCAAACACCTTGCAGATCGGACCGGACGGGGTGGTGCGCTATGTCGTGGTCGCTACCAGCCCCAGCGGCGTGGTCAACGCGATGCACGAGGGCATTCGGTGCGCAACGGCCCAGGTCAAAACCTACGCCCGCCACCACCCCACGACTGGGTGGAATGTGGTGGCCAAACCGGAATGGCAGCCCCTGTACGGCAACGCTGGCGCCAGCCACTCGTTGCGGCTGGCCGCCCAAGGGGTGTGCACCGGCGCCGCGCCTGCGTCGACCGTGGGTGACATCGTGAAAGCGCTGCGCGGCGGCCCGCTGCAAAACCTCAGCCGTTGAGCACTGCAGACCGGCCCACGGCCGGATCACCCGCGAACCGATCGGCCGACAGGCCGACAGGCCGAATCACAGAAAGGCTGGTCGCCGGCAACGTCAGGGCCGGGTCAACACCAAGTTGGTCCGGTGCACCATTTCTGGCTCTGCCGTGTACCCCAACAGTTGTTCGAAGTCGGTCGACGGTTTGCGGCACAGCAAACGGGCCTCCGAACTGGCGTAGTTGGCCAGACCGCGGGCGATTTCCGCGCCCGAAGCGTCTCGGATCGCGATCACGTCGCCCCTGGAAAACTCGCCCTCGACCCCGGTCATACCGATCGGCAACAGGCTCTTGCCACCACCGCGCAACATGGTGGCCGCGCCTTCATCCACCCAGACCGCGCCGCGCAACTGCAAATGGTCGGCAATCCACTGCTTGCGGGCCTGGTTCTTCTGGGTCTGCGCCACCAACAGGGTGCCAATGCCTTCGCCCTCGGCCAGGCGGATCAGCACATCCCTCTCCCGTCCCCAAGCGATGACGGTGGACGCACCAGAACCCGCCGCACGCTTGGCCGCCAAGATCTTGGTGATCATGCCACCTTTGCCCAAACTGGAGCCCGCTCCACCCGCCATGGCCTCCAAGACTGCGTCACCGGCTTGGGCCACATGCACAAAGGTCGCGCTCGGGTCCTTGCGCGGGTCAGCGCTGTACAAGCCTTTTTGATCGGTCAGAATGACCAGCGCATCGGCCTCGATCAGGTTGGCCACCAGGGCGCCCAGCGTGTCGTTGTCACCGAACTTGATCTCGTCGTTGACCACCGTGTCGTTTTCGTTGATCACGGGAACCACGCCCAAACGCAGCAGGGTCAGCAAGGTGGAGCGGGCGTTGAGGTAGCGCTCTCGGTCGGCGAGGTCGGCGTGGGTCAGCAACACCTGCGCGCTGCCCAGGCCGTTCTCACGCAGCTTGGTCTCGTACATCTGGGCCAAGCCCATTTGCCCCACCGCGGCGGCGGCCTGCAACTCATTGAGTTCGTGCGGCCGGGTGGCCCAACCCAACCGCTTCATGCCTTCAGCGATCGCCCCGCTCGACACCATCACCACCTCGCGCTGGCTTTGCACGAGCGCAGCCATCTGGCGGCTCCACTCGCCGATCGCGGCTTCGTCCAAGCCCCGACCTTCGTTGGTCACCAGGCTGGAGCCGACTTTGACAACGATGCGTTTTGCGTGCCGCAGCACCTCGGAAGCGGATTTTTCGGTCATTTACGGCGTTAACCCACGGTATAGCGTAGGCTTATGCTATTTTTTCTATAGCGTTTTCGGACAGTTCGCCACGGTCAGGCGTGGCTCACAGGCCAAGTCTAATCGGCCTGATCGGTGAAACGCGGGTCGGCTTCAACATGGGGCTGCTCGGCGGCTTGGACCGACGCGACGTGGCGATAAATCTCTTTGACCAGCGGTTCGCACCCCTCGCGCGTGAGCGCCGAAATCTCGAACACTGGGCCCTTGAATTTGAAACGCTTCACGAAGTCCTTGACGCGGGCGGCGCGCTCGTCAGCCGGCACCATGTCCAGTTTGTTGAGGACCAGCCAGCGCGGTTTGTCGTACAAAGCAGGGTCGTATTTTTTGAGCTCGTTCACAATGCCCTTGGCCTGCGCCACCGGGTCCACAGCGTCATCAAACGGCGCCATGTCCACCACGTGCAACAGCAAGCGGGTGCGCTGCAAGTGGCGCAAGAACAAATGGCCCAACCCAGCGCCTTCAGACGCCCCCTCGATCAAACCGGGCAGATCGGCGACCACAAAGCTCTGTTCCGGCCCAACGCGCACCACCCCCAAGTTGGGGTGCAACGTGGTGAACGGGTAATCCGCGATGCGCGGCCTGGCGTTGGACACGGCGGTGATGAACGTGGATTTACCCGCATTGGGCAAGCCCAGCAGTCCCACGTCGGCCAACACCTTGAGCTCGAGCTTCAGGCTTTTCTTCTCGCCAGGCCAGCCAGGGGTTTTTTGTCGCGGGGCGCGGTTGATCGCGCTCTTGAAACGCAGGTTGCCAAAGCCACCGTCGCCCCCTTTGGCGATGGTGATCACCTCCCCCGGCACCAACAGTTCGTAGAGTACCTCGCCCGTTTCGGCATCGGAAATGATGGTGCCCACCGGCATCTTCAATGTCACGTCGTCGCCAGCAGCCCCGAACATGTCCGACCCCATGCCATGCTGCCCCCGTTTGGCGTCGTGTCGGCGCGAGAAACGGTAGTCCACCAAGGTGTTCAGATTGGGGTCGGCCACCGCGAACACGTGCCCGCCGCGGCCGCCATCGCCACCGTTGGGCCCGCCGAACTCTTTGTATTTCTCATGCCTGAACGAGACGCAGCCGTTGCCGCCATCTCCTGCAGAGATGTCGATGAAGGCTTCGTCAACGAATTTCATGGGGCAGACCAGTGGGTGTGGGTAGGGGGAAGCCAGTACGGCTGCGGGACTGACGATCGAATTGTCCGGTCAAATCCAGACCTGTGAACAGGCGTGCGCCAGCGACCGCCCGAAAAACAACAAAGCCCCGCGAGCGGGGCTTGGCCGGGGCGTGAAACAACCGCTCAGGCGGGCGTCACGTTCACCAGATGCTTGTTCAGCGCACCCTTGACCGAGAAAGACACCTGGCCGTCCACCAAAGCAAACAGGGTGTGGTCTTTGCCAACGCCCACGTTCACACCGGGGTGGAACTTGGTGCCGCGCTGACGAACAATGATGGAACCAGCGGAAATCTGCTCACCGCCAAACGCTTTGACGCCGAGCATTTTGGGCTTGGAATCGCGCCCGTTTCGCGTAGAGCCGCCGCCTTTTTTCTGTGCCATGACCTGTGCTCCTGAACCGGGTTAACCGGCGATGGCGCCAATTTGCAGTTCGGTGAACTGCTGGCGGTGACCTTGACGTTTCTGGTAATGCTTGCGACGGCGCATCTTGAAGATGCGCACTTTGTCGTGCTTGCCATGGGAAATGACGGTGACCGTCACCGTTGCGCCGGACACCAGGGGCGTACCGACCTTAAGCTCAGCGCCGTTTCCGACGGCCAGCACTTGGTCAATGACGATCTCCTGGCCCACGTCCGCAGCAATCTGTTCTACTTTAATTTTTTCGCCGGAAGCAACGCGGTACTGCTTGCCACCGGTTTTTATGACCGCGTACATAATGACCTCTGAGAGAAGCTCTGAAAACCAATTTTTTCAGAGCCTTGGATTATAGCACCCGGGGTCGGCCCCAAGCCAAGTGGCAGCCCCCTGCCCGACGGACAGCCAACGGGGTGGCCGATGCAACAGCACCGATTCCTATAATCCGACTCCATTTGGACCCCCATTTTGACCGCCCCCCCCCTTGACACCACCACCCGCCCCGCCTTGGTGGCGCAGGACATGCTGGCGGTCGACCAAGTCATCTCCCAACGGCTGAGTTCCGGTGTGCCTTTGGTCGCGGAGGTGGCGCAGTACATCATTTCTGCGGGTGGCAAGCGTTTGCGACCTGCGCTGCTGCTGATGGTGTGCGGCGCACTGGGCTACACCGGGCAGAGGCGCTTTGAATTGGCCGCCGTGGTGGAGTTCATCCACACCGCCACCCTGCTGCACGACGACGTGGTGGACGCCTCCACCCTGCGCCGGGGCAGGGCCACCGCAAACGACGTGTTTGGTAACCCCGCCAGCGTGCTGGTGGGCGATTTTTTGTACTCCCGGGCCTTCCAAATGATGGTGTCGGGCGGTGAGCTGAGGGTGATGCAAATCCTTGCAGACACCACCAATGTGATCGCAGAGGGTGAGGTCTTGCAGCTGATGAACATGCACGACGCCAGCTTGACCGAAGCGCAATACCTCACCGTCATCCGGTCCAAAACCGCCAAGCTCTTCGAGGCCAGCGCACAACTCGGCGCGGTCTTGGCGGGCTACCCCGCGCTGGAGGCCCACTGTGCCGAATACGGGCAAGCCCTGGGCACGGCGTTCCAAGTGATCGACGACGTGCTCGATTACGACGGCGACGCCGCCGAGATGGGCAAAAACCTGGGGGATGACCTGCGCGAGGGCAAAACCACGCTCCCGCTGATCATTGCCATGCAGCGCGGCACGGCCGAGCAAAGCCAGCAGATTCGCGAGGCCATCGAGCAAGGTGCGGTAGATCGGCTGGAGGCGATCGCCACCACCGTCCGGCTGACGGGCGCGATCGACAGCGCGCGGGCAGCGGCAGCAGCCGAAGCCCGGCGCGCCATGGCGGCCATCAGCCATTTGCCAGACGGCCCATGGCGGGACGCTTTGTTAGAATTACCTGCGGATTTGCTACGGCGGCGCTGCTGACAACGTCGCTCGCGATCGGGGTGTAGCTTAGCCTGGTAGAGCGCTACGTTCGGGACGTAGAGGCCGGAGGTTCGAATCCTCTCACCCCGACCAAGCCAACGCATGAACGACGCGTGATCGTCGGAAGGCCGCAGACCACCGACAGGTTTCTCATATCCACAGAGTGGTAAATTGCCGTGATGTCTTCCACGGAAACCGTCGGCAACACCCTCACCACCCCGCCCCAGCGGGTTTTGCCAGGGCTGGCGCGCGCCCTGGTGGCGGCGGGCAAGCTAAAGCAAGCGACGGCCGAAGCGTTGTGTCAAAAAGCCGCTGCTGGGAAAACCAGCTTCATCGCTGAACTGACCGGCTCTGGGTCGGTGTCCGCCATTGACCTCGCCCACACCATGTCGGCGGCCTTTGCAGCGCCGTTGGTCGATCTGGACGCGATCGACCCGCTTCGGCTCCCGGTGGGGTTGATCGATTCCAAAATCAGCGTGGCCTACAAGCTGGTCGTGCTGGCCAAACGCGGCAACCGCCTGGTGGTGGCCACGGCCGACCCAGCCGACCTGGAAGCAGCGGAGAAGATCAAGTTCTCCACCCGTTTGGGTGTGGACTGGGTGATTGCCGAGTACGACAAGCTGGCGCGGTTGGTGGATGCCCACGCAACCACCGCAGCCGAAGCGCTGAACAGCCTGATTGACGAGGAGTTCCAGTTCGAGGACATCCAGTCGGAGGCCGATGCCGCAGCCACCGACCTCAATCAGCCCAGCAACGAGGTGGACGACGCACCGGTGGTGCGTTTTCTGCACAAGATGCTGATGGACGCGTTCAACATGCGGGCGTCAGACCTGCACTTCGAGCCGTACGAACACACCTACCGCATCCGCTTCCGGGTGGACGGCGAGTTGCGCGAAATCGCTTCACCGCCAGTGGCCATCAAAGACAAGCTGGCGTCGCGCATCAAGGTCATCTCGCGGTTGGACATTTCCGAAAAGCGGCTGCCGCAAGATGGCCGCATGAAGCTCAAAGTCGGCGCCGACCGGGTGATTGATTTTCGGGTCAGCACGCTCCCAACCCTGTTCGGCGAGAAGCTAGTGATTCGGATCCTGGACCCGAGCAGCGCCCAGGTGGGCATTGACGCACTGGGCTACGAGGCCGATGAGAAAGCGCGGCTGCTGAATGCGATCTCGCGTCCTTACGGCATGGTGCTGGTCACCGGCCCAACGGGCTCTGGCAAAACGGTGTCGCTGTACACCTGCCTCAACCTGTTGAACAAGCCCGGCGTGAACATCTCGACCGCGGAAGACCCGTCGGAAATCAATCTGCCCGGGGTGAACCAGGTCAACGTCAACGAGAAGGCAGGCCTCACCTTCGCGGCCGCGCTGCGGTCTTTCCTGCGGCAAGACCCCGACATCATCATGGTGGGCGAAATCCGCGACCTGGAAACGGCGGACATCGCGATCAAAGCAGCGCAGACCGGTCACCTGGTCATGTCCACCCTGCACACCAACGATGCGCCGTCCACCCTCACGCGCTTGCGCAACATGGGCATTGCGCCGTTCAACATCGCCTCGAGCGTGTTGCTGATCACGGCCCAGCGACTGGCCAGGCGTCTGTGCGTGAACTGCAAGTTGCCCGCCGACATCCCACGCAGCGCCCTGGCCGACGCAGGCTTCGGCGCGGACGACCTGGACGGGTCGTGGACGCCATACAAGCCGGTGGGTTGCGGCAGTTGCAACAACGGCTACTAGGGGCGTTTGGGCATCTACCAGGTGATGCCGATCAGCGAAGAGATCCAGAAGATCATCTTGCGCGACGGCAGCGCCATCGAAATCGCTGAACAGGCCCAGCGAGAAGGGGTCCGCACGCTGCGACAATCAGGGTTGGTGAAAGTAAAGCTGGGGTTGACCTCACTGGAAGAAGTTCTGAACTGCACCAACATTTGACCGCTGACCACTCGGGACCACGATGGCCACTGCCGCACCGAAAAAGATCAAAGAGTACGTCTTCGAATGGGAAGGCAAAGACCGTAAAGGCAAGGTGGTGCGGGGTGAGACCCGTGCCAGCGGGGAGAACCAGGTTCAGGCCAGTCTGAGGCGCCAAGGGGTTCTGCCCAGCAAGATCAAAAAGCGCCGCATGAGCAGCGGCAAGCGCATCAAACCCAAAGACCTGGCGATCTTCACCCGGCAACTGGCCACCATGATGAAGGCCGGTGTGCCTTTGCTGCAGGCGTTTGACATCGTCGGCCGTGGCAACCCCAACCCGAACGTGACGCGGCTGCTGAACGACATCCGCACCGATGTGGAGACCGGCACTTCGCTGAGTTCGGCGTTTCGCAAGTTCCCGATTTACTTCGACAGCCTGTACTGCAACCTGATCGAAGCGGGCGAAGCCGCGGGCATCTTGGACTCTCTGCTGGACCGACTGGCGCTTTATATGGAGAAGACGGAGGCGCTGAAGTCCAAGATCCGGTCTGCGCTGATGTACCCGATCGCGGTGCTGGTGGTGGCGTTTGTGGTGGTGGCTGTGATCATGATTTTTGTGATCCCGGCGTTCAAAGAGGTGTTCAGCTCTTTCGGTGCCGACCTGCCCGCGCCCACTCTGGCAGTGATCGCGATGAGCGAATTCTTTGTGGCCTATTGGTGGCTGATTTTCGGCACGCTGTTTGGCGGCACTTATTTCTTTTTGCAGACCTGGAAACGCAACGTCAAGGTGCAGGTGTTCATGGACCGTACGATGTTGAAATTGCCGGTGTTCGGCCAGCTCATCGACAAGTCGTGTATCGCCCGATGGACCCGTACCCTGTCCACCATGTTCGCCGCCGGTGTGCCCCTGGTGGAAGCGTTGGACTCGGTGGGCGGCGCCTCAGGCAACCACGTGTACGCGTCGGCCACCGCCAAAATTCAGCAAGAAGTCTCCACCGGCACCAGCCTGACCGCAGCCATGACCAACGCCAACGTGTTCCCTTCCATGGTGTTGCAAATGAGCGCGATTGGAGAAGAGTCGGGCTCGCTGGACCACATGCTGGGCAAGGCGGCCGACTTCTACGAGGCCGAGGTTGACGACATGGTGGCCGGCCTGTCCAGCCTCATGGAGCCCATCATCATCGTGATACTGGGCACCGTGATCGGCGGCATCGTGATCTCCATGTACCTGCCGATCTTCAAGCTGGGTCAGGTGGTCTGATGGGCGCACTGGCTTGGATGGACACCGCGCTCGCGGCGGTGTTGGGCTTGTTGGTCGGCAGCTTTTTGAATGTGGTGATCCACCGATTGCCCCAGATGCTGGAGCGCCAATGGGCCTTGGAGAGCCAAGGCGCAGACGCCAGTGCCAAACCCTCCTCTGCCGCGCCTTTCAACCTTATGGTGCCGCGCTCACGTTGCCCCCATTGCGGCCATGTGTTGCGTTGGCACGAGAACATCCCGCTGGTGAGCCACCTGGTGTTGTTGCGCGGCCGGTGTTCGTCGTGCGGTGCGGCCATCGGCCCGCGCTACCCACTGGTGGAGGCGCTCACCGGCGCGTTGTTCGCGTGGTGTGTGCACACCTGGGGCCTGACCCCCACCGCAGGGGTGTGGTGTGGCTTTTGCGCCGCCCTCGTGGCGCTGGCCTTCATCGACTGGGACACCACCTTGCTGCCCGACGACATCACGCTGCCGCTGCTGTGGGCCGGCCTGATCGCCGCCGCGCTGCAATGGACCTCTGTGCCACTGACGCACGCGCTGTGGGGCGCGGTGGCGGGTTACACCTCGCTGTGGGCGATCTACTGGGTCTTCAGGCTTCTGACTGGCAAGGAAGGCATGGGCTACGGCGATTTCAAGCTGTTTGCGGCCTTGGGGGCTTGGTTCGGCTGGGCTGGGTTGCTGCCCATCATACTGATGGCGTCCGTGATTGGTGCGGCGGTGGGCATTGCCATGAAGTTCAGCAGCGGTCTGCGCGAAGGCGGCTACGTGCCGTTCGGCCCATTTTTGGTCGGTGCGGGCTTCACTGCGATGGTGTTCGGTCCGCAGGCCATCTTGCGGGCTGTCGGCCTTTGAATGGAACCCGCGTGGCTGCCGCTTTCCGATTGGGGCTGACCGGCGGCATTGGCAGCGGCAAGAGCACCGTGGCCCGCGGGTTGGTGCAGGCTGGTGCGGCATTGGTCGATGCCGACGCCATCGCCCGCGCGGTGACCGCGCCCGGGGGGGCAGCCATCGACCCGATTGCCACGCAATTCGGCAATGCCCTGATCACACCAGAGGGCGCGCTGGACCGCGAGGCGATGCGGCAATTGGTGTTCACCGACGCCAGCGCCCGCGAACGGCTGGAGGCCATCGTCCACCCGCTGGTGAGCGAGCAAGCGCTGCGCCAAGCCGAAGCGGCCCAAGCGCCCTGCGTGGTGTTCGACATCCCGCTGCTCGCGGAGTCTCGGCACTGGCGGCAGCGGGTGCAGCGCGTCTGGGTGGTGGATTGCACCGTGGACACCCAGGTTCGCCGTGTGGTGGCGCGCAGCGGCCTGTCCCGTGAATCGGTCACGCAGATCGTGCAAGCGCAGGCCAGCCGCCTTGCCCGTTTGGCGTGCGCCGATGCGGTGGTTTGGAACAACACCGACGACCTCGCCGCGTTGCATGTCCAGCTCGCCGCGTTGGTTGGTTTGAACCCAGGCTTCGGGCTATCATGGCGCCCAGCATGAGCAGCGCGATCCTGTACGAATACCCGTTCAACGAACGCATCCGCACCTACCTGCGGCTGGAGCAGTTGTTCCGCCGACTGACCCTGCTGGTGCCGCGCGACCACCCGCTGGACCACCACCACGCGCTGCTGACCATTTTCGAGGTGATGGACGTCGCCGCACGGGCCGACCTCAAGAGCGATGTGTTGAAAGACATCGACAAACAGAAAGCCGTGTTGAACCAATACCGCGGCAACCCAGCGATCTCTGAAGCGGCGCTGGACGAGGTGGTGGCCCAGCTCGACACCTGTTTTGCCGACCTCAACGACGCCACTGGCAAGACCGGCCACTCGCTGACCGACAACGACTGGCTGATGGGCATCCGCAGCCGGGTGGGCATCCCTGGGGGCACTTGCGAATTCGACCTGCCCGCCTACCACGCGTGGCAGCACCAGAGCGCCGACTCCCGACGCGCCGACGTACAACGCTGGGCCTCCACCCTGGCGCCATTGACCCGTGCGGTCCACCTGTTGCTCAAGCTGCTGCGCGACGCAGGCGTGCCGCAAAAAGTGATGGCCGCCCAAGGCCAGTTCGTCCAAACGCTGCCGCAGGGCCGCACCTTCCAGTTGCTGCGGCTCAAGATCGACCCCCACCTGGGACTGGTGCCGGAAATCAGCGGCAACCGGTTGATGGTGTCGGTGCGGCTGATGCGCCAAGGGACCGACGACCGCTTGCACGCCACCACCGACGAAGCCCAGTTCGACATGACGCTGTGCGCTTGAGGCGCAACGCCCTCAGCCATGAGTCAACCCTCGCCCAACACCCGCACCGTGACATGCCCTGGCTGCGGTGGCCCCAGCCTGTACGCGGCCAGCAACCGGTTCCGCCCCTTTTGTGGCGAACGCTGCAAAAACCACGACCTGGGTGCCTGGGCCAGTGGGGACTACCGGGTGCCAGAAGACAGCCCACCCGATGACATGCCCTTCGGTGATCCCAAAATGCGTGAATTCTGACCCTGCGTGCGTCCTTTTAATGCCAATCTGCCTCTAGCCCACGCCTAATCTGGTTTCATAGCTACGGAATGTGTAGCACCTGAAAACGACCGTTCTTCTGCCAACCACGCCAGCACCGGCACGGTGCCTGGCAACACCGGGGCCACGCTGACCGGCAACTGCTGCCACGCAAAGGCCTGCTGTTCGCGCATTTCCAGGTCGCCCTGCCAGTCGAACACCTTGCAAAAATGCAAGCGTACCAGCGCATGGGGGTAGTCCACCCATTCCACCCGCCATGGCTGGACCTCCCCCACGCGGAGGCCGATTTCCTCCAGAAGCTCGCGCCGCAAGGCGTCGGCCACCGACTCGCCCGCCTCCAGCTTCCCGCCAGGGAACTCCCAATGGCCTGCGTAAACCTTGCCGTTGGGGCGGGAGGTGAGCAAAAACGCGCCATCGGGTCGCTGCAGCACGCCCACCGCAACGTCCACCACCGACCGCTGGCTACCGCCCTCGCGCGGGCGGTCGGCGTCGGCCACCAGAGGGGTGGCCGCACCACCTCCGACCGCCGAATCAGCCACGGGGGAACCCGATCGCTCGGCCATGAGTGACCGGGCTCACGTCCCGGGCCCTGCGCGGTGCTGGCCTGCGTAATCGCGGGCGAATTGGTAGGCCACACGGCCACTGCGAGAGCCACGCTCCAAGGCCCACACCAGGGACGCCCCGCGCGCCTCGGCAATGGCATCGGCCGACATGCCGAAGGCCGCCAGCCACTGCGCCACGATGGCCAGGTATTCGTCTTGGTTGAACGGGTAGAAGCTGATCCACAGTCCAAACCGCTCGGACAAAGAGATTTTCTCTTCCACGCCTTCGCCGGGGTGGACCTCGCCGTCTTCGGTGTGCTGGTAACTGAGGTTCTCCTTCAGGTACTCCGGCAACAGGTGTCGGCGGTTGCTGGTGGCGTAGATCAGCACATTGGGCGTGGCCGCAGCCACCGAACCGTCCAGAATGGACTTGAGGGCTTTGTAACCAGGCTCACCGTCGTCAAAGCTCAGGTCATCGCAGAACACGATGAATTTTTCTGGCCGGTCAGAGACCACCGCCACGATGTCGGGCAGGTCCACCAGGTCGGCCTTGTCCACCTCGATCAGCCGAAGGCCTTGTACCGAGAACCCGTTGAGGCACGCCTTGACCAAAGACGACTTGCCGGTGCCGCGCGCGCCGGTCAACAGCACGTTGTTGGCAGGCTGTCCCGCCACCAGCTGTTGGGTGTTACGAACGATTTTTTCCTTCTGCACCTCGACGCCTTGCAGGTCGTCCAGACGCAGCGGGGCGATGTGCTTCACTGGCTCAAGCGCCCCGTGGCCGGACGACCGCTTGCGGTAACGCCAGGCGATCGCCTGGGACCAGTCCGGCGCGCTCAATGGCTGCGGCAGCGCCGCCTCGATGCGCGCGAGCACCGCTTCGGCGCGTTGCATCAGGTGCAGCAGGGCGTCGGCGGTCATGAGCGGTAGTCCGCGTTGATGGTGACGTAGTCGTGGCTGAAGTCGCAGGTCCACACCGTGTCGCTGGCTGTGCCACGGCCCAGCACCACCCTCACGGTGATCTCGCTTTGCTTCATGACCCGTTGCCCGTCTTCTTCTCGGTACGCCGGGTGACGCCCGCCCTTCAGCGCCACATGCACGTCGTCCAGGTAGAGGTCAATCCCCGTCTGGTCGAGGTCGGCGATGCCCGCGTACCCGACCGCGGCCAAGATGCGACCGAGGTTGGGGTCGCTCGCGAAAAACGCGGTTTTCACCAGGGGCGAGTGGGCGATGGCGTAGGCCACCTGCCGACACTCGTCACTGGTCTTGCCGCCCTCCACCCGCACCGTGATGAACTTGGTCGCACCTTCCCCGTCGCGCACGATGGCCTGAGCCAATTGCCGTGCGACGTCCAGCATCGCGGCCTTCAGGGCCTGGCCATCGGCGCTGTCCAAGGCGGTGATGGTGGGGTGCTCGGCCTGGTGGGTGGCGATCACCACAAACGAATCGTTGGTCGAGGTGTCGCCATCGACAGTGACACGATTGAACGAGCCGTCAGCGAGCTCGGTCGCCAGGCGCTGCATCAGCTCGGGGGCCACGCACGCGTCGGTGGCAATGAAGCCAAGCATGGTCGCCATGTTCGGGCGGATCATGCCTGCGCCTTTGCTGATGCCCGTGATGGTGACTGCCGCGCCACCCACGTTCACCCGGGCACTGATCGCCTTGGGCTGGGTGTCGGTGGTCATGATGCCTTCGGCCGCGCGCAGCCAATGGTCGGGTCGGGCATCGGCCAGCGCCGCGGGCAAGCCCGCGATGATGCGGTCGTGCGGCAGCGGCTCCATAATCACGCCAGTGGAAAACGGCAGGATTTGTTCCGGCGCCAGTTCCAGCTCGCGCGCCAGCGCGATGCACACCGTGCGGGCGCGGATCAACCCTTCTTCGCCGGTGCCCGCGTTCGCGTTGCCGGTGTTGATGACCATGGCGCGCACCCCGTAGCCGCTGGTCAGGTGCTCGCGGCAAACCTGCACCGGAGCGGCGCAAAACCGGTTCTGGGTGAACACGCCATGCACCGACGCACCTTCGTCGATCAGCACCACCGTCAGGTCTTTCTTGTGGGCTTTGCGCACACCGGCTTCGGCCACGCCGATGCGCACGCCGGGCACCGGGTACAGGTCGGCCGGGTTGGGGAGGGGCAGGTTCACAGGCATGGCGGGGGCTTTCTCCAGGGTTGGGGTCATTATCTGAAAACCGTTGGCACCAAAACAAAACGGGCCGAAGCCCGTTGTGTGGACGGCGCGGTCGGTCAGGACAGCTTGCCGTGGCAGTGCTTGAACTTCTTGCCACTGCCGCACGGGCAAGTGTCGTTGCGGCCCACACGGGCGTAACGCGCGGGGTCGTCCACTGTGGCGGCGTCCACCGTGGTCTGTGCTTCGCCGGTTTCGGTGGGCGCGGTGTAAGTGACGTTGGTGATGTGCTCGGCGCGCGACTCCAGGTCCTCCGCCGCCTGCTCCAACTGCTCACTGGACTGGACCTTCACCATCATCAACACCTTGGTCACGTCGTTCTTGACCGTGTCGAGCAGCTGGCGGAACAGTTCAAAAGCTTCGCGCTTGTACTCTTGCTTGGGCTGCTTTTGCGCGTAGCCGCGCAGGTGGATGCCCTGGCGCAGGTAGTCCAGGGCACTCAAATGTTCACGCCAGTGCGTGTCGATGCTCTGAAGCAGCACCACCCTCTCGAACTGCGTGAAATTGGCTGCTCCCACCTCGGCGACTTTGGCGACGTAGGCCGCGTTGGCGGCAGCCACCACCTTGTTCACGATGTCGTCCACCGTCACCGCATCCGCCGCCTGCACTTCCTGCTGCAGTGGCAAGGCGATCTGCCACTCGTCGGCCAATACAGCTTCCAGCCGGGGCAGGTCCCACTGCTCCTCCACCGATTCTTCGGGCACGTGCTCGTGCACCAGGTCGGTGAAGCACCCCTCGCGCAAAGACGTGATCTGGGCCGTGAGGTCGCTGGCGTTGAGGATGTCGTTGCGCTGTTGGTAGATCACCTTGCGCTGGTCGTTGGACACGTCGTCGTATTCCAGCAACTGCTTGCGCATGTCGAAGTTGCGTGCTTCGACCTTGCGCTGCGCACTCTCGATGCTGCGGGTGACGATACCGGCCTCGATGGCTTCGCCATCGGGCATCTTCAGGCGGTCCATGATGGCCCGGACCCTGTCGCCAGCGAAGATGCGCATCAGCGCGTCGTCCAAGCTGAGATAGAAACGGGAGGAACCAGGGTCGCCCTGACGGCCCGAACGGCCGCGCAGCTGGTTGTCGATGCGCCGTGACTCGTGGCGCTCGGTGGCGATGATGCGCAAGCCGCCGAGCGATTTGACCAGCTCGTGGTCTTTGGCCCATTGGGCACGCAGCGCCGCGACTTGGGCTTGCTGGGTCGCCTCGTCCAGCGACGCGTCCGCTAACACGGCGGCCACTTGTTTCTCAATGTTGCCGCCCAGCACGATGTCGGTGCCACGGCCCGCCATGTTGGTGGCGATGGTGATGACCTTGGGCCGACCGGCCTGCGCCACGATGTCGGCCTCACGGGCGTGCTGCTTGGCGTTCAGCACTTGGTGTGGCAGCTTCTCGCGCTCCAGCAGGTTGGCGATGATTTCCGAGTTCTCGATCGAAGTGGTGCCCACCAACACCGGCTGGCCGCGCTCGTGGCATTCGCGGATGTCTTGGATCGCAGCTTCGTATTTCTCTCGGGTGGTCTTGTACACCCGGTCGAGCTGATCCTGCCGCTGGCTTTTGCGGTTGGGCGGGATGACGATGGTTTCCAACCCGTAGATTTCCTGAAACTCAAACGCCTCGGTATCCGCCGTTCCGGTCATGCCCGCCAGCTTGCTGTACAGCCGGAAGTAGTTCTGGAAGGTGATGGACGCCATCGTCTGGTTTTCAGGCTGGATCGCCACGCCCTCTTTGGCTTCCACCGCTTGGTGCAGACCGTCGCTCCAGCGGCGGCCAGCCATCAGTCGCCCGGTGAACTCGTCGACGATGACGATCTCGCCGTCCTGCACCACATAGTGCTGGTCGCGGTGGTACAAATAATTGGCCCGCAGCGCTGCGTACAGGTGGTGCACCAGCGCGATGTTGGCCGGGTCGTACAGCGAAGCGCCCTCAGGGATCAGGCCCAGGCTGGCCAGCAGCCGTTCGGCGTTCTCATGGCCTTGCTCGGTCAGGAACACCTGACGGCTTTTTTCGTCCAGCGTGAAGTCACCCGGCTTGGTGATGCCTTCGCCGGTGCGCGGGTCGGCCTCGCCCTCTTGCTGGGTGAGCTTGGGTGCAAGTTGGTTGATGGCCTGGTACAGGCTGGTGTGGTCCTCGGCTTGCCCGCTGATGATCAGCGGGGTGCGGGCTTCGTCGATCAAGATGGAGTCCACCTCGTCAACGATGGCGTAGTTCAAGGCCCGCTGCACCCGGTCGGCCGCCTCGTAGACCATGTTGTCGCGCAAATAATCGAAACCGAACTCGTTGTTGGTGCCGTAGGTGATGTCGGCCGCGTAGGCCGCCTGTTTCTCCTCGCGCGACATGTTCGGCAGGTTCACCCCCACCGTCAGCCCGAGAAAGTTGTACAAGCGACCCATCCACTGCGCATCTCGGTTGGCCAAGTAGTCGTTGACCGTGACCACATGCACGCCTCGGCCACTGAGCGCGTTCAAGTAGACGGGCAAGGTCGCGGTCAGCGTTTTGCCTTCACCGGTGCCCATCTCGGAAATCTTGCCGTTGTGCAAAGACATGCCGCCGAGCATTTGCACGTCAAAGTGGCGCATCTTCATGACGCGCTTGGAACCTTCGCGAACCACGGCAAAGGCCTCGGCCAGCATGGCGTCCAGCGTCTCACCGCTGGCGAAGCGGGCTTTGAATTGCTCGGTTTTGGCCCTCAGTTCGTCATCGCTCAGTTGTTCAAACTGGGGCTCCAGCGCGTTGATGCGGTCAACGGTTTTGCGGTACTGTTTGAGCAGGCGGTCGTTGCGACTGCCGAAAAGGCTGGTGAGGAAATTGGTGGCCATGAATGCGGGGCCGCTTTGTGTGCTTGCCAGCAAGCGCCCAAGGCAACCGAAATCCTGTAGAAAAAGTGAACTGAGGTCGCCACCATAAAAAACAAGGGCCGGTGTTACCGGCCCAGGCAGCGCGAAACGCTGTGGATTTTACCTTTGTGGCGACAGGCGGTTGCGGTCGGGGGTGACGGCGGGCCGCTGCGCTGGCTTGGCGGGCAGGTCGGCCTTGGCGACCAAGTTGTCGGGGATCTTTTCCCCCGCCGCCAGGAACTTCTGAGGGTTCTGTGGCACCCCATCCACCAGCACCTCGAAATGCAGGTGGGGCCCGGTGGAGCGCCCGGTGGAGCCGACCGCGGCGATCTTTTGCCCGCGCTTGATGAGGTCGCCTTTTTTGACCATTACTTTGGACGCGTGGGCATACCGAGTGACCAGGTTGTTGCCGTGGTCCACCTCCACCATGTTGCCGTAGGCCGGGTGGTATTCCTGCGCCACCACCACCCCGCCGGCAGCCGCCAGAATGGGTGTGCCGAAATCGGCCTGGAAATCGATGCCAGTGTGAAGCGCGGTGCGCCCAGTGAAGGGGTCGATCCGCCAGCCGAACATCGAGCCCATGTAGGCGTCGCGCACCGGCGACTGGGTCGGCACCATGGATTTTTTGATCCGCTGCTCAAACAAGCGGGACTCGATCACGGTCAGGAGGTCTCCCCGCTGGTCGGCCAACTGGTCCAGGTCGGACAGCGTGGTTTGCAGTTCTTCGATGCTCAACGGGCGGCCTGAGACCAGAACGCCCCCCCGACCGGGGGCCACCTTGACATCGTTCGGGTTGATGCCCGCCAGGCCAGAGACGCGCTCGGCCAGTGCTTCCATTTGCAGCACCTTGGCCTGCATCTCGCCAAGCTTGCGGGCCATCGCATCGACGTTCTCGCGCAAGTAGCGCTCTTGCTGGCTCAGTTCTCCTGGCACCAGCCAACCCGCCAAGCCCCCCAGCACAGGCCAGCCATCCCGAGCGCCTTTGACCAACACGCCGTGGTAGACCAGCGCAGAGAACAGGGTAGCGACCAGCCAAAGCAACACGCCGGCACCGACGAGCTTTCGACCGCTGAGGTGAATCGCTCGGCTCTTGGCCAACCAGGCGTCCGTGATAATCAATTGCATCTGATGTCCTTCATTGCAGGCCCGCCATGACGCTCCCCAAGCCGCCCTTGACTTTGGACGAAGCGGCGCGTCATTCGCCGACCTTTGCGCGCCTGGCCGAGCAGGTCGCCGATTCAACGCAGCGGCTGCGGGCGATCGAGCATTTGATCCCCCCGCCTTTGCGGGCAGCCATCAAGCCGGGTCCGGTGGACGATGCGGCCTGGTGCCTGCTGGTCACCAACAGCGCGGTGGCTGCCAAAGTGAGGCAACTGTTGCCTCTGTTTCAAGCCCGACTCGCTCACATGGGCTGGCAGGTCACCACCATACGCCTCAAGGTGCAAACCGGGCGGTGACCGTGCACCGCCACAACGGGCGCGATCTCGCAGCGTGGCGCGATCTCGGGCGTGTGGTCATTGCAGCCTGAGGCTGGCCCATTTTAGTTCGTCGCCACGGGCACACCATAAGCACACAGGGCATCCCCGGGCGACCGGGGGGTGCCCTCTGACGCACGTGGTTTTCACCCCCGCATTTTGCGGGAGTACTCATGCACGGCGTGGACCAGCGTGGCCACGTGCTCCGGCGGGGTGAACTGGCTGATGCCGTGGCCCAGGTTGAAGATGTGGGTCGGCCCGCACTGGGTCGTGTCCGCGTGCGGCACCCCAAAGCCCTCCAGCACCTTGGCCACCTCGGCTCGGATCTGCTCGGGCTGGGCAAACAGCACATTGGGGTCAATGTTGCCCTGCAGCGCCTTGCCCGCCCCGCCCACATCTCCGCCCACCCGCGCCCGCGCCTGCCCGAGGTTGACCGTCCAGTCCAGCCCCAGCACCTCGCAGTCCAGCGCCGCCATGGCCTCGAGCCACTGCCCGCCGCCTTTGGTGAAGACGATGCGCGGGATGCGCTGGCCGTTGTGCTCTTTCTTGAGCTGCTGGAGCACCCGGGCGGTGTAGCCCAGGCTGAACTTCTGGAAGGCACCATCGGCCAGCACCCCGCCCCAGGAGTCAAACACCATCACCGCCTGGGCGCCGGCCTCGATCTGGGTGTTCAGGTACAGCGCCACCGCATCGGCGTTGACTTGCAAGATGCGGTGCATCAGGTCGGGGCGGCTGTAGAGCATGGTCTTGACCTGCCGGTAGTCGTCCGAGCCGGCGCCTTCGACCATGTAGCACGCCAGGGTCCAGGGGCTGCCGGAGAAGCCGATCAGGGGCACGCGGCCGTGGAGGGCGCCTCGGATGGAGGCGACGGCATCAAACACGTAGCGCAGCTTGGCCATGTCGGGCACGGCAAGCGCGGCCACAGCGGCCTCGTCGCGCACGGGGTGGGCAAAGCGGGGGCCTTCGCCTTGGGTGAAGGACAGGCCCAGGCCCATGGCGTCGGGCACGGTGAGGATGTCGGAGAACAGGATGGCGGCGTCCAGGGGGTAGCGCGCCAGGGGCTGCAGGGTGACTTCGGTGGCGAAGTCGACGTTGGTGGCCAGTCCCATGAAGCTGCCGGCGCGGGCGCGGGTGGCGCAGTACTCGGGCAGGTAGCGGCCGGCTTGGCGCATGAGCCACACGGGGGTGTGTTCGGTGGCTTGGCGCCAGCAGGCGCGCAAAAAGGTGTCGTTTCGCACTGGGGCAGGGGCTGCAGGCTCGGTCATGGGGGGATTGTGGCAGGGCAAA
>JAIXXF010000001.1 GCA_027490925.1 Comamonadaceae bacterium
GGAGGCGTCGAGCAGCAGCGCTTCGTCGTAGCCGTCGTCCACCGCTTCCATGTTGGCCAGGATCGAGTTGGTGTAATTGCTCACCGCCTTGGCCTGCGTCATGGTGATGTTGACGTGGTGCCGTGTGTAGCTGGAGGTTTTGACGCGGATGCCGCGCTTCAACCCGTCTTCACCCAGGTAGGCCCCCCAGGGCCAGGCCGCGACCATCAGGTGGATGGTGTTGCCCTTGGGGCTCACGCCGAGCTTTTGCGAGCCGATCCAGGTCAGCGGGCGCAGGTAGCAGCTCTCCAGTTTGTTCTCACGGACCACGGTTTTTTGCGCCTCGCACACCGCTTCTTTGGTGAACGGGATCTTCATGCGCAGGATCTTGGCGCTGTTGAACAAGCGGTCGGTGTGTTCTTCCAGTCGGAAGATCGCCGTGCCTTGGGCGGTGTTGTAGGCACGCACGCCTTCGAAAGCGCCGCAGCCGTAGTGCAAGGTGTGGCTCAGCACGTGGATCTTGGCGTCGCGCCAATCGACCAGTTGGCCGTCCATCCAGATCTTGCCGTCACGGTCGTGCATCGCGGGGGGCAGGGGGGCGCTCATGGGGAATCCTCGGTTGGGGCTGAACAACGCGACCGTTGGCCCGGGCCCGGGCGTTGGACGCAACCCATCATTTTAATCGGTGGGGCGCACCAGCTGCCAATCCGTCAAACGGCCGCCCACAAACACGCACGTCACTTGCGAGCCACCGCCATCGGTCCATCGGTAGCGTTCGGGGTCTTCGCCCTCGGGGGTGAGTCGCTCGCCCAGCGCTCGGGTCAGCGCAAGCACCTTCAACAGGTTGAAGCCCGGCTTGAGCTTGGCGTGGAGCATCACCGCACTGCCCACATGTCCCACGGGCCGGTTGGCCGCTTGTTTCATGATGTGGGTCAGGCGGGTGACGTGCAGCAACGCCCACATCACCACACCGGCCAGCCCCAGCGCCACCCCCTGTGCGCCCCAGGCGGAATAGCCACCCCACAACACCAGCAGGCCCACCAATGGCACGCCGACCGCGCGCGCCCGCCGCGGCCAAGCGCCTGGCCTCGTGCTCACGCGGCCCCCTGTGGGGTGGCGGCGCGCAACCACGGCTCGAGCTGGTGGTGCACGTCGTCTGCACTGGGCCAACGCGGCCAGTCGCGCAGCACGGTCACACGCTGTCCGCGCACGCCCCAGCGCGCGGGGTCGGTCGGCCCCAGCACGCTCACCAGCGGCGCGCCAACCGCTGCCGCCAAGTGGCCGGGCCCGGTGTCGTTCGCCACCACGGCAACGGCGAGCGACAACACTGCCGCATATGCGTCCACGCGCAAATCTGGCAACGGGGTCACGGCTGGCCAGCGCTCGCTGAGCTGAGCTTCTTCCCCCGGGCCAGGACAGGCCACCAGGCGGTGGCCCTCGGCGGTCAGCCGTTGCACCAAATCGGCAAAACTTGGCCAGTCTTTGCTTTGGCCGCCGATCGCGCCGCTGGAAAAAGGGCACACCACCACGAACGGGCCGACCACTCCCGCTTCCGCCAAAGCCGCCTGAGCGCGTGTCCTGGCAGCCGTGGTCAGCGTCAAAGGCGCTACAGCTGGCGCAGAGTCCCCATGGGTCACCGGCAGCAACGCGTCGGCCAACCGCCCAAAGTGCTCGGCCATGTGCACGCTGGCAGGCGGCAAAGCCAGCGACCGCTTGAGCAGCCATGACCGGCCCTCTTTGGCATACCCCACAGCGGGCAGCCCTGCCAAACGAAACTCCAGCGCGCTGGACAGCGAAGTCGGGAAACACAAGGCGCGGGCCGAGCTGTGCGGTTCTGCCACGGCCTTCAGGCGCCGCAGCAGCGCCACCCGTTCGCGCGTGGTTTTGGGATACACGTGGCAACCCCACCCGTAGGCGGCAAGCAGCCCTGGCATCCAGCCTTTGCCCACCAGTTCAAGCCGGTGGTGCGCCGACAGCCGAAGCAAAGCAGGCAGGGTCAACACCACGTCGCCGATCCAGTTGGACAAACGAACCACAAGGACGGGGCGTTGGGGAGGGGGGCTCATGGGTGTGCGGCGTTGAACAGGCGATGCGCCAGCGGCGGCTCAGAGCCGGTTCCGTGTTGGCGGAAAATACCCACTAGTCTGCCACGCCCACCACGCGCTTTCGCACCATGGGTGGGCGCACCCTTGTCACGCCCTCCCACGAAGCCCTGCCATGACCCCACGCACTTTCAGCTTTGACGCCGACGCCGTCGCCCAGTTGCACGACCGTTACAACCAGCACACCGATTGGCCAAACGTGGTGGCCCTCGATCCAACCAATCCTGGCGCTTGGGCGCCAGATTTTTTGGCCGCGATGCTGGACAACCACCGCTGCAACGCGCGGCTGTGGTGTGAAGAAGACCTGGCACGGCGGCAGCGCGCGCCAGACGCTGAGATCGTGGCCAACAAGCGCGCAATCGACGCGTTCAACCAGGCGCGCAACAACGCCATTGAGCGCATGGACGAGTTCCTGCTGCTGACGCTGGGGCTGGTCGACCCAGCGTCGGTCACGCAGCCACAAGCGGTGAGCCGGGCACCCGCCGGGGCGCGTTTGAACAGCGAAACCGTCGGCAGCATGGTGGACCGGGTGTCCATCTTGTCGCTGAAGATCAAGGCCATGGCCGAGCAGACCCAGCGCAGCGACGTGGACGACCACCACCGCGCCGACGCCACCGCCAAGCTGGCCCGCCTCAACGAGCAACGCCAAGACCTCTGCGACTGCATGCGGCAGCTGATCGCCGACTGCCAAACCGGCAGTTCCTACTTCAAGGTCTATCGGCAGTTCAAGATGTACAACGACCCCAACTACAACCTGGCGCTGGTCAGGGAACGCAACGCCGGCTGAGCGTCACAGCAGGCGACGGACCACGTCCAGCGCCTCTTCGATCCGCTCCACCGGGTGAATGGTCAGGCCTTCGATCTCCTTGCTGCCTTTTTTGGGCGCGTTGGCTTTGGGCACCACCGCCACGCTGAAGCCGAGCTTGGCTGCTTCACGCAGCCGCTCTTGGCCACGCGGCGCCGGCCGCACTTCGCCAGCCAGCCCGACCTCACCAAAGGCCAGAAATCCCTTGGGCAGAGGCTTGCCACGCAGACTGGAAGTGATCGCCAACATCACTGCCAAATCGGCCGCGGGCTCGCTGATGCGAACACCGCCCACCGCATTCACAAACACGTCCTGGTCCATGCAGGCCACGCCCGCGTGGCGATGCAGCACCGCCAGCAGCATGGCCAGACGGTCGCGGTCCAGACCCACACTCAGGCGGCGCGGGCTGGGGCCTCCGCTGTCCACCAGCGCCTGGATTTCCACCAGCATGGGCCGGGTGCCTTCGAGCGTGACCAGCACACAGCTGCCTGGCACCGGCTCGGCGTGCTGGCTGAGAAAGATCGCGCTTGGGTTGGTCACGCCTTTCAGGCCGCGTTCGGTCATGGCAAACACGCCGATCTCGTTCACCGCCCCAAAGCGGTTTTTGATCGCGCGCACGAGCCGGAAGCTGCTGTGGGTGTCGCCCTCGAAATACAGCACCGTGTCCACCATGTGCTCCAGCACCCGCGGACCGGCCAGCGCGCCTTCTTTGGTGACGTGGCCCACCAGCACGATGGCGGTGCCGCTGGCCTTGGCCATGCGCGTCAGATGCGCCGCGCATTCACGAACCTGCGCCACCGAGCCGGGCGCCGAGGTGAGTTGTTCGGAATACACCGTCTGAATGGAATCGATCACCGCAATGGCCGGCTGGGTGCTGTCCAGCGTGGCCAGGATCTTTTCCAGCTGGATCTCGGCCAGCACCTGCACCCGGCTGCCGTCAAGACCCAGGCGGCGGGCGCGCAAGGCCACTTGGGCGCCACTTTCTTCGCCGGTCACGTACAGGGTGGTCAGATTGATGCGCTGCAAGGCGTCCAGCGCCTGCAGCAGCAAGGTGGACTTGCCGATTCCCGGGTCGCCGCCGATCAGGATCACACCGCCCTCGACGATGCCGCCGCCCAACACGCGGTCCAGTTCTTCCAGACCTGTGGGGGTGCGTTCGGTGTCGGTGGCCTCGATGTCGGCCAGGGCCGTGACCGCGCTGGCCTTGGCCAGCGAGGCGAATCGGTTCTTGCCCGCACCGGCGGGCTCAGCGGCACTCTCCACCAAGGTGTTCCAGGCGTTGCAATGCGGGCATTTGCCCAACCACTTGGGGCTGGTGCCACCACACTCGGCGCAGGTGAACACGGTTTTGTCTTTGGCCATGGGTTGAATATAGCCCCGGGCCTGAGGCCTTTCACGACCGGCTAAACGGCGATTCGCCCGGGCACACCGCAGCGCCGCACTCAGGCATTCGCCTTTCGACGGATGCCCCCAATCGCACCGCTGGGTTAGATTCAAGGCAACTCCAACGCCCCACCCATGCTCACGCTCTACACCGCCACCGGCACCTGCGCCCTGGCCACCCACATCGCCCTGGAAGAAGCGGGTGCGGCCTATGACACGGTGCGGCTGGACTTTCGCCAGAACGACCAACGCAAGCCCGACTTCCTGGCGATCAACCCCAAAGGCCGCGTGCCCGCGCTGGCGACCGAGCAAGGCGTGTTGACCGAAACCCCCGCCTTGCTTATCTACGTGGCACAGCGCTTCCCCGCCGCACAACTGGCCCCGCTGGACGACGCCTTTGCGCTGGCGCAGGTGCAGGCGTTCAACAGCTACCTGTGCAGCACGGTGCATGTCGCCCACGCCCACAGGCTGCGCGGCCACCGCTGGGCCGACGACCCGGCCGCCATTCAGGCCATGAAGCTCAAGGTGCCAGAAGCGGTGGCCGATGCTTTTCGACTGGTAGAAAACGCCCTGCAACCCGGTCCGTGGGTGATGGGCGAGCGTTACACGGTGTGCGACGCCTACCTGTTCACCACCGCCCGCTGGCTGGAAGGCGATGGGGTGGACACGGGTCAGTTTCCCCGGCTGATGGCGCACCGGCAGCGGATGGCCGAGCGCCCAGCCGTGGCGCGGGCCCTGGCCCAATCGGGGGAATGAGGGTCGGGCCGGTGTGCACCAGCGGCTGGGTCACAGGCCGTAGGGGGCGTCAGCGCCCATCGGCCTCGCTCAGGTGGAAGGGGTTGAAGTCGGTGTCGCGGTCAAAATGGTCCACACCTTCGGCTCGTTTGAGGAAAGCCACCACTTGGTAGGTCAGGGGTGTGGCCAGCACCTCCCAGGTGGTTTTGAGGGCGTACTGCGCCAACACCACCGCCACGATGTCTGAACTGGCCCAGACGCCGTAGAAGGCCACCACATAAAACAACGACGAGTCGATCAGCTCGCCCACCACGGTGGAGCCGATGGTTCGTGTCCACAACCAACGCCCCTGGGTGAGCACCTTCATTTTGGCCAGCACATAGCTGTTGGCAAAGCTGCCGCACCAAAACGCCAGCATGGAGGCCAACGCGATGCGCCATGCGTTGCCGAACACACCTTCGAGCTGGCCTTGATAGCCGCGCATGAAGTCGGTGTCGGCTGGTGGCAGGCCCACCACCACCGCTGCCATGGCCGACGCGAAAGCGAGCGCGGTGAAACCCGCCCAGACCACACGGCGGTCACGGCCATAGCCATAGACCTCGGTGAGCACGTCGCCGAACAGATACGACAACGGAAAAAACAACACGCCAGCGCCAAAGGTGACGGCGCCCAGCCAGGGCAAGGTCAAAGTGGCCTGCTTGGCCGCGCCAATGAAGTTGGCGCACAGCAACACGCACACGAACGCCGCGAGCAGGAAGTCGTAGTACCGGTATGCAGGGCGACTCATGCGGAAACAGGCCCGGGAGGGCCCCCATGTGGGTGTTGACCAGATTGGTCCAACCCATTGTAGGCAGGCCCGCGGCCTCGCTTGGGCTCGCCGCCGCAACACCGCGCGGCACCGCGCCGAAGGGCCATGCAGTGCCATAGCGAATGCTGAACGTCGGGCGCTTCACACCGTGAGGTGTGGCGAAACGCTCACGGCGGTGGCAGCGGCCGAGTCGCCAGCGACAGAGACTGGGCCTGTGGCGGACGGCCGCCCCGCCGGGTCAGGCCAGCTTGAACGGCAGTTCGCGCGGGGTCTTGCCAGTCAGCTGGCCGATGGCGTTGGCGAACGCGGGGGCCAGCGGTGGCAGGCCGGGCTCGCCCATGCCGGTGGGCGGCTCGGCGCTGGGCACGGTGTGCACCGCCACCGTGGGCATGTCGGTGATGCGCGGCACCAGAAAATCGCCAAAGTTGCTCTGCGTGACCACACCGTCCTGGAGGGTGATGGCGGCGCCAGGCAAGCACATCGACAACCCCATCAGCGCACCGCCCTGCACCTGCGCTTCCAGCGTGGTGGGGTTGACCACCAGGTTGCAATGCACCCCGGCCGTCACCGCGTGCAGTTTGGGCACGCCGTTGTCCACCGAGGCCTCCACCACATACGCCACCACCGAGTTGAACGACTCGTGCACCGCCACACCCCAGGCCCGGCCCGCCGCCAGCGGGCGTTTGCCGTAACCCGATTTGTTCACCGCCAGTTGCAGTGCCGCTTTGTGGCGAGGGTGGCCTTCTCCCATCAGCTTCAATCGGTAGCCCACTGGGTCTTGCTGCGTGAGCCGGGCCACGTCGTCGATCAGCGTTTCCATCACGTACGCGGTATGCGTGGCGCCCACGCTGCGCCACCAGAGCACCGGCACGTTGACCTGCGGGTGGTGAACCGACAACCGCATGGGCAGTTGGTACGGTTCCTTCATGCCCTCGACCATGGTGTCGTCAATGCCGTTTTTGACCATGAAGGCCTCGAACGGCGAGCCCTTGACGATCGATTGGCCGACGATCACATGGTCCCACGCGGTGATCTGACCCTGCGCATCCACGCCGATTTCGGCGCGGTGCACGTGCATCGGGCGGTAGTACCCGCCTTTGATGTCGTCTTCCCGGCTCCACAGCGTGCGCACCGGCGCATTCAGCCCGGCGGCGCGGGCCGCGCGGGCCACATGGCAGGCCTCGACCACGTAATCGCTGGTGGGGATGGCACGGCGACCAAACCCGCCACCGGCCATCTGGGTGTGAACCTTGACCTTGTCGGCGCTGGTGCCCAACACGCGGGCGGCGGCGGCGGCGTCCAGCCCCGGCATTTGCGTGCCCAGCCACAACTCGGCGCGGTCGCCGTCCAGCTTGACCGTGCAGTTCAGCGGCTCCATGGGCGCGTGGGCCAGGTAGGGGAACACGAACTCGGCGCTGATGCGGCGCGGGGCGGCCGCCAGCGGGGACATGTAGGCGTCGAACTTCACCAGGCCCTTGGTCTTGGCGAGGGCTTGGTAGCTGGCGAGTTGCTTGGCGCTGTCCACTTTCTCCACGCTGGCCGTGTCCCACTGCGCCTTGAGCGCATCACGCCCTTTCTTGGCGGCCCAGTAGCCGGTGGCAATCACGGCCACCCCATCACCGCCACGGTCCACTGGCACGCGCAGCACGGCTTTCACGCCCTTCACGGCTTTGGCGGCGGTGTCGTCCAACGCCTTCAGACGTCCGCCAAACACCGGCGGGTGGGCCACCACTGCGGTCAGCTGCCCGGGCAGTTGGGTGTCGATGCCGTAGGCCTGGCGCCCGCTGGCCTTGTCGCGCGCATCGAGCCGGCCAGTGGGCCGCCCGATCAAGCGGAACTGCTTTGGGTCTTTCAACGCGACCTGTTCGGGCACGGGCTGCTGCATCGCAGCCTGGGCCAGTGCGCCGTAGCCCAGCTTTTGACCGCTCGGCCCGAGCACGAAGCCGTTGTGCGTGCGCAGCTTGGCCACAGGCACGCCCCACTGCTGGGCCGCCGCGGCCACCAACATGGCGCGGGTGCGCGCCCCGAGTTCGCGGTACTGGGTGTAGGAGTTTTTGATCGTGTTGGAGCCGCCGGTCAGGTGCATGCCGAACGCGGGGTCAAAGTACGCGGGGCTGGCATCGCCATGAACGCTCTTCACTTTGGACCAGTCGGCGTCCAGCTCCTCGGCCAGGATGAGGGGCAAAGCGGTCTGCACGCCTTGGCCAAAGTCCAGCCGGTTGATGACAACGGTCACCGTGCCGTCGGCGGCGATGCGCACGAAGGCGCTTGGCTGCTGGGTGGGCTTCAGGCCTGGCGCGTCGGCGGCCAAGGCGGTGGCAGGGAACATCCCCAGCGCAAAGCCAGAGACGCCCACGACCTTGAGAAATTGGCGGCGGGGGACGGTATTTGCTATTGTATTCGTAGCGCCACCGTCAATCAAACCGTGGGCAAGGGCTGGATTCGACTCAAAATGACCAGTTTGGGGTTTGAACAGCATGTTTTTCTCCTCAAACCAAGGTGCTGGCGGCGTCGCGAATGGCAGCGCGGATGCGCGCGTACGTGCCGCAGCGGCAAACGTTCCCGGCCATGGCCGCGTCGATCTCGGCGTCCGACGGACGCCGGTTTTTCTGCAACAGCGCGGTGGCGCTCATCACCTGGCCGCTTTGGCAGTAGCCACACTGGGCCACGTCGTGCTTGACCCAGGCGTTTTGCACCGCCCGGCCGACCCGCCCCTGCGGGCCCTGGGCCACCGCCTCGATGGTGGTGACCCGGCGGCTGGACAGCGACGCAATCGGGGTGACGCACGCGCGGGTGGCCACACCATCTACATGCACGGTGCAGGCCCCGCAAGCGGCGATGCCGCAACCGAATTTGGTGCCGGTCAGGCCGATGTCGTCGCGCAACGCCCACAGCAAGGGCGTGTCGCCGTCCAGATCGACCACGTGGGGTCGGCCATTGATGTTCAGGGTGGTCATGGGGGTCCTTCCAGCGGTGGGGGTGCGGTGGAGCGGTCATTCCACCGCAAGCCTTGCATTCTGACCGCGCGGCGCATTGGTGGCGCCGACAACGGAAAAGCCCCCAAATCGGGGCGCTGGCGGCGCAGGGACGGTTGATGCCCAGCCCCGCCGACCTCTGCATCAGTCCTCGGTCATTGTCACCGGCACGCGCGGGGCGAGCGCGCACATCAGCTCGTAACCCACCGTGCTGCCCGCGTGGGCCACCTCGTCGATCGGCAAGACGGCTCCCGTGCTGGAGCGGCCCCACAAGGTGACCTCGCTGCCGTGGCCGCTGCCGGGCAGGCCGGTCAGGTCCACCCCGATCAGGTCCATGCTGACACGGCCCAACGTTCGGCTGCGCTGCCCGTCCACCAAAACGGGGGTGCCGTGGGCGTTGGTGCCAGGGCAATGGCGGGGGTAGCCGTCGGCATAGCCGCAGGCCACCACGCCAACGCGCATCGGGCGATCGGCCACAAAACTCGAGCCGTAGCCGACCGTGGCGCCCACGGCCAGGTCTTGCACGCCAACGATCTGCGAGGCCAGCGTCATGGTGGGTCGCAGGCCCCAGTCGGCGGCATTGTGTTCGGGGTGGTCGGCCGCGCTGCCGTACAGCACGATGCCAGGGCGGACCCAGTCGGCCGCGGTGGCGGTGTGGCGCAACAGGGCGGCGCTGTTGCTGAGCGTGCGCTCGCCCGGCAGGTCGGCCGCGGCCGCCTCAAAAACGGCGACTTGTTCGGCCACGCCTTTGGGGCCATCGGCGTCGCTGAAATGGGTCATCAGGGAAATTTCGTCCACCTGCGGCATGGCGTTGAGCCGCGTCCAGGCGGACCGGAAGCGGTGCGGCGCGAAACCGAGGCGGTTCATGCCGCTGTTCAGTTTCAAGAACACCCGGTGGGGCACCTGGGTTTTGTGCGCGGACAAAAGGTCGATCTGCTCGGTGCAGTGCACCGTGTGCCACAGGTCGAGGCGGGAGCACAGCTCCAGGTCGCGCAATTCGAACACGCCTTCCAGCAACAAGATGGGACCGCGCCAGCCGAGACGCCGCACCCGCGCCGCTTCGTCGAGGTCCAACAGCGCGAAACCGTCGGCCCCGCGCAGACCGTGGAAGGCGCGCTCAATGCCGTGGCCGTAGGCGTTGGCCTTGACCACCGCCCAGACCCGGGCGTCTGGTGCGGACTGCCGGACGCGCTGCAGGTTGTGCCGCAGCGCGTCGGTGTGGATGGTGGCGTGTATCGGGCGGGGCATGGGTGATCGCGGGGCGGATGGGTACCCGGCCACAGGGGAATTGGCTCGGCACCACCATGATATAACCCGCTGTCACACGGAGACAGACCCCACCACCCCAGAGCCGTCGCACCGGCCCGAGCGAGCACTCCCCCTCAATGAAGCGCGGTTTCTACACCATCATGGCGGCCCAGTTTTGCTCGTCGCTGGCCGACAACGCTTTGTTTGTGGCGGCGATCGAACTGATCCGCAGCGGCGGTGGCGCGGAGTGGCAGCGCGCAGCGCTGGTCCCGATGTTTGCTCTGTTTTACGTGGTGTTGGCGCCTTTTGTAGGCGCATTCGCTGACGCCTGGCCCAAAGGGCGGGTCATGTTTGTCAGCAACGCGATCAAAGTGGCCGGGTGCCTTTTGATGCTGTTCAGCGTCCACCCCTTGTTGTCGTACGCCATTGTGGGTTTGGGCGCAGCGGCGTATTCACCGGCGAAGTACGGCATCCTGACCGAGCTGCTGCCACCTTCGCAACTGGTGAAAGCCAACGGCTGGATCGAAGGCCTGACCATCGGCTCGATCATCCTGGGGGTGTTGCTGGGCGGGCAGCTGGTGGGGGCCAGGGTGTCTTCGGCGCTGCTGGGATTCGACCTGCCCTACCTCGACACGCCGATCGACACCCCGGCCGAGGCCGCCATTTGCGTGCTGGTTTTGGTCTACCTGCTGGCGGCGTGGTTCAACACCCGCATCCCTTTGACCGGCGTGGCGATGCGGCCCATGCCGAGCAACAAACTCGCGCTGTTGGGCGACTTCTGGGAATGCAACGCGCGGCTCTGGCGCGACAAACTGGGACAGATTTCACTCGCCACCACCACCTTGTTTTGGGGCGTGAGTGGCAACCTGCGCTACATCGTGCTGGCCTGGAGCGCCGCTGCACTGGGCTACAGCACCACCCAAGCCTCCAGCCTGGTGGGCGTGGTGGCGCTGGGCACGGCGGTTGGGGCGATCGTGGCGTCGGTCAAGATGCGGCTCGACCAAGCCACCAGCGTGATGCCGCTGGGCATCGCGATGGGCGTGCTGGTGATCGCGATGAACTTCATCGACAACGTGTGGGTGGCCGCCCCGTTCTTGATTCTGCTCGGCGCTTTGGGTGGGTTTCTGGTGGTTCCCATGAACGCACTGCTGCAGCACCGCGGCCACAACCTCATGGGCGCGGGCCGGTCCATCGCGGTGCAAAACTTCAACGAGCAGGCCTGCATTTTGGCGCTCGGCGCGTTCTACAGCCTGTCCACCGGCCTTGGCCTGTCGGCGTTCGGTGCGATCACCGCCTTCGGCCTGGTGGTCGCCGGGGTGATGTGGTGGATCAAGCGCTGGCACGCCAGCAACCTGGTGCACCACCGCGCCGAGGTGGACCGCCTGCTGGACATCGCGCGCAGTGACCACACCCACGGCTGATCGCCACGCGTCCCCCGCTCTGCCGGTCGCGGCGCTCACGCTGAACGCCTTCATCTGGGGCGTGTCGTGGTGGCCTTTTCGGCAACTCGATTCGCTGGGTGTGCACCCGCTGTGGGCCACAGCCTGGGTATTCGGTCTGGCGTTCGCGGTGGTGTGGGGCCTGGTGCGGTTCTGGCAACCCACGTCGCTGCGTGGCGCGTGGACACACGGCGGGCTGTGGCTGCTGGCGCTGGCCGCTGGGTTCACCAACGTGGGGTTCAATTGGGCCGTGACCGAGGGCGACGTGGTCCGCGTGGTCTTGTTGTTCTACCTCATGCCCGCCTGGGTGGTGGTGCTGGCCTGGCCGCTTCTCGGTGAACGCCCCGGCTGGGGCGCATTGGCCCGGCTGTTGCTGGCCCTGGCTGGCGTCTGGCTGGTATTGAAAACGCCCGACACCCCCTGGCCGGTGCCAGAAGGGCTGACGGATTGGCTGGCCTTGGCGGCAGGCCTGTGCTTTGCGCTCACCAACATCTTGCTGCGCCGACTGCAAAGCGCGACCGACGGCGCCCGGATGCTGGCCATGTTCGCGGGCGGTGCAGCGGTCGCCGCCGCCACGGCGGTGCTGGGCAGCCAAGCGGGTGCCGTGCCCTGGCCGCCTGCGCCCTCGGCCACTTGGCTGGTGTGGGTGGTGGGCCTGGGCATGGCTTTTTTGCTGGGCAACCTCGCGTTGCAGTACGGGGCCGCCCGGCTGCGGGCCAACACCAGCAGCTTGGTCATGCTCTCTGAAGTGGTGTTCGCCAGCCTGTCGGCGGTGGCGCTGGGGGCGGGCTCACTGGAAGCCCGCACGGTGTGGGGCGGTGCGCTCATCGTGCTCGCGGCTTTGATGGCATCATGGTCTTTCAACCCACCGCCCACGGAGCACAGCGCATGACCCCGACGACACACGACTTCGAAGCCCAACGCATCGACGGCACGCCTGTGTCGCTGTCCGATTTCAAAGGGCGCGTGTTGCTGATCGTGAACACCGCGAGCGCGTGTGGGTTCACCCCACAATTTGCCGGATTGGAAGCGCTGCACAAAACCTATGGCCCCCAAGGCCTGACAGTACTCGGTTTTCCCTGCAACCAGTTCGGTGCTCAAGACCCTGGCAGCAACGGCGAGATCGCTGCTTTTTGCACTCTGAATTACGGCGTGACCTTCCCCATGATGGCGAAGGTGGACGTCAACGGCGCGGGCGCCCACCCGCTGTTCCAGCACCTGACGCAGGCGGCGCCTGGCCTGCTGGGCAGCAAAGCCATCAAATGGAACTTCACCAAGTTCCTGGTGGGCAAAGACGGATTGGTGCTCAAGCGCTACGCGCCCACAGACACCCCCAAAGGCTTGGCCAAAGACATCGAGGCCGCGTTGTCGGCCTGACCCACCGGCCTCTCGCCGGTGCAAGCGCTGTCAGCCGGTCTGAAGCGCGGCGTCCAGGACCTCCACCCAATGCTTGACCGGCGTGCGGGTGCCGCTTTGCAAGTGGTTGATGCAACCAATGTTGGCCGACACAATGGCCGTGGGCGCAAGCCGGTCCAGGTGACCGAGCTTGCGGTCGCGCAGGGTGGTGGCGATCTCTGGCTTCAACACCGAGTAAGTCCCTGCTGATCCGCAGCACAGATGGCTTTCGTTGGTGGCCACGCGCACCTGGAAACCCAGCGCACCCAAATGCTGTTCCACGCCGCCGCGAAGTTGTTGTCCATGCTGCAGTGTGCAGGGTGGGTGAAAGGCCAGGGTACCGGTCGGTGCGCGGACCCGGCCCTTCAACGCAGCCACCAACTCGGGCAGCAACTCGCTCAGGTCGCGGGTCATCCCGCTGATGCGCTGCGCTTTGGCGGCGTACACCGGGTCGTCCCGCAGCAAATACCCGTACTCTTTGACCGTGACGCCGCAGCCTGAGGCATTCATCACCAAGGCTTCCACACCCGCCTCCACGTGCGGCCACCAGGCGTCGATGTTGGCACGCATCTGCTCTTTGCCGCCGTCTTGGTCGTTCAGGTGGAACTTGACCGCGCCGCAGCACCCGGCTTGCGTGGCCACCACGGCCTGAATGCCCGCCGCGTCCAGCACGCGTGCGGTGGCGCTGTTGATGTTGGGCGCCATCGACGGCTGCACGCAACCCGCCAGCATCAACACCCGGCGGGCGTGGGTACGTTGAGGCCAGGAACCGGCGGGCTGTGCGACCGGCACCTTGTTTCTCAGCGCCTGCGGCAGCAGGCCGCGCACCAGCTGCCCGGCCTTCATGGCGGGCCCGAACCAACGCGACGGCAACCCCTCTTTCAAAGCCCAGCGCAGGGCCTTCTCGCCCACGGGGCGTGCCACCTGGGCGTCAACGATCTTGCGGCCGATGTCTACCAAATGCCCATACTGCACGCCGCTGGGGCAGGTGGTTTCGCAGTTGCGGCAAGTGAGGCAGCGGTCCAGGTGCATCTGGGTGTTCCGCGTGGGCGGCTGGCCTTCCAGCACCTGCTTGATCAGGTAAATGCGGCCACGCGGGCCGTCGAGCTCGTCGCCCAACAATTGGTAAGTGGGGCAGGTGGCGGTGCAAAAGCCGCAATGCACGCATTTGCGCAAAATGGCTTCGGCCTCCCGGCCTTCGGGTGTGGCGGCGTGTTCGGGCGAGAGTTGGGTTTGCATGGGGCGGGGTTCGCTCAAAGGTCGGCGTAGTAGCGCCCGCGGTTGAACAGGCCTGCCGGATCGAATTCTTGTTTCAGCGTTTGGTGGATGCGCGCCAATGGCGCCGACAACGGCGAAAAGACCGACACCTCGCTCGGCAAATCGCCGCCATGAGCCCGGAACAGCATGGCGTGCCCGCCGCACGCGGACAGCGCCGACCGCAACTGGGTTCCAAAGTGGGCAGGCTGCTTCAACCAACGTTGGCCACCACCCCATTCCAGCAGCGTTGGGCCCAGGTTCAGCGGCGCGGTGGTGTCGGGAACCGCCACGCGCCACAGCGCCTGACCGGGCTGCAACACAAAAAATGGGTGGGTGTGCTCCCGCAGGCTGGCCCAAAACGCCGGGGCGTCGTCGCGCAACGCCACGCCGCCCATGAGGGCTTGCGCCGACTGCACGGCGGCGTTCGCACCCCGCAGGCGCACCCACAACCGATCGGCGTGCCAACACGAGGCGTTGATCGGCAGCGGCTGCCCACCCCATCGGTTGAGCTGGGCGATCGCTCGCGCCTCGTCGAGCTCGAACACCAAGGTGGCCTCGGCCACCGGGTGGGCCAGCACCTTGAGCGTGACCTCGGTGAGCACCCCCAGGATGCCGAATGCGCCCGCCAGCAGCCGCGACACGTCGTATCCCGCCACGTTCTTCATCACCGTGCCGCCAAACTGCAGGTGTTGGGCGTGCCCGTTGAGCAGCGAGGCGCCGAGCAGGTGGTCGCGCACCGAACCGACGCTGGCCCGCGCGGGGCCACTCAGCCCGGCGCTGACCATGCCACCCACGGTGGCACCAGGGCCAAAGTGCGGCGGCTCAAACGGCAGTGCTTGGCCATGCTCGGCCAGCGCGGCTTCCAGTTCGGCCAGTGGTGTGCCGGACGCGACGCGAACGTACAACTCGCTGGGCTCGTAGCTCAGAATGCCGTTGAACGCAGCGGTGGACAGGGGCTCGCCTTGCAGCGTCTGGCCCAAAAAATCTTTGCTGCCGCCACCGACGATGCGCAGTGACGTGCCGCGCTGCCAGGCGTCAAGAACCTGTTCGGTGAGGTGGCGCAGTGCAGGTGTCATCACGCCACTGTAAACGCATCGCGCAGCGGGCCCTTTGATCTTTTTGAACGGGGGCGTTGGCTATTTTGCGGGGCTGTTCCCGCTCGCCGGGGGGATGCGGCTCACCTGGCGTGGTGCGGGGGCCTGGCTGCGCGGGGTGGCGGTTGTGACGTCGAAATACAAGGTGCGTTCCGTGCCGTCGCGCTGACGAACCTGCCAGCGGTCGTAGCGCTTGCCGCCAAGCTGCAGCGGTGTGTCGCTTTTACCCAAGGTTTGAAAACGGTCGCGTTGTGAGATCAACCAACCCTCAGCCTCGCTGGGCAGCACGAGTTTCAACGCCGTGGCGGGGGAGAGGCCGTCGCGTTCAGCACCAATGGCTTGCACCAAGGCGGTGGCAAAAGCGCGGTGGTGGTTGCGCAGTTCCACCTGGTTGGCCTCCTCGGCGATGGCGGCCATCAGCAACTGGGCTTTGACGAATGGGAGTTCCGCGATGGGGGCGTATTTCTGCAGCGGGCTCAGTGCGAGCAACGCCTGCTGCGCCTGACCCGCCTGCCAGAACTTTTCTGCTTTCGCCATGGCCCGGGCCTGATCGGCGTCGATCTTGGCCACGCCTGCACTGGACCGCGCGATCGCGTCGCGCAGCAACTGCACACGTGGCTGTACCAAGGGCAGTCGTTCGTTGACCGTCAGGGGCTGGGCGGACGCGGCAAACGGCCAGACACACGCGAGGGCCAAGGCCATGGACCACGCCACACCCCACCCAACAGGACGCTTGACCAGAGCGCCCATCTTACGGACAGGGAACGGGGCACAGCGGCAAGCCCTGGTGCTCCCGGGGGTGTCGGTCAGGCTGTGGGTCGCAGCCGTTGCAGCGGTGCGTGGGCAGGTTGGCGAGGGTGGCAGAGAAGGCGGCAAAGCGTGACGGGAAGAGCGCAGACGGGTCATGTCGGTGGCGGGGCCGGGGTCGGGGTCGGGGTCGGTTTTTGCGCCATTGTCGTTGAGCGGCGGGGCGGCGGGCTGTGCCACGGCACGCGCGGACGTAAAAAATCCGCCAGGACTTGGCGCCCGGGCGGATGGGATGGAGAAACTCTCTGCCTACTGGCCCTGGCGGATTCGCCAGGGCGTCATGGCTGTCAGCGGTTGTAGGCGGTTTCGCCGTGCGAGCTGATGTCGAGGCCTTCGCGTTCTTCCTCTTCGGTGACGCGCAGACCGATCACCAGGTCAACGATCTTGTAGGCGATCAATGACACCACCGCCGACCAGACCACGGTCACGAGCACGCCCTTGAGCTGGATCCAGACCTGGGCACCGATGGCGTTGGAGGTCACCGTCGCCGTCACCCAGTCGCCCACCAGGCCAGGACCGCCCAGCGCCTGGTTGTTGAACACACCAGTCAACAAGGCACCCACGATACCGCCCACGCCGTGGACGCCAAACACGTCCAGAGAGTCGTCGGCGCCGAGCATGCGCTTCAGGCCGTTCACGCCCCACAAGCAAGCGAAGCCAGCCACGAAACCGATCACGATCGCGCCCATCAGGCCGACGTTGCCACAGGCAGGGGTGATGGCGACCAGACCTGCCACAGCACCCGACGCAGCGCCCAGCATGGAAGCCTTGCCTTTGGCCAGGGCTTCACCCAGGCACCAGGCCAGCACCGCTGCGGCGGTGGCCGAGAAGGTGTTCATGAACGCGAGCACCGCCGAGTTGCCTGCTTCCAGCGCGGAGCCCGCGTTGAAACCAAACCAACCCACCCACAGCAGCGAGGCACCGACCATGGTCAGCGTCAGGCTGTGAGGCGCCATCGACTCTTTGCCGTAACCGACGCGCTTGCCGATCACATAGGCACCCACCAAACCAGCCACAGCGGCGTTGATGTGCACCACGGTGCCGCCAGCGAAGTCCAGCGCACCCCACTGCCAGATCAGACCGGCCTTGGCGTTTAGACCATCCACCAAATCGGCGGCCGTGTAGGCATCAGGACCCATCCAGAACCACACCATGTGGGCGATGGGGGTGTAGCTGAAGGTGAACCAGAGCACCATGAACATCAACATGGCCGAGAACTTGATGCGTTCAGCGAATGCACCCACGATCAACGCGCAAGTGATGGCGGCGAAGGTGGCCTGGAATGCGAAGAACAGCAACTCCGGAATCACCACGCCTTTGCTGAAGGTCGCAGCCACTGGGAAGGTGCCGGTCGCTGGGTCGAACAAGCCCTTCATGAACACGCGGTCAAACCCACCAATGAAGGCGTTGCCTTCGGTGAAGGCAAGGCTGTAACCGTACAGGCACCACAGGACCACGATCAACGAGAAGGTCACGAACACCTGCATCAGCACCGACAGCATGTTCTTGCTGCGGACCAAACCGCCATAGAACAAGGCCAACCCGGGGATGGACATCATGATGACCAGCAGGGTCGCCACCAGCAACCAGGCCACGTCGCCCTTGTGGGGCGTGGGCGCGGCGGCGGGTGCGGCTTCAGCGGCAGCGGCAGGTGCCGCAGCGGGCGCAGCCGCTTCGGCAGGCTTGGCATCAACCGACGTGGTGGCGGCCTGGGCCACCACCACGTCGGCTGGCTTCGCTTTGACGGCGGGCTTGGCGGCCACAACCGGGTCGGCTGCCGCAGGTGCAGCAACGGCTGCCGGGGCTTCAGCCGGTTTGGCTTCGGCCACGGGTTTGACCTCTTCGGTCGCGGCGGCAGGCGCTTGGGCGACGGCGACCGAACCGGTCAGCAGCACGCCCATGCCCAGCACAAGGGAGGCAAGTAGTTGTTTCATGTCGATGCTTCTCTTTGAAGTGGCTGGTCTCAGAGCGCTTCTTTGCCGGTTTCACCGGTGCGGATGCGCACGACCTGTTCGAGGTTGTAGACAAAAATCTTGCCGTCGCCGATCTTGCCGGTGCGGGCTGCGCCCTCAACCGCTTCGATGACGCGGTCGACGAGCTCGTCGGCCACCGCCGCTTCAATCTTGACCTTGGGCAAAAAATCGACGACGTACTCCGCGCCGCGGTACAGCTCGGTGTGTCCCTTCTGACGACCGAAGCCTTTGACCTCGGTCACGGTGATGCCTTGCACGCCAATGCCAGACAGCGCTTCTCGCACCTCATCCAGCTTGAACGGTTTGATGATGGCCGTGACTAGCTTCATGACTGTTCCTCGTGTGCGGGTCGATGCTTAGAACGTTTTGGACAAGGAAGCCACCACAGAGCCGTTGGCCAGTTTTTTGGTGGCACTGAAAGCGGCGTCTTTCTTGTTGGTCGTGACGTAAGCCAAGCCGGCCACGTAGCCCGAACCGGCGATGTCGTGGGTCAGGCCCAACTTGTAGTCGACCAGGCTGGGGGCAGCGTAGGCAGCGGCCGCGCCACGCTTGACTTTCTGGTAGCCGACGTGGGTGTTCAGGGCCGTACCGCCACCCAGGTCATACGTGTAGGCCAGATCGATGTAGTAGGAGTTTTTGGTGTCGGGGAGCGAGAAGAAGTCGCTGACCGCGTGGTAATACTTCGCAGAAAACGAACCCACAGTGCCGCCGAAATAGACTTCGGTGTTTTTGATCTTGCCGGTGCCTGGCAGGCTGCCGGAACCGGGGTAGTAGTAGTGCAGCACACCCACGTCATAGGCGATGCCGCCAGCGGTGCCCTTGTAGCCACCGTAGATGTCCATCTCCAGGTTGGAGCCAGCGAAGAAGTTGGCGTCGATGTTGGAGTTCCAGTTGCCCAAGTACAGACCCGACGCGTGGGCCACGTCAAAACCGCCCTGGAAGGCAGGCTTCTTGTTGGTCTGGGAAATGCCGCGGAAACGGTAGTCGGTGAACAGACCCGCGTTGCCGGTCACAGTGAACTCAGGGGTGGGGGCTTTGGCCTGCGCGAACACCGCACCAGATGACAAAGTGGCGACCGCCAAAGCGATGAGGGTGATGTTGGATTTCATGGAATGCTCCTGCTCAGTGTGGTTGATCAAAGACTAGCCGGGTCAATTAAGCATGGACCGTGCCACACACAAACCCAACGGGCCGCGCCAGAATGGCCCATGTCCCATTTGTGAATAATCCAGTGCGCGCCCCTGGCCGTGACATTTGCCCACAAGACGCACCGATTCGGTGCCTGCTCTGCAATCGCGCGGCGCGCACCTGGCTTTTCGCACCAACTTAAGGAATGACCCATGGAATGCTTCTCAATGGTGCGCAGCCGGGCGCTGTTGGGTCTGTCGGCGCCGGCGGTCACGGTGGAAGTGCACCCCACCAACGGGCTGCCCAGCTTCGCCCTGGTGGGTTTGGCCGACACCGAGGTCAAAGAGGCGCGCGAGCGGGTGCGCAGCGCGATCCAGAACAGCGGCCTGCGTTTCCCGAACAACCAGCGCATCACGGTGAACTTGGCCCCGGCCGACCTGCCCAAAGACTAAGGCCGGTTCGACCTGCCCATCGCCCTGGGCATCTTGGCCGCCAGCGGGCAAGTCGACGGGGCGGCGCTCGCCGGTTGGGAGTTCGCGGGTGAGCTGTCGCTGAGCGGCGAACTGCGCCCAGTGCGCGGCGCGTTGGCCATGGGCCTGGTGCTGAGCGGCCTGTCCGACCCCGGCCAGCTGGTGCTGCCACAGGCCAGCGCCGAAGAAGCCGCCCTGGTGCCCGACACCGCGGTCTACGGCGCGCGCCACCTGCTCGACGTGGTGCAGCGCTTCGCCCCGCCGGGCGAAGCCGCGCCCGACACACCGGCGGGCTGGGCCCGGGTGGCGACGCAGCCGGTCGGCGCGGTGCTGCACCACCCCGACCTGTCGGACGTCAAAGGTCAGGCCTCGGCCAAGCGCGCGCTGGAAATCGCAGCGGCGGGCGGTCACAGCGTGTTGATGGTCGGGCCGCCGGGCTCAGGCAAGTCCATGCTGGCCCAGCGTTTCGCGGGGTTGCTGCCGCCGATGTCGCCCAGTGAAGCGCTGGAGAGCGCGGCCATCGCCAGCCTGGCCGGGCGTTTTTCGCTCGACCGATGGGCGGTCCGGCCCATGACCGCACCCCACCACACCGCCAGCGCGGTGGCGCTGGTGGACGGCGGGTCGCCCCCCAGGCCTGGGGAAATTTCGCTGGCGCACCACGGGGTGCTGTTTCTGGACGAGCTGGTGGAGTGTGGTCGGGCGCCGCTGGAGGCTTTGCGTGAGCCGCTGGAAACCGGCGTCATCACCATCTCGCGCGCGGCACGGCGCGCCGAGTTTCCGGCCCGCTTCCAGCTCATCGCCGCGATGAACCCCTGCCCTTGCGGCCACCAGGGCAGCCCGCTGAATGCCTGCCGCTGCACGCCCGACCAGGTGCTGCGCTACCAAGGCAAGCTCAGCGGCCCTCTGCTCGACCGCATCGACCTGCAGGTGGTGGTGCCCGCGGTGCGCCCCGACGACCTGCTGGGTGCGCCGCGGGGGGAACCGAGCGCGGTGGTGCAACAGCGGGTGGTGGCCGCCCGCCAACGCGCCATGGACCGCCAGGGCTGCCCCAACCACGCATTGCAAGGCCAGCAAATCGACGACCACGTCGCGATGGACGCGGCCACGCGGCAATTTCTGCAGCAAGCCGCCACCCGCTTGGGCTGGTCGGCGCGGGGCACGCACCGTGTGCTCAAACTGGCGCGCACGGTGGCCGATCTGGCGGGCTCCACCCCGTTGACGGTGGGCCATTTGGCCGAGGCCATTCAGTACCGAAGGGCGCTGGAAGTGGCCACTCGACGCCGCACGCCGGGCGGCCATTCGGCCCGGCGGACGGCCGCGCGTCCAACCGCCTCAGCTTTGACCGTTTCGTATCCAACCGCTGCACATCCACCCACCTGCGTCGCCCAGGCCGGTGGATGGTGCGGCTTGCGTGTGCGGCGCGGCCCGCGCCGCCTTGTACCGGCCGGTCAGCGCAGGGCAGAGCCGTCGAAGTTGACCCGCGCGCCCACGGCGGGGGCGGTGGCCTGCTCGATGGTGCGCACCGAACCGTCTTGCATGCGCACGCGCACCTGGTAGACGGTTTGCTGGTTCATGGATTTCTCCACCTGGTTGCCCGCGTAGCCGCCACCCACCGCGCCCAGCACCGTGGCCGCGGTGCGGCCGTTGCCCTTGCCGATTTGGTTGCCAACGATGGCACCCAGCACGCCGCCGGCCACCACCCCCACGCCGCTGCCCTGGCCTGCGCGCTGCACGGGCGTGACCGACTCGACCTCGCCGCACTGGGCGCACAGGGGCGCGCGGTCGGCCGACTTGCTGCCCGGCAACGGCGGCGGTGATTTTGCTACGCTGGTTGTAGCGCCAGCGCCAGCTTTTACGGGGGCTACCGGCTGTTTTTGCACGGAAACCGGGTCACCCGGCGCACCAGGCGCCTCACCACGGGCATTTTGGGTGTTGGCGTCGGCCGCGGGCGCCCGGAGCTGGGTGTAGGCCAGGGTGGCGCCGAGGGCGACGACCACCGTGCCCAGCGCGGCGATGGCGATCCACAGCGGGCGGCGCGATGCGGGGACGGGGCCGTCGTGGCCGGCGGGGTCGAGGGGAAAGTCCATGGGGTTCTCCTGTGAGGTGATCGTTTCAAGGTTCAACGCCCGGCCAAGCCTGTGCGTTCACCCGCCCGGGTGTCCGGCGGGTGACGTGTGTAACCAGCGGTTAACGGGCGGGCGTCGGATGACTTTCGGTCTCAGAGGTTGGGTGCCAGCAAGCGCGACAGGGCCTGCACCTCGGCGCCTTTGCGCCGGGCCAGGTCGTGCAGCTGGTCGTCGCCGATCTTGCCGACGTTGAAGTAGCTGCTTTGCGGGTGGCCAATGTAGAACCCGCTCACGCTGGCAGCGGGGGTCATGGCCAGGCTGTCGGTCAGGCCCATGCCGATCTCGTCGCATTGCAACAACCGGAACATCTCGCGCTTGACCGAATGGTCCGGGCAGGCGGGGTAGCCAGGCGCGGGGCGGATGCCTTGGAATTGCTCCGCGATCAGCGCCTCGTGGCTCAGCGCCTCGCCAGCATCGTAGCCCCACAGGTCGGTGCGCACGCGGTGGTGCAGACACTCGGCGAAGGCCTCGGCCAGGCGGTCGGCCAAGGCCTTGAGCATGATGGCGGAGTAGTCGTCGTGGTCGTCGAGAAAGTACTTTTCTTTTTTGTCGGAACCAATGCCGGTGGTGACCGCGAACATGCCGGCGTAGTCGGGCGTGCCCGGCCGGCCGGCCGCATCGAATGCGGGCGCAACAAAATCAGCCAGGCAGCGGCTGGGCCGAAGCACGCCATCGATCACCTGCTTTTCGGTCTGCTGGCGCAGGCCGTGCCATGTGAGCGCCACCTCGCGGCGGCTCTCGTCGGTGTAGAAGGCAATGTCGTCGTCGTTGACCTGGTTGGCAGGGTACAGCGCAACGATGGCATTGGCCGTCAACCAGCGGCCTTCGATCAAGCGCTTGAGCATGCGCTGGCCGTCGCTCATCACCCGCACCGCCTCGGGACCGACGATCTCGTCCTTCAGGATGTCGGGGAATTTGCCGGCCAAGTCCCAGGTCTGGAAAAACGGGCCCCAATCGATGTACTTGGCGAGCTCGGCCAAGTCGAAGTTCTTGAACACACGGCGGCCAAGGAACTTGGGCTTCACCGGGGCGTAGCTGGACCAATCGATGGGGGTTTTGTTGGCGCGCGCCTTGGCCAGTGACCACATCGGCGTTTGCTTCTTGTTGGCGTGCAGGGTGCGCACCTGGTCGTAGTCGGCGTTCAGGTCGGCGATGTATTGGCTGGCTTGGTCGCTCAGCAGGCTTTGCGCCACGCTCACGCTGCGCGACGCGTCAGGAACGTAGACCACGGGGCCTTCGTAATGCGGCGCGATCTTGACCGCTGTGTGCACCCGGCTGGTGGTGGCACCGCCGATCAGCAGCGGGATTTTTTTGATGCGGAAGTGGTCGTCCTTCTGCATCTCACCAGCAACGTATTGCATCTCTTCCAACGAAGGCGTGATGAGGCCGGAGAGTCCCACGATGTCCGCACCCTCAACCTTGGCGCGCGCCAGAATCTCGTGGCAAGGCACCATGACGCCCATGTTCACCACTTCGAAGTTGTTGCACTGGAGCACCACGGTGACGATGTTCTTGCCGATGTCGTGCACGTCGCCCTTCACCGTGGCGATCACGATCTTGCCTTTGGGCTTGACGTCGCCGCCAGCGGCCTCGAGCTGGCGCTTCTCGGCTTCGATGTAGGGCAACAAATGCGCCACCGCCTGCTTCATCACGCGGGCGCTTTTCACCACCTGGGGCAGAAACATCTTGCCCGCGCCAAACAGGTCGCCAACCACGTTCATGCCGTCCATCAGCGGCCCTTCGATCACGTGCAGCGGCCGCCCACCCTTGGCCAAGATGCCCTGGTAGGCCTCTTCGGTGTCCACCGTGATGAAGTCGGTGATGCCGTGCACCAGCGCGTGGCTCAGGCGCTCGGCCACATTGCCGTTGCGCCACTCGTTCTTTTTGCTGTCGTCCTTGGCCTCGGTCTTGGCGCTGTCGGCGATTTCCACCAAGCGCTCACCCGCGTCGGGGCGGCGGTTCAGCACCACGTCTTCTACCCGCTCGCGCAGCGTCGGCTCCAGGTCGTCATAGACGCCGACCATGCCGGCGTTGACGATGCCCATGTCCATGCCGGCCTGGATGGTGTGGTACAGAAACACGGTGTGGATGGCCTCGCGCACCGGGTCGTTGCCGCGAAATGAAAAACTCACATTGGACACACCTCCGCTCACCTTGGCGCCCGGCAAGTTGGCGTTGATCCAGCGTGTGGCGTTGATGAAGTCCACCGCGTAGTTGTTGTGTTCTTCGATGCCGGTGGCGATGGCGAAGATGTTGGGGTCGAAGATGATGTCTTCGGGCGGGAAACCCACCTCGTCCACCAGCACGCGGTAGGCGCGCTCACAAATCTCGATCTTGCGCTCGTAGGTGTCGGCCTGGCCCCGTTCGTCAAACGCCATCACCACGGCGGCGGCGCCGTAGCGCTTGACCAGCGTGGCCTGGCGTTTGAACTCGTCCACGCCTTCTTTCATGCTGATGGAGTTGACGATGCCTTTGCCCTGCACGCACCGCAGGCCCGCTTCGATCACCTCCCACTTGGAGGAATCGATCATGATGGGCACACGAGCGATGTCGGGCTCGCTGGCGATCAGGTTCAAAAAGCGCACCATGGCGGCCTGGCTGTCCAGCATGGCCTCGTCCATGTTGACGTCGATGATCTGGGCGCCGTTTTCCACCTGTTGCCGGGCCACCGCCAGTGCTTGCTCAAAGTCCCCGTTCAGCACCATGCGGGCGAACGCTTTGGAACCGGTCACGTTGGTGCGTTCCCCGATGTTGACGAACAGGGTGGACGCGTCGATCACCACCGGCTCCAGGCCGGACAACATCATGCGGGGGGACTGTGCAATGCTCAAGACACTCACCTTGTAAAACAACAGGTGAGCGTCGTTGCAGAAATCGAGGCCCCAAGCCTGACGAAACGCCGGTTTCGCTGCAACGCTCCTTGGGGTCAAATGATTTTAGTTCATCCTCCATACTTACCCACCCCACCGTCGCCCAACACCTCATGCTGTCCCGGTCGTTCGGCCGCTCGCGGCGCTCGTCAGGGTCCTCACGCGACAGCCTGCGAACAACCGAAGGCTCGGCCAGGGCCGACCTGGCCGCCGAGTGGTTGCGCGGGCCAGCGGCGTTGATGCAGCTCAGCCGGGCCGAAGCGCGCCAGGTGGTCAGCTGCATGCTGCCGATGCGCATCCCGGCGGGCAACACCTTCATCCGCCAAGGCGACCAGCAAAGCACCGGCTTCATGCCGCTGGTGCCAGACGGCGAGGTCACGGTGGACACCATCGTGGTCGGCCGCACTCAGCGCTGGTGGTGAACGTGCTGGGGCCAGGCAGCCTGATCGGCGAGATGGGCCTGCTTGACGGCGAACCGCGCTCGGCATCGTGTACCGCCAGCGGCCCCTTGCGCGGCGCGGTGCTGAACCGCGCCGCACTGGCGCAATTGGTGCGGGACGACCCGCAAACCACCGCCAAAGTGATGCTCGCCATCTCGATCCGCATCGACCAGCGGGTGCGCGACACCAGCGACAAACTCAAGCGCTGAGCGCAGCTGACCCGGACCATGCAGCAGGAGATCAACCGGCTGCTGCCGAGCTGATGCACCTTTGGCCGGGGCCCGACTTTTTACGCTGCTTCTTTGTAAAAAAACGTCTTCTGCAATGACCGCGCCGCCAGCGGCGACACGGTTTGCGCGATCGCGCCAATGTGCTCCGGCGTGGTGCCGCAGCAGCCGCCCACGATGTTCACCAGGCCTTCCGCTGCGAACTCGCGCAGCAGGCGGGAAGTGACCTCGGGCGTTTCGTCGAAGCCGGTGTCGCTCATCGGGTTGGGCAAGCCGGCATTGGGGTAGCAGCAGATGAATGTGTCCGGCGCGACCTTGGCCAGTTCTTGGATGTAGGGGCGCATCAGCGCTGCGCCAAGCGCGCAATTGAGGCCGATGGCCAGGGGTTGCGCGTGGCGCACGCTGTGCCAGAACGCGGTAACCGTTTGGCCACTCAGGATGCGGCCAGAGGCGTCGGTCACGGTGCCGCTGATGATGAGCGGCAAACGCTCTCCACTGTGGGTGAAAAACTCGTCAATGGCGAACAACGCCGCTTTGGCGTTCAGGGTGTCAAAAATCGTCTCCACCAGCAGCACATCGCTGCCGCCCTCAACCAGCGCCTCGGTTTGCTCGTAGTAGGCGGCGCGCAGCTCTTCAAAGCTGGTGTTGCGGGCGCCGGGGTCGTTCACATCGGGGCTGATGCTGGCGGTTTTGGGCGTGGGGCCGAGCGCGCCGGCGACAAAGCGGGGCTTGTCGGGCGTGCTGAATTGGTCGCAGGCGGCGCGGGCCAGCTTGGCGGAAGCGAGGTTCATCTCGCGGGCGAGGTGGGCCATGTCGTAGTCGGCCTGGGCCACGGTGGTGGCACCGAAGGTGTTGGTCTCGATCAGGTCGGCGCCCGCCGCCAAATAGCCGTTGTGGATGTCGCTGATGACGTCTGGCCGGGTCAGGCTCAGCAACTCGTTGTTGCCTTTTACGTCTTTAAGGAAGTCCTTGAACCGCTCTCCCCGGTACTGCGCCTCGCCCAGCTTGAAGCGCTGGATCATGGTGCCCATGGCGCCGTCCAGGATGGCAATGCGTTGCGACAGGATGGCAGGCAACGCTTGGGCGCGGGTGTAAGCGAGGGATTTCATGCTCGGATTGTAGAAAGCCAGGGTTGGCCACAGCGATCTCCCGGACAATCCATGGGTACCTGGGCGGTGTTTTTGTGCATTGTCATTCGGTTCACATGCCAAATCACCACCCAGCCCATGTAATAACTGTTGTACTTGCTATTGATTCAATAGCGCTCAACGCCTGAACACGAGCCACCTTGAACCCCGAAACCGAGTCCCCTGGCCACGCGGCACTGCGAGAGGTGTTTGGCTACCGCGAGTTTCGCGGGCCGCAGCAGGCCATCGTGGCGCATGTGTCCGGCGGCGGGGACGCCCTGGTGCTGATGCCCACAGGTGGCGGCAAGTCGCTGTGCTACCAAATCCCCGCGCTGGTGCGCCAACGCGCAGGCTGTGGCGTGGCGGTGGTGGTGTCGCCCTTGATCGCGCTGATGCACGACCAGGTCGGGGCGCTGCGCGAGGCCGGTGTGGAAGCCGCTTTTCTGAACTCCAGCCTCAGCGGCGAAGAGGCCCACCTGGTCGAAAAGCGGTTGCTGCGCGACGAGCTCACGCTGTTGTACGCGGCGCCCGAGCGCATCAATACGCCGCGCTTTCTGGCCCAGCTCGACGCGCTGTTCGCGCGCGGCAAGCTCAGCCTGTTTGCCATTGACGAAGCGCACTGCGTGAGCCAATGGGGCCACGACTTCCGGCCGGAATACCGCGCCCTCACGGTGTTGCACGAGCGCTATCCCGGCGTGCCGCGCATGGCGCTCACGGCCACGGCCGACGCGCTGACGCGGGCCGACATCGTGGAGCGCCTTCAGCTAGAAGGTGCCGAGCACTTCGTCAGCAGCTTTGATCGGCCCAACATCCGCTACACCATCGTTGAGAAAAAAGACGCGTTGCAGCAACTGCTGCGCTTCATTGCCAACGAGCACAGCGATGTCAGTGGTCACGACAGCGGCATCGTTTACTGCCAGTCGCGCAAACGGGTGGAAGAGGTGGCGAACCAGCTGGTGGACGCGGGCATCAACGCCTTGCCGTACCACGCCGGGCTGGATGGCAAATTGCGGCAGCAGCACCAAGACCGTTTCCTGCGCGAGGAAGGCATCGTCATGGTGGCCACCATCGCGTTTGGCATGGGCATAGACAAGCCCGACGTGCGCTTTGTGGCCCACCTGGATATGCCCAAAAACATCGAAGGCTACTATCAGGAAACCGGGCGCGCCGGGCGCGATGGTGGCCCTGCCAACGCCTGGATGGCCTACGGCCTGCAAGACGTGGTGAACCAGGCACGCATGATTGATGAAAGCCCCGCCGGCGGCGAGTTCAAGCGCGTGCTGCGCGACAAGCTCGACGCGCTGCTGGGCCTGGCCGAGGCCAGCAATTGCCGCCGTGTGCGGCTGCTGGCCTACTTTGACGAGGCGTCGACCCCCTGCGGCAACTGCGACAACTGTCTGACACCGCCAGACGTGTGGGACGGCACCGAGGCCGCGCGCATGCTGCTGAGCTGCATTTACCGGGTGCAGCAGCACAGCGGCATCGGGTTCTGCTCTGGCCACATCATGGACATCGTGCGGGGCCGTACCACCGACAAGGTGGTTCAGTTCGGCCACGACACGCTCAGCACCTTTGGGGTCGGTGCGGCGTTCAGCGAGCTGCAGTTGCGCGCGGTGCTGCGGCAACTGCTGGCGCTGGGCGCGGTGCGCGTGGAAGCACAGGCCTTCAACACCTTGCAATTGGCCGATGCCGCGCGCGGCGTGCTCAGGGGCGAGGTCGCCATCTCACTGCGTGTGGCCAAGGGCGGCACAGGCGAACGTCCGCGCCGGGGCGGCGGGCCCGCCAAGCCCTCGGTGGCCGATGGCCTCGACGCTGAGGCCCTAGAGCGGCTGGCCGCGCTGCGGGCTTGGCGCAGCGAGGTGGCTCGCAGCCACAACCTGCCGGCCTATGTCATCTTCCACGACGCCACACTGGCCGCGATCGCCGCCGCAGCGCCCACCGAGCTGAACGCGCTGGGTGGCATCAGCGGCATCGGGGCCAAGAAGCGCGAGGCCTATGGCCACGAACTGCTGGCCGTGCTGGCCACGGTGACCCGCACGGTGGGCTGATGCATCGGGCTGGGTGCGCGGACGTGCCGTTGGGGCGGTCTGAACCAAGGACCGCCTCATGATGCGGCGCATACCGCCCAAATGGGGTGACCGGCTTGTAAGAACGAACGGAACGGCGCGACCGGTCGTGCCGCGCGGGGCTCAGAAAAACTGCTCGATCAGCTTGGCGGTGGCGTCGGCACTGAGCGGTTTGGTCATGTAGGACTTGATGGCCGGGTAGCGGCGAGCGCGTTCGTGGTCTTCTGCCGAGGGCGACGAGGTGAGCATCACCACCACCGCGGCGGGGTGGGTTTGGCTCAGGTGGGCGTACTGCTCCAGAAACTCAAAGCCGTTCATGCCGGGCATGTTGATGTCCAAGAAGATCAGGTCGACTTCTGGGGCATCGGGCTTTTTCAAATAGTCGAGCGCCTCAAAGCCCGACTCGGCCACCACCACTTCTTCCACCGCGCCAGAGCGGGTGATCATGATCTCGTGGAACACGTTGTCGGCCTCGTTGTCGTCGACCAGCATGGCGCGTCGGATTTTTTTCAACCTTGTCTCCTTGTGCTCTGCGACCGGGGGTCACACCAGGCCGGCCGCAGCGCGTTCGTCCACGGTGGCGGGCTCGGCCTCGGCAGGCAGCTCCACGTGAAAAACACTGCCCTCGCCGAGGGTGGATTCCGCCCAAATGCGGCCGCGATGGTACATGGCCACCCGGCGGCACATCGCCAGGCCCAGGCCGCTGCCTTCGTAGTCTTTGCGCGAGTTGAGGCGGTGGAACAGGCGGAAGATCACCTCCAGCTTGTCGGCCGGGATGCCAATGCCGTTGTCACGCACGCTGATTTGCCAAGTCTTTTCCAACCTCTCGGCGGTCACGGTGATCAGCGGTCGGGTGTCGGCTTTCTGGAACTTCATGCCGTTGCTGATCAGGTTTTGCAGCAGCAAGCGCAGCATGGAGGCGTGCGCCTTGACCACCGGCATGGGCCCGGCGTCGATGGTGCCGTTGCGCAGGCGCAGGGTGCTGTCCATGTCTTGCTGTATTTCAGACAGGATCACATTCAGGTCGCAATCGGTGAAGGCGTCTTGCGGCTGCTCTAGGCGCACAAAGCTGAGCAGGTCGTCCAGCAATCGCCGCATTCGCGTGCCTGCGCTGTTGATGAAGTCCAGGTAACGGCGGCCTTTGGCGTCGAGCTTGTCGGCGATGTCGGCCGACAGCATGGTCGAAAAATTGATGATGGAGTTCAGCGGCTCGCGCAGGTCGTGGGACAAGATGTAGATGAATTCCTTTTGCAAGGCGTTGACCCGTTCCAGCGACGACACCGTGGCCCGCAGGTTGGCCTCCAGCTCCTTGAATTTGGTCACATCCCGTGCCCGCACCACCACGCCCAGCACGTTGCCCGCGGTGTCCCGCGCTGGGGTGTACAAAATGTCGAGGTGCTTTTCTTCCTTGGTGGGCGTCACCAGCGTCCAGCCATACTCCACCGGGTTACCGGCCAGGGCTTCGTCGAGCAGGGGTTTGGAAGTGCGGCGGAAGGCGTCTTCACCCAAAATTTCGGCCACTGGGTGGCCCTCGATCAGGTTGAGCGGCTTGTTGATGTATTTTTTGTAGGTGTCGTTGACGTAGCGGTAGATGTAACGGCGGTCCACGAAAGACACCATGTCTGACGACGCCGCGCCGATCGCGCTCAGTTGGGCCCGAATCTCCAGCGCCATGCGGCGCTCGTGCTGCAACGCCCGGTCTTTGAACGCGAGCAGCTGCTGCGTCTCCAGGTGGGTGACCACCATCCGGGCCAGCAGCTGCAACCCATTGAGCTGACCGGGTGACAGGTCACGCGGCGCCGTGTCCAGCACGCAAAGCGCACCAATGCCTTGTCCCGTGGAGGTCAGCAGCGGCGCGCCTGCGTAAAAACGCGCCCGCGGCCCCGCCTTGACGAAGGGGCTGGTGGCAAAACGCAAATCTTGCTCGGTGTCGGGCACCACCAGCACTTGACCGGGATCGCATATCGCGTAGGCGCAAAACAGCAGGTCGGTTTGCACCGCGTCGGCGCGCAGACCGGACTCTGGCGTATACCACTGCAAGCTGCCGTTGATCAGCGACAGCGCCACCAGCGACGTGCCGCACAGTTCGGCGGCCAGCGCGGCGATGTCGTTGAGTTCGCCGCCGGTGTTGGTCGGCGGTTGCTCGTCGTGCGGCGACGCGACCTCACCGGCCTCGTCGGTCAGCTCTTCTTGGGCGATCACCTCGTTCAGGCTCATGCGAGGTCGGTCCTGGACCGGCGGGCGAACGCGGGGCGGCGGCGGCGGGCGTTCGGGGACGGCATGGCGGTGGAGTCGATGCGGGTCGGGCGGGTGCGGCGAAACGCGGCGCACACAGGGCGATCATCCCAGCGGGCGGGTGCAGGCCAAAGCGCAAACATGGCGAATATTCTCACCTTGTTCTGCGGCTGTTGGCACGGGTTGGCCTCATAGCGCTGTTCGTAAAACAGACGAATGGTTAAAATTACCGCAGTTTTGATTGGAACCACGAGATGTCCGCTCCCCACCAAAGTACCCCTGCCACACACGATGCCGACCGCCCGGCCGACGTCGTGGAGTCCATCGTGCCGTTAATGCCCATCGTTTTGCCGGTGGTGGGTGGGGTGTTGATGTTCTTGCTGGCATTCATCGCCGTCTTCATGGCTTGACGCCCCCGGGCCGTCGCCCGGACCGGGCATAAGGTTATGCAGGTTTTGCATCTGCCTGCCCGGTCACCGACACACTGCCTTCATAAAATAGTGGTTCTTGGCCGACCCGCGGTTCAAATGCCGGGCTCACCCGCCCCCTTTTGACACCTGCGCTGTGCGTACACCGCCCCAGCATCCGCCCGCCGACCGAGCCCTTGGCTGAAATCAGACCGATTTCAAAAAGCCAGCGCTCGTCACACACCGTTTGTGGACCAGCCTCTTTTTGAAATCAGTTTTCAAACTTAGGAGCTCCCGATGAACTCACCTGCGATGCAAGGCTTGGCAATCAACGCCCCGGCCCACGTCAAAAACGCCAAATTGGTGGCCTGGGTGGCCGACATGGCCGCGCTGTGCAAGCCCGACAGCATTTACTGGTGCGACGGTTCGGACGACGAATACCGCCGCCTGTGCGACCAGCTCGTGGCGGCCGGAACCTTCAAGCGGCTGAACCCCGTCAAACGCCCCAACTCTTTCCTGGCCGTGACCGACCCGTCGGACGTGGCCCGGGTCGAAGACCGCACCTACATCTGTTCGTCCAAGAAAGAAGACGCCGGTCCGACCAACAACTGGATGGACCCGGCCGAAATGCGCGCCACCCTGAACCCACTGTTTGACGGCTGCATGAAGGGCCGCACCATGTACGTGGTGCCGTTCTCCATGGGCCCGCTGGGCTCGCCCATCGCGCACATTGGCATTGAGCTTTCTGACAGCCCCTACGTGGCCGTCAACATGAAGATCATGACCCGCATGGGCAAAGGCGTTTACGACGTGCTGGGCGTGGACGGGGAGTTCGTGCCCTGTGTGCACACCGTGGGCGCGCCACTGGCAGCGGGCCAGAAGGACGCCACCGCCTGGCCTTGCAACAAAACCAAGTACATCGTCCACTACCCAGAAACGCGCGAGATCTGGTCCTACGGATCGGGTTATGGCGGCAACGCGCTGCTGGGCAAGAAATGCTTTGCGCTGCGCATCGCCTCCACCATGGGGCGAGACCAGGGCTGGCTGGCCGAGCACATGCTCATCCTGGGTGTGACCAATCCGCAGGGCAAGAAATACCACGTGGCGGCGGCGTTCCCCAGCGCATGCGGCAAGACCAATTTCGCCATGCTGATCCCGCCCGCGGGCTTTGATGGCTGGCGCGTCACGACCATCGGCGACGACATCGCCTGGGTCAAGCCGCAGGCGGACGGCACACTGCGCGCCATCAACCCCGAGGCCGGTTACTTCGGCGTGGCCCCTGGCACCAACACGTTGACCAACCCGAATTGCATGGCCAGCCTGGACAAAGACGTGATCTTCACCAACGTCGCGCTGACCGACGATGGCGATGTCTGGTGGGAAGGCATGGGCGACGCCCCGGCGCACGCCATCGACTGGCAGGGCAAAGACTGGACGCCACAGATCGCCAAAGAAACCGGCGCCAAAGCCGCCCACCCGAACGCCCGGTTCACCGTGGCCGCGACCAACAACCCGGCGCTCGACCCCGCCTGGGACGACCCGAAAGGCGTGAAGATCGACGCCTTCATCTTCGGCGGCCGCCGCTCCACCACGGTGCCGCTGGTGACCGAGGCGCGCAACTGGACCGAAGGCGTCTACATGGCCGCCACCATGGGATCCGAGACCACCGCTGCGGCCTTTGGCCAGCAAGGCGTGGTGCGCCGCGACCCGTTCGCCATGCTGCCCTTCATGGGCTACAACATGAGCGACTACTTCCAGCACTGGCTCAACCTGGGCAAGAAGTTGCAGGCGTCCGGCGCCAAGCTGCCCGGCATCTTCTGCGTCAATTGGTTCCGCAAAGGCGACGACGGCAAGTTCGTGTGGCCGGGCTATGGTGAGAACATGCGCGTACTGAAGTGGATGATCGACCGCCTGGAAGGCCAAGCCCGCGGTACCGAGCACGCGTTTGGCGTCAGCCCCACCTACCAGGAGCTCAACTGGACGGGCCTGAACTTCAGCGCCGAGCAGTTCAACACCGTGACCAGCATCGACAAAGCCGCGTGGCAGGCCGAACTGAAGCTGCACGAAGAGCTGTTCCAGCAATTGGCCTACCACCTGCCTGCGGAACTGACCGCCACCAAGGCACAGATCGAGCAACGCCTGGCGGCCTGACGGCCGTTCAGTCAGCACCCTTTTGTTGTTGGGCCCCCACCCGGGCCTGCACCAGCCGCCCGGGCCACAAACCCGGGCGGCTTTTTTTCTGCCGCAGAATCGGTCCATATGCCCCAGGCCGATCACACCCACCCAGCGCCGCCTGCGACTTGGTCCGACGGCCGGCTGACCGCCTTGGCATTGGCACTGTCGCTCGGGGCGGCCATTTCGCTCGGCATCACCCGCTTTTCCTACGGTCTGCTGCTGCCACCGATGCGCGCCGACCTGGGCTGGTCGTACACCCTCGCGGGTGCGATGAACACCGCCAACGCGCTCGGCTACCTGTTGGGGGCACTCGCCACGCCGTGGTTGCTGCGGCGTGTGGGCGCAGGGCGGTTGCTGCTGTCCGGCGCGGTGCTCGCCAGCCTGTTCATGGGGCTCAGCGGATTGGTGACCGACGCGGCCCTGCTGATGGTGCAGCGTGTCCTCGCCGGGGTGGCAAGCGCTTTCACGTTCGTGGCCGGGGGCCTGCTGGCCGCGCAGCTGGGGGCGGTGCGCCCGGCATGCAGCGGTTGGCTGATTGGGCTCTACTACGGGGGCACTGGATTGGGCATCGCGCTGTCGGCGCTGTTGGTGCCGGAGGCGCTGCACGCGGCGCAAGGCCGGGCTCACGGCTGGGCCTGGGCGTGGTGGGCGTTGGCGCTGGCTTGCGGCTGTGCAAGCGCGGTGCTGGTGTGGCCGGCGCGGGCCCTGCAACGGCTGAACGGAGCGGCCAACGCCACGGCGGGGGAGGCCACACCACTTCGCTGGCGTCCGCTGCGTTTTGCGCTGGCAGGGTACACGCTGTTCGGCGCGGGCTACATCGGCTACATGACCTTCGTGGTCGCGCTGCTGCGCGAACGGGGGGCGGGCGAGCACGAGGTGACGGTGTTCTACACGCTGCTCGGTGTGGCGGTGGTGGTGTCGTCGCGCCTGTGGGCCGGCCTGTTGGACCGCGCAAAGGGCGGCGAGGCGCTGGCCACCTTGAATGCCTTGTTGGGCGCGGCCACGCTGCTGCCCGCGCTGACCGCGGCGACGCCGGTGGTGTGGGTGTCGGGCCTGGTGTTCGGTGGGGTGATGCTGTCGGTGGTGGCGTCGACCACGGCCCTGGTGCGGCACAACCTGCCCGCTGGGCATTGGGCGGCGGGCATCAGCGCGTTCACCACCGTGTTCGCCGCCGGGCAGATCGTTGGCCCCACGGTGGTGGGCTGGATCGCCGACAGCGCAGGGGGGCTGGCACGCGGCCTGGGGGTGTCGGCTGGTGCGCTGTGGTTGGGCGCATGGCTGGCGTGGCGTCAACGGCCGTTGCCCCGCGCGGCGCCCGCCGCGCCGTGAGGGCACAGACCGGCCACTAAAAATCGGGGGAAACCGACCTGCGTGAGCGATTTGGGCGATTTCTTTGAACCGATTCGGCCGTTAGCCCTCGTAAAGCTTGACTGTATTGCTATTGATTCAATAGCGCATTGAAGGCGTCAAACACAGTGGTCGCTGCCCGCGCGGGCGAGTTTGCGCAGCAGCGCGGGCCAGACGAACGCGCCGCCCAGGCCGCTGGTTTGCACCCGCATGGACTCGGCCACCCCGGCGACGATGGCGGGACTCACCTGCGTCAGGTGGCTGGTGTCTGACGCACCGGCCAGCGCGGCGACCTGGATCTGGCAGGTGCTTTCGAACAGGTACATGTTCAAAAATGCGTCGGCAATCGTTTTGCCGGTGGTGAGCAAGCCGTGGTTGCGCAACACCAGAAAGTTGGCCTGGCCGAGGTCGGCCACCAGGCGCGGCCTCTCCTCGTCGCGAAAGGCCACGCCTTCGTAATCGTGGTACGCGATGGCGCCCAGCACAAAGGTGGACTGTTGCGAGATTGGCAACACGCCTGCGCGCTGTGCCGCCACCGCCACGCCCGCACGGGTGTGCGTGTGCAGGACGCACTGCACGTCCGGCCGGGCATCGTGCACCGCGCTGTGGATCACAAAACCCGCTGGATTGACCGGAAAGGGCGACTCGCTGAGCTTGTTGCACGCCGCGTCCACCTTGACCAGCGACGAGGCCGTGATCTCGTCGAACATCAACCCGTAGGGGTTGATCAGAAAATGGTGCTCTGGCCCCGGCACGCGGGCGGAGATGTGGGTGAACACCAGGTCGCTCCAACCGTACAGAGCCACCAAGCGGTAACAGGCGGCGAGGTCACAGCGCAGCTGCCATTCGTCCGGGCTGACGCTGTCTTTCAAAGAGGGGATGTGCATGGGGTGGGCTCCAAAGGAGCCACCAGCATAGCCGCACCAGGCACGCCAGACGGGACCAGGTCGGCGCTCAGAGGTGGGGAATGAGGAGGGGAATGGCGCGCCGAAGGGTGGGCGATGCGGGCCAGGAGCCGCTCATTCGGCCAACGTCGGACACAGACCCTGCCTGTTTGCTGCGGCCAGGCGAGGCTGACTGGGCCGGTTGGCCTGCGTGGGTCAGCTGATCGGGCGGGGCAGCGTCACCGTCTGGGGCTGCTCGTCCGCGGGCCAGGCTTCCAGCGGGGCGTGGTCCAGCACGGGGGTGAACTCGGGCGCAGGGGTGGGCGCGGCCGGGGCGACCACCGGGGCGAAGTTGTTGGACGGCTTGGACGTCAACACGGTGAAGTTGTGCGCCACTTGCACCGGTTGTGCTGGTTTGGTGGCAGCCACCGGCTGGCCCGCCTGCACCGCGGCCCGCAGGTCGGTGGCGGGGTTGCCGTCCAGGGTGCCGAGGTCTTGGCCTGCGACCAAGCGGGTGGTTACGCCTTGCGCTTGGGCGCTCGCGTTCCATGCGGCCATGACCGCGCGGTGGTGCTCCTGGGCCTTGGCCATGTAGTAGGCGCGTTTGTCTTCGGCCTCTTTCTGCAGCTTGGCGTCTGTGTCATTCCAGAAGTAAGCGCCCGCAATCAGGCCGCCGATCAGGCCAATGGGCGAGGCCCCCACCGCCAATGTCAGCAAGTTGTTGACGGCAGCACCGCCAAAAGTGGCGCTCATGGTGCGCAGGGTTTCGGCCCGCTCGGCTTCGGGCAAGGTGTCGGCCCAGTTGGCCAAACCCATTTTCCCGGCGGTCACCATGGCAATGCCCAGCGGCGAGACGGGCATGATCGGGTTCAATTCGACCAGCCCGTTGGCCAGGCCCAGCATCGTGCTGGCGCCGTCGGCGAACGCAGCGGCCCGCGCCTGGCCTTTGGCGGCGTCGCTCGACGGCTGCCCGGGTTGGGCGGCCAAGACCTTGGCGCTGCTTGATGAGGGGTGATCGCTGAGCCACAGCGATTGCGGGATGGTGGCCTCGGCCTCGACGACGCCGCCGCCGAAGGTGGCACGGACGGGCTCGTCGCTGCTGTGCGCGGTGAACGCCAGGCAGGCCAGACAGGCGGTCGCGACGAGGGTTTGGATGGTTTTCATGGGGACCTTTCCGATGGGGGTGGGATGGGCCAGACACCGTCGACCCGCATCGAAAGTATCGGCGTGGGTCGTCCACGCCTTGATGCGGAAGAAACGGGGGAAAACGCCCCAACTCCCAGGTTCACAACGACCGAAAACCAGCATGAACACCACCACCGGGTAAGACCTCATTAAAATACAGCAACGGGCGAACGTGGGGCGGCGCGGACCACCACCCGTGACAAAGTCGACAAAAGTAGTACTTGTTGACCCCACACACGCTCCAGTGACCCAACTGCTCAGAAGCCACCGCTTGCAGCCTGCCCCCGCCGCCTGGGCTGACCGCCCGCCACTGGCTGCCGCCCGCCACCGCGAAAGTGCCCCATGATTTACCCGCAAGAGTTTGATGTGATCGTCGTTGGCGGTGGCCATGCCGGGACCGAAGCCGCGCTGGCCGCCGCCCGCATGGGCTGCAAAACGCTGCTGCTCACCCACAACATCGAAACGCTGGGGCAGATGAGCTGCAACCCCAGCATCGGCGGCATTGGCAAGGGCCACCTGGTGAAAGAGGTGGACGCGCTCGGCGGCGCGATGGCCGCCGCCACCGACGAGGGCGGCATCCAGTTCCGCATCCTCAACAGCTCCAAGGGGCCAGCGGGGGGGGCCACCCGCGCCCAGGCCGAGCGGATGTTGTACAAGGCGGCCAGCCGCCACCGGCTGGAGAACCAGCCGAATTTGTGGCTGTTCCAGCAGGCGGTTGACGACCTGATGGTGGAGACCACAGGGGTAGGCGACCGGGTGGTGGGCGCTGTCACGCAGGTGGGCATCCGCTTTCGCAGCCGCACGGTGGTGCTGACGGCGGGCACTTTTTTGGACGGCAAGATCCATGTCGGACTCAACCACTACGCGGCGGGCCGCGCGGGCGACCCCCCGGCGAGTTCGCTCAGCGCCCGTTTGAAAGAGCTGAAACTGCCGCAGGGCCGACTGAAAACCGGCACACCGCCGCGGCTGGACGGCCGCAGCATCGACTATTCCAAATGCACCGAGCAACCCGGCGATGGCATGCCCGGCGGCGCGGGCAAGCATGTTCCCGTGTTCAGCTTCATGGGACAGGCAAGCCAACACCCGCAGCAAGTGCCGTGTTGGATCACCCACACCAACGAACGCACCCACGACATCATTCGCTCCGGGTTTGATCGCAGCCCGATGTTCACCGGCAAGATCGACGGCGTGGGTCCGCGCTACTGCCCCAGCGTGGAAGACAAAATCAACCGCTTTGCCGACAAAGACAGCCACCAGATTTTTCTGGAGCCCGAGGGCCTGACCACCCACGAGGTCTACCCCAATGGCATCTCCACCAGCCTGCCGTTCGACATCCAGTACGCGCTGGTTCGCTCTATGCCTGGGCTGGAGAACGCGCACATTCTTCGGCCAGGCTATGCGATCGAATACGACTATTTCGACCCGCGTTCGTTGAAGAGCAGCTTCGAGACTCGCCAGATCGGCGGGTTGTTCTTTGCGGGGCAGATCAACGGCACCACCGGATACGAAGAGGCTGCGGCCCAGGGTTTGTTCGCTGGGATCAACGCCGCATTGCAGTGCCGGGAGCAAGAGGCCTGGCTGCCGCGCCGCGACGAGGCCTACCTCGGCGTGCTGGTGGACGACCTGATCACCAAGGGCGTGACCGAGCCCTACCGCATGTTCACCAGCCGCGCCGAGTTCCGCCTTCAGCTGCGCGAAGACAACGCCGATGCCCGCCTGACCGAAACCGGCCGCCGCCTGGGCCTGGTGGACGACGCCCGCTGGGACGCCTTTTGCCGCAAGCGGGAGGCTGTTTCACGTGAAACAGAGCGCCTGCGGAGCATCTGGGTCAGCCCCAAAAACCTCGCCGCCCATGAAGCCGAGCGGGTACTTGGCAAGGCCATTGACCACGAGTACAACCTCGCCGATTTGCTGCGCCGCCCGGACGTGGGATACACCGCTTTGATGTCGCTGGCGGATGGGCACTACGTCAACCCCGACCTGCCCCCGGACAGCCCGGCCGACAGCCTGGCCGCCAGTGTGATCGAGCAGGTGGAAATCGCCGCCAAATACTCCGGCTACATCGACCGGCAAAAAGACGAGGTGGCCCGCGCCAGCCACTATGAACACCTCAAACTGCCGCCCGAACTGGACTACATGCAGGTCGCGTCACTCAGCTTCGAGGCGCGGCAGAAACTGAACAAGCACCGCCCCGAAACCCTCGGCCATGCGTCGCGCATCCAAGGGGTGACCCCTGCGACCATCTCGCTGCTGATGATTCACCTGAAGAAGGGCGGCTTCAGGGAATTCGCTGCGACTTCGGGCACCAAACCGGTTGCCGCCACAGGCGTCAGCACCAACGAACCTGCGGCCGCCCGATGAGTGGCCACGCCGCGCATGGCTTGCCCTTGCAGGCGCTGGGGCTGGGGCTGAGGACGGGGCTATCGCTCACCGAGACCCAGCTTCAGCTTTTGCAAAACTACCTCGACTTGATCCAGAAATGGAACAAGGTCTACAACCTGACCGCGCTGCGCGACCCCGCCGAAATGCGCACCCACCACCTGCTGGACAGCCTGAGCGTGCTCGCACCCTTGCAGACCCAGCGCCCCGACCAGCCGCTGAAGGTGCTGGACGTGGGCGCCGGGGCAGGCCTACCGGGTGTGGTGATCGCCATCGCGCGACCCGATGCCAACGTGACCTGCGTCGACACGGTGGCAAAGAAGGCAGCATTTGTGCAACAGGTGGCGGTCGAGCTGCGGCTGCGCAATCTACAGGGCCTGCACGCGCGAGTGGAGTCGTTGCGCGACAGCCAGTACGACGTGGTGTGCGCCCGGGCATTTGCATCGCTGGCAGACTTCACCGCGTGGTCGGCCGACGCGCTGGCTCCCGACGGCATTTGGCTCGCCATGAAGGGCAAATACCCGGTCGACGAAATCGCGGCGCTGCCACCATCGGTGGAGGTGTTCCACGTGGAACCACTCACCGTGCCAGGGTTGAACGCCGAACGCTGCATCGTCTGGATGCGCAAGAATGCAACCGCTAAGGGTGGCGACGACATCACCGCCAAGGCCTCGTCGTAAACTCCCTCACACACAGGGCCCGCACCGCGCGGGCCAAGCACACCCGCCACGCCCGCCCACCCACCGCTTCGAGACCGTCGAATGGCCAAAATCTTCTGCGTTGCCAACCAAAAGGGTGGCGTTGGCAAAACCACCACCACCGTCAATTTGGCAGCGGGGCTGGCCAAGGTGGGGCAACGGGTGTTGATGGTGGACCTCGATCCGCAAGGCAATGCGACCATGGGGTCAGGCATCGACAAGCGGCAACTCCGGCTCTCGGTGTATGACGTGCTGCTGGAGTCCGCCTCGGTGGTGGAGGCGCGCGCGACAAGCGACAAGTGCGGCTACGACGTGCTCGGCGCCAACCGTGAGCTCGCCGGAGCGGAGGTCGAGCTGGTGGACGTCGAGCGGCGGGAGAAACGCCTCAAGACGGCCCTGGCCGAAGCAGACGCCCACTACGACTTTGTGCTGATCGACTGCCCGCCGTCCCTCAGCATGCTGACGCTCAACGGCCTGTGCGCCGCGCACGGCGTGATCGTCCCGATGCAATGCGAATACTTCGCGCTGGAAGGCCTCACCGACCTGGTCAACACCATCAAGCAGGTGCACGCCAACCTGAACAAAGACCTGCTCATCATCGGCTTGTTGCGCGTCATGTTTGACCCGCGCATCACCCTGCAGGTGCAGGTGAGCGACCAGCTCAAGGCGCATTTCGGCGACAAGGTGTTCAACAGCGTGATCCCGCGCAACGTCCGCCTGGCCGAAGCACCCAGCTACGGCCTGCCGGGCGTGACCTTCGACCCCTCGGCCCGCGGGAGCCAAGCCTACGTGGCGTTCGCAGAAGAAATGGTGCAGCGCATCCGCTCGATGTGACACGTCGGCCGAAGCCAGCCCATCAGACACCATTGCCCTGAGCACCTCCCAACCCCGCTGCCATTGCGGCAACCAGCCCCCATGCCACACCTCATCCCGGCCGAACCCCAGGTGCTGCTGCTTCCCGGCTGGCACAACAGCGGTCCGGGCCATTGGCAGACCCTGTGGGAAAAGCGGCACGGCCACACTCGGGTCGAGCAGCACGACTGGCAACGCCCGCTGCGGGGCGACTGGTCCGCACGCTTGGAAGAGGCCGTGCTCGCCGCCCGCACGCCAGTGGTGCTGGCGGCACACAGCCTGGGCTGCCTGCTCGTGGCGGCCTGGGCGGCCCACTCACGCTACACCCAGCGGGTGCAAGCGGCCCTGCTGGTCGCCCCACCCGATGTCGCACGCGAGGACCTGGCCCCGCACCTTCCCGGCTGGTCCCCACCCGTGTTGACGCGTTTGCCGTTCCGCAGCACCGTGGTGTGCAGCCGCAACGACCCTTTTTCCAGCCCCGAACACACCCGAACCTGCGCCAGCGCCTGGGGCGCCGCGCTGGTCGACGCAGGCGAGTCGGGCCACCTCAATGCCGAGGCGGGCCTGGGCGACTGGCCCGAAGGCCTGCAATGGCTGCACGCCCTGATGACACCGAAAGATTGAACATGGTCACCAAAAAACCCAAAGGCCTGGGCCGCGGCCTCGAAGCCCTGCTCGGCCCCACCGCCACCGAGGGTGGCGCACCGGCCGACCCCGCCGGTGTGCCCAGCACCCTGGCGCTCACCGAGCTGGTGCCCGGCCAGTACCAGCCCCGCACCCGCATGGATGAAGGCGCGCTCTACGAGCTGGCCGAAAGCATCAAAGCGCAGGGCATCATGCAGCCGATCTTGGTGCGTCGCCTGAACGACGGTGACCACCAAGGCAAGTACGAGATCATCGCGGGCGAGCGGCGTTTCCGCGCCGCCAAACTCGCTGGTCTGGACAGCGTGCCCGTGCTGGTGCGCGACGTGCCCAATGAGTCTGCCGCCGCGATGTCGCTGATCGAAAACATCCAGCGCGAAGACCTCAACCCGCTGGAGGAGGCCCAGGGCCTGCAGCGTCTGGTCAAAGAATTCGGTCTCACCCACGAACTCGCCGCCCAAGCGGTGGGGCGCTCGCGCAGCGCCGCCAGCAACTTGCTGCGGCTTTTGAACTTGGCCGAGCCGGTGCAGACCATGCTGATGGCGGGTGACCTCGACATGGGTCACGCCCGCGCCTTGCTGGCGCTGGACCGCGCCGCGCAGATCACAGCAGGCCACCAGATCAGCGCCAAAAAATTGTCGGTGCGCGAGGCCGAAGGGCTGGTCAGAAAGCTCAGCGCCGAGTTCAACCTGGTGGCGCCCAAGCCCAAAAAAGAAAAGTCGCGCGACCTAAAAAGGGTGGAAGAAGAGCTGTCGGACCTGCTCGCCGCAGCGGTCGAAGTGCGGGTGAAAAAGCGCGTCAAGCGCCACGGCCGGGTGGAAGAAATGGGCGAACTCGCGGTCCAGTTCGGCTCGCTCGACGCCCTGAACGGCCTGATCGACAAATTGCGCGGCCCAGGCTGACCCAGCAATCGCACCACCCAACAACCTTCCACCGACCCACTGCCATCGGCCACCCCCCGCTGGCAGCCACCCACACCCACCGACAGGAGATCGCCCATGGGCAACCGCCTCACACAAATCGCCACCCGCACCGGAGACAACGGCACCACCGGCCTGGGGGACAACACCCGGGTGAGCAAAAACAGCCTCCGCGTGCATGCGATGGGCGAGGTCGACGAACTCAACTCGCACATTGGCGTGCTGCTGTGCGAGCCGCTGCCCGACCCGGTCCGCACGCTGCTGGTGGAGATCCAGCACCAGTTGTTCAACCTGGGCGGCGAGCTCAGCATTCCCGGCTTTGAGCTGCTCAAGGGCGAAGCGGTGCTGGCACTGGACGAAGCACTGGCCGAACACAACGCGGCGTTGCCACGGTTGCAAGAGTTCATCTTGCCCGCAGGCACCCGCGCCGCGTCGTTGGCCCACGTCTGTCGCACCGTGGCGCGCCGGGCCGAGCGGGCGGTGGTCGCGCTGGGCGCTGAAGAAGCGCTGAAAGACAACCCCCGTCAGTACCTCAACCGCCTGAGCGACCTGATGTTTGTGCTCGCACGCGTGCTCAACCGCATGGATGGCGGCGACGACGTGTACTGGAAAAGCGAACGCATGACGCGGTCCACCGCTGGGTGAAGGGGGCCTCGGTCGGGGAGTGGACGGGTCCGGCATCGGCCACGCCACTGGTCAAGGATCACCGGTCACCAGTAACAGACAACGGACTGACGCACCAGCCCAAGATGCTCTGTTCTTGATAGCTGAAAAATGAGGCTGGGCGTGGGCTAGGACACATTTATTCTTAAAAACACACCGCCAAATATCCGTGCGGCCGTTTTTGAGCGGTTTTTGCGTCGTCGCCGCGGCGCCTTGAGGGACGCACGCGGGACGCCGAAGAAACCACACCCAGGAGCACGGAGCAGGCAACCCCGCGGGCCTGCTCCTCGGGGGCAGCGCCAGGCGTCAGACGCCGTGCTTTTTGAGCCAGTCGTTGGCCAGTTTCTGCGCGTAGGTGGCGGCGGCCTTGTCGTAGGTGGGGCGGTAGTCGGCGTTGAAGCCGTGGTCCACGTTGGGGAACACCACGATCTCTGAACCGCTGGTGCCCTTGTTCACCAAGCCACGCATCTTGGCAATGGTTTCCTGCTTCACGAACGCGTCGATGCCCGAATACAAGCCGAGTACCGGCACCTTGACGTTGCTGGCGAAGTCGATCGGGTCTTGGGTGCGCAGGTTGCCATCTTTCAGACCTTCCAGCAGCCCGTAGTAGGCCACAGCCGCTTTCAGGCTGGGGTTGTGGTTGGCGTACACCCAGGCGGTGCGGCCGCCCCAGCAGTAACCCACCAGACCGGCTTTGTCGGTGTTGGCGTGGCCGCTGGCCTTGGCAAACGCCAGCGCGGCGTCCAGGTCGGCATTGACCTGAGCATCGGGCACCTTGGACACCACGGTCGACAAGATGGTCTGGATGTCGGTCAGCTTGCTGACATCGCCCTGGCGCGCAAACATTTCCGGCGCGATGGCGTAGTAGCCCTGCTTGGCATAACGGCGGCACATGTCCTTGATGTGCTCGTGCACACCAAAAATCTCCTGCACCACCAGGATCACCGGGTGCTTGCCGGCTTTGGCCGGACGGGCCACGTAGCCAGGGATCTTGCCGTCCTTCACCGGGATGCTCACCTCGCCCGCCACCAGGCCCTTGGCGTCGGTGGTGATGGTCTGGGCCGACACTGGCAATGTCGCCACCGCAAAACCGCTGGCCAAAGAGGTCATGACAAAGCGGCGGCTGAAAGCGGTGGGGGTGGTGGATTCGGTGGCACTGCCATCGTGGGCGATGGGGTGGCGGCCGTATTGCATCAAGTACATTGGGTCTCCTCGGGTGGGGGGTGGGGCGGGGCGGGAGCCCCGCCAGGTGGGTGTTGCCCGGTGGGCGCGTCGCCGCAACCGGTCCGGGTTGAGCGCAGTGTAGGCCAGGCCTGCGCACACCGTGTGACCACACACCAAACCCCCGCAAACCCTCGGGGGATGGCGTCGCCGCATAAGATAGGTGCGTCAATTGGGGTCACCATGCTCGCAAGCGAGGCGCCAACCCAAGCGCCAGCACCCGCGCCCCGCAGAACCCCACACCACGCCCGCCCCAACCCCTTCGCCACCACCCAACCGACCCGCGCATGAGCACCCTGTTCACCCCCTTTCCCCTGCCTTCGCCACGCGGCGGACTCGCCTTGGCCAACCGCCTGGTGGTGGCGCCGATGTGCCAATACTCGGCCCGCGATGGCGACGCCACCGACTGGCACCTCGCCCATTGGACCAGCCTGCTCAACAGCGGGGCGGGGCTGGTCACCCTGGAGGCCACCGCCGTCACGCCCGAAGGCCGCATCACGCCCAGCTGCCTCGGCCTGTGGGACGACCGCACCGAACACGCCCTGGGGGCCACACTGGCGCGCGCCCGCGCGCTGGCGCCCAAGGTGCCCGTCTGCATCCAGCTCGCCCATGCGGGGCGCAAGGCGTCCAGCGCCGTACCGTGGCAAGGCGGCCAACTGCTGGCCGCAGGGCAGGGCGGCTGGGCCACCGTGGCGCCTTCGGCGCTGCCCCACCTGCCCAACGAAACCGCCCCCGAAGCGCTCGACGCGGCAGGGCTGCAACGGCTGATCGACGCCTTCGTGCGGGCGGCCCAGCGCGCCGACCGGCTCGGCATCGAAGCGGTCGAACTGCACGCGGCACACGGCTATCTGCTGCACCAGTTCTTGTCGCCGTTGGCCAACCAACGCGGTGACGAATTTGGCGGCCCGCTGGACAACCGCATGCGCTTCCCGCTGGCGGTCTTCGCGGCGGTGCGTCAGGCGTTCAGTGGCGTGCTAGGCGTCCGCGTGTCGGCCAGCGACTGGGTGGACGGCGGCTGGGACGTGGACCAAACCGCCACTTTCGCGCAGCGCTTGAAGGCGGCGGGGTGCGACTTCGTGCACGTTTCCTCGGGCGGCGTGTCGCCGCAGCAGAAGATCGCCATCGGGCCCGGCTACCAGCTGGGCTTTGCCAAGCAGATCAAGGCGCAGTCGGGCCTGGCCACCACCGCCGTCGGCCTGATCACCACGCCGCAAGAGGCCGAAGCGGTGGTCGCCTCCGGCGACGCCGACCTGGTGGCGCTGGCCCGCGCCTTCTTATACAAGCCCCGCTGGGGCTGGGAAGCCGCTGCGGCCTTGGGCGCCCAGGTCGAGGCCCACCCCGCGTACTGGCGTTGCCTGCCGCGAGAAGCACAGGCCGTGTTTGGCGCGGTGCGGATCGGCCAGCGCTGAGGCGCCAACGCCATGAGCCCCCACAGCGCTGGGTGATCCACGCACTGGGAGATTCGCCCATTTGGCCCACCCCTCGGGCAAGGCCCCCACCATCAGCCAGCGATTCACCGGCGTGATTGGGCGCATTTCTGGCCTTTGCGCCGCTGGCAGTTGGGCATGATGTCGTCCCGGATAAAAGCCTGGGCCTTTGACGGGCCCAAGCCAAACACCGCGCCAACACAGCGCTTACACACCTCGCCGCCACAGCACAGCACCCGCCGTTCTGCACCAAGCCAACGCCCACCACGCCAACGCCCGCCACGCCAACGCCCGCCACGCGCCGAGCCACCCCACCCAACCCGCATGCCCCCGGCCCAACACCTCGCCCTGACCCTGCTCGCCGCCCTGGCAATGGGCGGCTGTACAACCACCCCCGCCCCCAGCGCCCGACCCACCCCGCCGCCCGCACCGCATGCGCCCAGCCCGCCACCAGACACAGGGGCCAGCGTGCCGCACCAGGCCCTGCCGACGCGCCTCATGGTCACGGTCGAGGCACTCAGCGACGCCGATGCCCTCGGTCCCATCGTCGACATGCCGGTGCCCAACGGTGTGCCACAGCCAGAACGCCCGCGCCGCAAGTCCGCCACACCGCCCGTTGCCGTGGTCCCACCGTCGGTGCGCTGCCAAGCGGTTCGCCGCCGCGACCCCATTGCCGACTCACAACTTGGCGCCCACGCCCTCCGGGCCATCGACAAGGCCCGAGACGCGGTGGTGGAAACCATCACCATCAGCTGCCGCAACCACAGCCACCGTAGCCACATCGTTCAACTGACCATAGACGCCATCGGCATGTCTGGCCTGCCCGACGCCGCCGCACACCCGCATGGCCACCGCATCGCCCCGCGGTCAGAACGCCGCTTGGCCACATTGGTCGCCACCAGCCGCCCGGCACGGGCGGACATTTGGTACACCCACAAGGCGGCGCCCTGATGGTGCGCAAGCCCCATGCATTCATGCCCGCTTCAGGCGACTTGTCACAGACTTCACCGATACTCAACGCACGACCAGGGCGCCTCGCTTGCCCGATGCCTCCGCCGCCCCGCTCCTCGACGCCCCGCCCCTGTATGACCACGCGCTTTTTTCTGCCTCTCCCGCCCTCGCTTCACGCGCCCTTGTTGCCCACGCCCTCGCTGTTGACACGCCCGTTCCAACTCACCACGAACGCCCGCGATGACCACACGCCGTCACGGCGTCGCCTCACAGGTCTCTGGCGGGCCGCGTGCGCAGCAGGCGTGCTGAGCACGCTGGCCGGCTGCGCTCTGCCACCGGAACTGCTGCCCCCACCAGAAGCGCCCCCCAAGCCACAACCGTATGTCTTCGGCACGCCCATCCCACGGCCTGCCAAACCCACCCAGGACGCTGCCTCAGCGACCCCGCAGACCACTGCTGGCCAAACCGTCGCCAATGCCAGCGCCAAAACCAACACAGGCACCAGCACCACCAGCAACCCACCCGTCAAACCCGCTGCCCCTGTGACCACGGCAACACCCACGCTGCCGCTGGCACGACCAGCCGCCACCGGCACGGCCAGCGCGGCGGCCAATACAGCCTCCCGCGGCGGTGCCAACCCGGCTGCCCTCAGCCCCAGCAGCGGCGTGAGCATCGTTGGGCCAAACAGCACGACGGCCCCCGCCGCACGCCCCAGCGTCACCCCGGACAAGCCCGCTTCCACCCGCCCACCCATCGCCACCAGCCCCAAGATCACTGAACCAGTGTCCGCCGCGGTGCCCACAGGCCCATCGGTGCCCCTTCCAACCACTCCAGCCGCTTCAACCGCTACAGCCCCATCGGCCTCCGTGGCGGCTTCGGCCACCGCCACCCCTGCCACCACCGCCAGCAACCCCGACGTCGCAGCCGCACCCACCGCCGCATTGGCCACGCCGGCGACCAAGACGGGCGACACCAACAAAAGCGGCCCACTGCCCACGGCAAACGTGGACTCCGCCAAGCCAGCGCCTGCCGACGACAAAGCCGACAAACCCGCCACCCCTGCCGCGCCAACGCCCAGCGCCAAAGCCGAGGACCGGGGCGACGGGCCCGACGCCACCCGCCCGGATGGGAGCGACGACGCCAGCAATGGCCAGGCCTCGGCCGAGTCCGACGCCCCGAAACCCGTCGAGCTGCGCACCCGGGTGGTGGCCAAGGTCGAACCACCGCCGTGGAACTACCGCCCGCCGGTGGTGTTGGCCCCGCCACCACCGCCCCAAATGCCCGAACCGGTGACGGTGCGCGCCAGCCAGCTGATCGCCTGCGAAGCGCGGCGCACGCTGCAGGAGGAAGAGCAGCGCACCAGCATCACCTGCCGCAACGGCAGCCGGATGCGACAGACCGTGTACCTGCGCATCCAGGCCAGCAACGTGGCGGGCCTGCCCACGCCAGAGGCCGAACGGGCAGGCCATGTGCTCAACCCCGGCGAGACGCGCACGCTGGTCAATTTGGCGATCGTCGCCCAGCCCGCGCAGGTGGCGTTCAGCTACAGCCACCAGCCACGGCCTTGATCCACCGCCGCGGCCAACGCGCAAGAAAAAACCCCGGCACCTGTGAAGGGGCCGGGGCAAGAGCGGTCAAGACCACACCCGAGGAGAGAAAAGGGTGTCACAGCGCGGGACTGTCCTGAATGAATCAAGCGCTTTAGCAGGGCCTGCCCGGCTGTGACGGAAACCGTGTCAGAAGAATTTCGTGTCTGCCATGGGTGCATTAAGCGCCCACACGGCGCCGCGCAAAGCCCGAATAACGGGTGAATTTCCGTGTTGCCGCTGGCCACACCTCTGCGACATCGGGTCAAGATGCCGGGTGGTGGCGAGCGAAGAACACGCCACGCCAAGCGGTGCCAGCGGCACCACGCGGTGTGGCCTGAGGGCGTGCCAAGGGCCTTGATTCAGCCGCTGAACCTTCACCGCCCGTGTGGTTGGCCGGCACCGGTATGCCCCGTGCGCGACCCCGCAAAAAGCGGTCGTTCGTTATAATCCAACCAACGATTCGCTCACCGCTTCATGAATCGGCACGATCAAGCTGCCCCAAGTCCTTTCTTTGGCCGCTCTTTTGCCCAAGCGTCCAGCGGGTCTCAGGCCCAACGGCCAGCGCCGTCACACCGGGTCAGCGCCGGTCGCACCCGAGCCGATGTCTGAACCGCCACGCACCCACTGAACAGGACCCCTCGCCCATGGCCAAAGAAGAACTGATTGAAATGAACGGCAAAGTGTCGGAGGTGTTGCCCGACTCGCGCTTCCGCGTGACGCTGGACAACGGCCACGAACTCGTCGCCTACACCGGCGGCAAGATGCGCAAGAACCACATTCGCATCATCGCGGGCGATGCGGTCTCGCTTGAAATGTCGCCCTACGACCTGACCAAGGGCCGCATCACGTTCCGCCACATCGCGGGCCGCGGACCCGCCACACCGTCCACCCCGCGCCGCCGCTGAGCGGCCCCGCCGCGCACCCCGCCCGCCGTCAAAGCGGGTGCTCGGTGTAAAACCGGCCGCCGTGAAACAACAACGGCGCCGCGTCCGGCAGGTGACCGCAGGCCGCCACCTCGCCCACAAAAATCACGTGATCGCCCTCGTCGTAGCGACTGCGGTTGGCGCATTCAAACGTCGCCACCGCGCCGGGCAACAGCGGTGCGCCCCCCAGCCCATCGCCGTGCGCGACACCCGCCCAGCGGTCGGGCACTCGGCTGGCGAAACGCTCTGCCAACGCCTGTTGTGCGACGCCCAGCACGTTCACCGCGTAATGGCTGCAACCCTGAAAGCCAGCCAGCGCGCTGGAGCCTTTCGACAGGCTCCATAACACCAGGGCTGGGCTCAGCGACACTGAATTGAACGAATTGACCGTGGTGCCGAGCCGTGTGCCATCGGGCAGGCGCGCGGTGACGATGGTGACGCCGGTGGCGAACATGCCCAGGGCCGAGCGGAAAGCGCGCGGGTCCAGGGTCGGGGCGTCGGTGCGGACCGCGTTGGCGGCCGCGGGCCCGGCCACATTGACCTCGGCCGGGTGTTCAGTTGCGTTCATGACGCCATTATTGGTGAAGCCCGACCGCGCCGTTGGCCCCGCGCACAAGCCACCGGCCCCCGGGGGGCAAATGCAATGCCCGCCGCACGGGCCGGGACGGACCCGCCGGGCCAGTGACGTGGCGCCAACCCGCGCGGCCGCACAATATCGCCGCGTGACCCCGCCTGCACCGATCTTGCCCCACCCCAGCCGACACCCCAACCCGCCTCGCCAGACGACGCACCCTCTGCACCCCCTGCACCCGCCGCGACCAGCGCCATGGGTGCACCGCGCTTGGCGTGGGGCGCAAACCGCGCTGTGTTGGGTGCTGGCCGCCTGGGTGGCACAGACCGCTTGGGTGCGGTCCGCCCAGGCGACCCCCGATGCCCCGCCGCCGCACAGCACCAGCCACCGCGCCTGTATGGACTTGGTGCGCTGGCTGCCCGGTCTGACCCACCGCGATTGCGCGGCAGCGCGGCTGCAGGCCACAGACGGCGCGCGCTCTGTGCAGGGCCAGCCTTTTTACTGGCGCGATGTGGCAGCGCCCGACGCCCGGCTGCGGGTGCTGGTGGTGGGCGGGCTGCATGGCGACGAGATGTCAGCCTCCAGCCTGGCGATGCGCTGGCTGGCACTGGCGGACGCCCACCCAGCGGGGGTGCACTGGCGCTTCCTGCCAGTGCTCAACCCCGACGGCATGTTCCGCCCAGCGCCGCAACGCACCAACGCCCGCGGCGTGGACCTGAACCGCAACTTCCCCACGCCCAATTGGACCCGCGAGAGCCGGATTTACTGGGAGCAACGCGCCCGCAAAGACCCCCGGCGCTACCCTGGGCCCACGCCCCTGTCGGAACCCGAATCGCGATTCCTGCACGCCGAGATGGCGCGCTTCCAGCCTCAGCTGATCGTGAGCCTTCATGCGCCCTACGGCCTGTTGGACTTTGACGGCCCAGCCATGGCCCCGCCGCGGCGCATCGGCCGGTTGCACCTCGACCCGCTGGGCATTTACCCCGGCTCGCTCGGCCACTACGGTGGCGTGCACCGAGGCATGCCGGTCGTGACGATCGAGCTGCCGAGCGCCACCCAGCCACCCGCCAAGGCCGAGGCCGACACGATGTGGGCCGACCTGCTCACCTGGGTCCGTGCCCACTGGCCAGCCACTGCTGCACCATCTCCAGCACCGGTTCCTGACCCCGTTCCATCGCCCGATCCTGCGACCGAGCCAAGCACCGCCCCCCCGCCCGAAGACCTGCCGTGGACAGACCCAATGTTAGACACCAGCCTGCCGCCAGAAAACACACCCCGTTAAACGCACCCTGTTGAGGGCCCAAACCGCCTGCAGCAAAAAAACCGGGTCGTTTGGTGGATCAGCCCACGTGGAATCTGGTCTGAGCGCTATGCGATAAATAGCATCAGGACCGAGGCCCGGTCCCTTTCGTCAGCGGTCGCCCAGAGCCAAGGTGTCGCGAAGCGCGTGGGCCTTGTCCTCGGTGAAGCCGCCCTCGACACGGGCCAGCACCTCGCCGTTGCGGCCCAGCACCACCGCGTGGGGCAGGGCGCTGGTGCTCAAACCGGCGTGGCGCACGAACCGGTCGCGGTCGGTGAACACCGGCACAAGCCGGGCCCTCTCGCCGGGGAGGGGATACCGGGCGGTGAGCATGGCTTCCATGGCCTCGCGGTGGCTGGCGTTGCCCGGGTCTTGGATCACCGGCATGCGCAGCCAAGCCACGTCGCCACGCTCTTTCAAACGCAAGCCCCGCACCCAGGTGTCCAGCTCTGCCGCGTGCGAGCGGTCAAATCCGATCAACAACAGCGTGCGGTCGGCCCTGAGGTCGGCGGGCAACTGCAGGCGCTGGTGGTTCAAGTCGCTGGCGGTCAGCGGTGGCAAGCTGCCCATCACGCTGCGCTCGCTGGGAAAACCCAGCGCCAGCAAACACGCCGCCAGCACCGCAGCGAACCAGAACAGTGCGTCTTTGCCGTGTTGTAGCGAGTGGCCCATGGTCAACCTCCCCGTTGATTCAGTCTGTGACACCGAAAGCAATATCCGTGCACATGAGCCATCGGCACCGCACAGACAAGCCAGTCACGCCGAAGACGCCGCGCCCAAAAAAAGACGCCCCCGCCTAAAATGCGCCATGCCCCAGACCCAACTTTCCCCGCCCACGCCGCAAAGCGCCACGCCACCTGGCACCAGCGCACCGGTGCGGCTGTCGTTCCGCGAACAAATGCTGCAGGCCAGGGAGGACGCCATCGTGCAAACGGTGAACCGCCTGCTGGCCGAAAAAGGCTTTGACGCGATGACCGTGGACGAGGTGGCCGCCGCAGTGGGCATCGCCAAAGCCAGCCTATACAAACACTTTCCAAGTAAGGAAGCACTCGCTTCAGCGGCGATGGTACGGGTCATGCGGCAAGCGCAGGCCTTCGTCCACACCGTGCCAGAGGGCTTGGCTCCCTTGGACAAACTCAAGATGGTGGCGCGCTGGACCATGGCGCTGCAGCTCTCGGGCGAAATGCCGTCGCTGCCCAGCCACAACTCGTCGCTGCGCGCCACGCTGATGGACACGCCCGACTACCTCAACGGCCTCATGGACGTGAGCGACACGCTGGGCGGCTGGATCGAAGCGGCTCAGGCCACCGGCAGCATCAACCCGCAGCTGCCCCCAATCGCGGTGCTCTACACCATGTACGCCCGCGCCTGCGACCCGGTGCTGGAGTTCTTGCAGCTCGGCGGCCAGCACAGCCACGACGAGATCGTGGAACTGGTGATCAGCAGCTGCTTCGACGGCCTCACCGCGCGCTGATGTGGGGGGCGCTGCGGCGCGGCACCTCCACGCACCAGCCCGGCCGGTGGCCTTTTTGTTCGCCGTTGCGGGCATAGCCCAGCGGGTTGGCCACCACGCGGCAGCCCTGGCTGACGTAATCGATCGGGCAATGCAGGTGCCCGTGCAGCCACAGGTCCACGCCCGGCAACAGGCTGTCGAGCGCGTTGCAAAAACCCGCGGTGCCCGGGGTCATGCCGTAGCGGGGGTCCGCGCTCAAAAGGCTGGGCGCGAAGTGGGTGATCACCACCGTGGGTCCGTCAAAGGGCTGGGCCAGCGCTTCTTGCAGCCATTGCTGGCACAGCAAGGCCTGCGCCCGCATAGGCTCGGCCAGAAATAACTCACCGCCTCGGGTCGTGGCCGCCTTGCGCAGGTAGTGGTTGGCGGCGCGGTAGGCTTTTTCACGCAGCTGCAGACCCCGGGTGAGCGGGGAGGGCGGTGGCGCCAGCGCCTCCGCCGCCTGCGCGGCACTGGCTTTGCCAGGCCGTACCGGGCGGGTGGCCGGCTTGGGACGCGGCTCGGGCATGCTGGCCAATGCGTCGTAATCGCTCCACAACGTGGTGCCCACAAAGCGCACCCCGCACAGCACCAATGACTCGCGCTCCAACCACACAATGCCCAATCGCTCACACGTCGCTTGCAGGCGGGCGTGCGCCTCGTCAAAGTCCAGCAGGTCGTACTCATGGTTGCCGGGCACGAACAGCACCGGTGTGGGCCACGCGGCCAGATCGGCGCGGGGGGAAAAACGGCTCAGCCCAAAGTCGCCGTCGTCCTGCGTCCCGACCAGGCGCGTTCCCTCCTGGTATGAACCGATGTCGCCTGCCAGCACCAGCAGGTCAGCGCCGGGCGCTGGCGACGGTGTGAAATCTGGGTGCGCCTCAAGGTGCAGGTCCGACAGCAGCTGGATCTTCATGCGCCGACATTGTGACGCGGCGGTGCGGCGGCGCGGTGCCACACAATGCCTGCATGCACAGTTCAGACCGTCCAGAACCCAGGCCCGCGCCCACGGCCGCGCCTACGCCCCCCTTCATGCCACGCCGCCTGGAGCGTCTGGTCACCGGCCAACCCACACAAGACGGCGCGGGCGTGCGGCTCACCCGGGTACTGACGCCCGACTTGCAACGGCGACTGGACCCTTTCCTGATGCTGGACCACCTGTCCACCCACGCTCGACCGGGTGAACTGCCCGGCTTCCCCAGCCACCCACACCGTGGATTTGAGACCATCACCTACATGCTGCGCGGCACCATGCACCACCGAGACAGTGCAGGCCACCGCGGCCGTGTCTCGGATGGCGGTGTGCAATGGATGACCGCCGGTCGCGGCGTGGTGCACAGCGAAATGCCCGAGCCCAGCGACGGCGCGATGGAAGGCTTCCAGCTCTGGCTCAACCTGCCCGCGCGCGACAAGCTGTGCCCACCGTGGTACCAAGACTTCCAAGGCGGCGACGTGCCAGAGGCCACCATCCCTGGCGAACTCACCGTGCGCGCCATCGCGGGCGCCGTCACCCTGCCAGATGGCCAACACCTGCGCGGCGCGGTGGCACGGCCCGCTTCGTCGCACCCCACCGACCCGCTCTGGCTCGACCTGCACCTGCCCGACAAACCCACCGCGTTTGAGTTGCCGCTGCCCCCCGACCACCACGCCTTTCTGTACGTGTACCGCGGCACGCTGCGCCTGCTGGAACCCGGCGGCCACACCGCCACCGTGCCTTGCCAGCGCATGGCCATCCTGGCGCCATCCGGCGACGGTGTCGCCCTGCAAACCGACCCCACCAGTGCGGAGCCGCCCCGCGCCCTGTTGATCGCCGGCCGCCCGCTGAACGAGCCGATCGCGCAACACGGCCCCTTTGTGATGAACACCCACGACGAGCTTGTGCGCGCCGTCCACGACTTCAAGATCGGTCGTCTGGGCTGACGCCCTCCGCCAATCCAGGCCCGCACGCTGCCGAACCGCCCGCTTTACACGGCCGACAAACCCCAGGCACCGCCGGGACACATGGCGCAGACACACTCCCAAAGACCCGCCGCCCCACCCGGTGCGCTGGTGTTGTTTAAGGAGATCCGCATGACCCCCATCACCCGACCCGCCCACCCAGTCCATTCGAACGCCAAGACGGCCGCGACCCGCGCCCTGCCGTGCATCGCCCTGGCTGGCCTGCTCACGGCGCTCGGCGCACAGGCCCTGGCGCAGACCCCACTGGCGGCCACACCCAGCGCCACACCCACCACCACATCGCAGCCTGCACCCACCACCCCCCCCTCGGCCACACCCGTGCGGCCAACCGCTGAACACGGGGCACACCGCACGTCGCCCCACCCCATGCGCGGGGCGGCACAGCACGCCGAACGCCTGGCCCAACTCAAAGCCCAATTGCGGCTCTCGCCCGACCAAGAACCGGCATGGAACGCCTTTCAGAGCGCCATGCAAGCACCCACAGACCGCCAGCGGCCAGACCGCGCGACGTTGGCTCAGCTCACCACCCCAGAACGAATCGACCACCTGAAAGCGCACCGTGCCCAGCGCATCGCCAACATGGACCAACGCGCCGACGCCACCAAAGCGTTCTACGCCCGCCTGACACCCGACCAAAAGAAAACCTTTGACGCGCAAACACTTCGCCATGGCGCACACCATGGCAGGGACCACAGCGGCGGACACCGCAGCTGACACAGCACCGCCACACGCAGACATGGCGGCACCCATGCACGGGCCATTGGCTGTGCCCTGGTGTGGCCAGGGGCCGCCGCGCAACTCGCGTCAACCCAGCATGTGCCGCAACTCGCCGGTGTCGATCAAGCGCGCCAGGTCGGTCGCGCCCCCCACCAACTGGCCGCGCACAAACACCATGGGAAAGGTCGGCCAACCGCTCCACATCTTCAACGCGGTGCGCTCGCGCCACCGGCTGAAGTAGCTGCCATAGCTCAAGTAATGGTGGTCGACACCGGCCGCGCTTAGCGCCGCCCGCGCTTTCTTGGGGAACGGGTTGATGCCCATGCCCACCACCACCACCGGGTGGGCCAACAACGCCGCCCGCACCTCCTCCACCACGGCGTGGTGGTGGCTGGCCACGCGCTCGCGCACGGCGGGGTGGATCTGGTCTTCAGGCAAAACAACGCGTGGCATGGGGTCCTCCAAAACAAACGGACAAAGACTTGAAAGGCGGCGGCGCACAGCGACCGTCCCCTCGCCACAACCAGCGTGACTACCGGCGCAACAACCGCAACGTCACACCAGGGGAAGGGCAGCAACATCCTCTCCGCCAAAACCCGAGCATAGGCCCAGCCCACACACCGGGCTGGCCTGTGTTTGCGGTATCGTTGCAACTCGCTCAAGAGCCGCTTGTTGGGCCTGAGCCCGAACCGTGATGGCCACACCCCATGACCGCCGACAAACAGAGCACACCCAAGCCAAACCCCACGCCCGGCACCGACCCGTCGGCCCGCATCCGTTTTGACGAACCGCCCAAGCTGCCGGTCAAACTGATCGCCATGGTGGGCGGCGGCGTGCTGGCGGTCTCAGCGGCCGCTTTCTTCGGCTTGTACAAACTCAACGTGAAACCGGTCGACAACAGCCCACGGCCCGAGGTGTTGGGCACGCCCGACAAAGGCCGCATGCCCTATGGCGGTGGCGCCGCACCTGGACCCACGCCGATGCCCATGACCCCGGTGGCGCCGTCGGCCACCGCCAGCCTGCCAGGGACCAAGGTGGACGAAAGCGGCGCGGTGGTGGTCACCGAGCCCGACCAGTGCACCTACCTCAAGCTGCACCTGCAAAACCTGGCCGAGATGGCAGGCGGCGACAAGGAGGGCGCCTTGCAAGAATGGATACAGGTGCGCCGTGCCGCCACCCTGGAGCGCATGTCTTTCATGCGCTGCTGACACCCATTTGCTATTGCTTTCATAGCGTTCGGGGCATATTAGACGGGGGCTACCGTCTTTTTGAATTTCAAAGCGCGGCCGCAGGCCGCCACCGGGCCCGTTTCAGCGCGTTTTGGCGCGGTTCACCACAGGTCGGCACATTTCGCCGAGCCGACCGAACCAAGCCAACCCACTGGACGGGACCGACGCGCCGGTGGGTGTGTGCTTCAGTACCGCACGGTGTAGCGCACCTGCAACGCGTCTTCCCCTGGGTTGGGCTCCTTCACGCCGCCGTTGGACACGTGCTCCAGCCGCAACCCCAACTCTGCCTTGGGCGACAAGCGATACCCCACGCCGATTTGGTCGCTGAAGTTGATGGCGGTGCCGAACCGCTTTTGCTTGGTGGTGTACAGCCGGTCGTGGACCACGGCACCGATGCCGCCCTCCACAAACCAAGGCGACCGGCCCTCGTCAAACCGGTACCGGAGCACCGGGATCACGGTCAGCGCTGCAAAGTTTTTGCGGCCGTCCACGCCGCGCGCGTTCCACACACCCAGCCCAGCTTCCAACTGGCCATCAATCCGCCCCCCCCACAGGCCCTTGAGGCACTGACAGTCCCACACCGCCCCGGCGGAGGCCAATGCAAACCCGTTGCCACCCCCGCCACCCTGCACATAGGCCCCGTTGGGCGCCCAACCGACGGCGTGCGCCCATGATGCTGTCAGGCCAGCCAGGCCCACCGCCAGCGCACCGGCGCGTCGCCGCCAAGCCGCCTTCCTTGGCGAATAAGTGGCGACATGGAAAGCGTGGGCGGCTGAAGTCATGGTCTTTGGGCCCTGAAAGAGCCAGTGAGCGGTCGTGGGGAAGGTGGCTGCACCGCGTCGGTGTGCCACCGGCTGCTGCGGTGCAGCGCAGCAAATATGGTGCCCGCTTTCCGAAAACCAAGGGATCGCAAGGCCATGTCAGCCGAACGGTCGCACCCCAATCAGCCACAAATGCGCCCACCCGGCGAACCCGGCCCAAGCCGCCGCACCCAGCACCAGCGTGCCCAAGGTGCCCGGCCAGCCGGCGCGTGGTCGCGGTGCGGCGGCGACGCGGTCGCGTGCGCGGGCCGCGCGAAAGCTCAACACCGCCCACACCAGAAAGCCGCCGAACAGCAGCACATCGGCCAACTGGCCGTTGGCCAACAGATGCGCCAGCGCCCACACCTTGACCGACAGCACCATCGGGTGGCCCAGCCGCGCCTTGACCGCGTTGCGCGGCACATAGGCCGCCGCCAGCAGCACGAACGCGATCAGCGTCAACAACGCCGCCGCATGCCGCATGCCCACAGGGGGCACCCACAGCACCACAGGCTGCAGCCGGGCCTGGCTGTACCCCCAGCACAGCAACATCAAACCCAACAACGACAGCACCGACACGCCGCCTTTCCACACACCCACCCCGCGCTGCGCGACCACCCGCTCGCGCCAGTCGCCTGCCACCGCGCGCGGCAGATGAGCGCCCAAAAACAACACCAAACCCAATACCAGCCACCCCATGGTCACCTCCAATGCCGTCGCCCGCGAATTATGCGGCGCGGGCGCGAATCAGGCGCAACGGGGTGACACCGCTTTGCGGTAAGGTTCGGTCTGAGCGCCCTGCGCCGGATCTGAGGAAACCGCATGTCTTTCAACCCCAACCACCCCCCGTCCGCCACCCCCGACAACGTTCGCAGCGTGGTGGTGCCCCCCGCCTCTGGCCACCGCTGGGTCGGCCGCGCCCTGACCGGAATCGCCGCCGCCATCGTGCTGGGCTTTCTGGGCTACACCGCCCACGGCTATTGGCAAACGCAAGTCAAAGGCGCTCAGCTGAGCAGCATCACGCTGTTCGGCAAGACGTTCACCATGCCCGGCAGCGGCGGCGGTGAGCCGCCACCGCTGGCCACCGTGCCCTCGGGCGGTGTCTACCCCACCCCCTCCACCACAGGCAACGTCACTGGCCGTGGCATGGCCAGCGTGCGCGCGGGCGGTGGCAGCGGTGGGGCGGGTCAGGGCCAAGTGCCCAGTGAGCTGTTGGTCTTCCCCCTGCCACCCACGGCCGACGGCAAGCCAGTGGACACCGGCCCACCCAAGGCGCTCCCCACCGCCGAAGTGGCCGGAAGCGGCGGCATCGCCCGGGTCGAGGTGGGCCGCACCGCCCAGCAACAGGCCGAGGCCGCCGCCGCCTTGACCCGCCCGGCAGACCCGGCCGCCGAATGCGACCTGCTGCGTGCGCGTGGCGCCGAACTCGACGCGATGCTGCGCCAGTCACACTCGCCGCGCGTGCTGGACGGCTTGAGGGACGAGCGCAAAAGAGGCCAAGCCCGGCTCGCCGCCCTGCGCTGCTGACAGAGGCCACGCGCCACACCAGCCCGGCGGTGGACCACGGCACTGGTTGCTTCGGTTTTCATAGCATCCGCGCGTTGTTTGGCTAGGGCTGAAATCGGTTTTGGCCCCTCAGACGGGGCTTTTGACAGCCTCAAGCCCAAAAACCGTGTTTTGGCACGGCTGTTGGCGCGGCCACCGGTGTGCCCTGCGCCAACCGCCGCTGGCGGCCCACCACCCGACCGCTTTTCACATTCCCTTGCCCAGCGCTCGGGCGGGCGGTCAGACCACGGGCAATCGTGCGCCACCCCGGCAGAATTCACCGCGTATGTGAAATGGCTATCACAGCTGTTTCATGCCAATCAACGCCGCACCGCCCCCATGCCCCAGCGCAACACCCCCAACGCCATCGGCAGCTTGGACGACCTCAGCCAGCTCGACCGGCTGGTGGTGGACAAACGGTTCGACCAGCGATCGTCCGCCAAAAAGAACCGGCGCAACCGGCATTACGAGAAGCAGTTCATCCGCAACAGCCTCAGCCGGGGCCTGGTGCTGGACGACGACCTCGACCCGCTGCCAAGCGAGCCCACCGACATCCCCACCCGGCCCCACTGAGGGCCGTCCGAGTAGCCGTAGCCCAACGCGCCATGCGGTTTGACGACCATACAGCGAGCCGCCCGCGTGGCTCACAAGCAGTCAATGTTCGGGCCCACAGGCGGCTCTTTCAGTGAAAGCTGCCAACCAGTCCCATCACACGTCGATGTTCGCCGCGCGCAAGGCGTTTTGTTCAATGAACTCGCGGCGCGGCTCCACCTCGTCGCCCATCAGCATGGTGAACACGCGGTCGGCCTCGATGGCGTCATCGATCTGAACCCGCAACAAACGGCGGACGTTGGGGTCCATGGTGGTCTCCCACAGCTGCTCGGGGTTCATCTCACCCAATCCCTTGTAGCGCTGGCGGGCGGTGGCGTGTTCGGCTTGCCCAATGAGCCAATGCATGGCCTGCCGGAAATCGCTGACCTTTTCTTCTTTCTGTTTGTCGCCTTCGCCGCGCAGCACTTTGGCCCCATCGCTCAGCAGGCTGCGGAAGGTGTTGGCGGCTTCAGCCAAGGCCGCGTAGTCGGCACCGTGCACGAAATCTTGGGTGATGACACTGCTTTTGATGTTGCCGTGGTGCCGTCGGCTGATGCGCAGGATGGGTTTGTCGCTGCGCACATCGAACTCGCTGGCCACTTCGGCCGGGATGCCGGTGCTGCTCAGCTCCCGCAGCTTGCTTTGCAAAGCCACAGCAGAGGCTTCCGCTTCGGCGGTGGTGTCTAGGTTCAAGCGCACACCGTCGGCGATCGCACGCAGGGCTTCGGCATCCATAAAGCCGCCCAGGCGGGCGATCACGGCCTCAGCCAATTGGTGTTTGCGTGCGAGCTCGCCCAGCGTCTCACCAGAAATTGTGGTGGGTGTGGTGCCGCCGGTTTCCACGCGCGCGCCGTGGAGGGCGATGCGCAACAGAAAACGGTCTAGCTCACCACCATCTTTCAGGTACTGCTCTTCCTTGCCCACCTTGACCTTGTACAGCGGCGGCTGGGCGATGTAGATGTGGCCCCGCTCCACCAGCTCGGGCATCTGCCGGTAGAAGAAAGTCAGCAACAAAGTGCGGATGTGCGCGCCGTCCACGTCCGCATCGGTCATGATGATGATGCGGTGGTAGCGCAGCTTGGCGACGTCAAAGTCGTCGGCGCCGCTCTTGCCATCAGACCCACCGGCTTTGCCGATGCCGGTGCCCAACGCGGTGATGAGCGTCAAAATTTCATTGCTGGTAAGCAGTTTTTCGTAGCGCGCTTTCTCCACGTTCAGGATCTTGCCGCGCAGCGGCAGGATCGCCTGAAACTTCCGGTCGCGCCCCTGCTTGGCACTGCCCCCGGCGGAGTCGCCCTCCACCAGGTAAATCTCGCACATGGCCGGGTCTTTTTCTTGGCAGTCCGCCAGCTTGCCGGGCAGACCCATGCCGTCCAACACACCTTTGCGGCGGGTCATCTCACGCGCTTTCCGGGCGGCCTCCCGCGCCTTCGCGGCTTCGATGATCTTGCCCACAATGATCTTGGCGTCGTTCGGTCGTTCTTGCAGGTAGTCGCCCAACAACTTGCTGACGATGTCTTCCACCGGCCCGCGCACCTCGCTGCTGACCAGTTTGTCTTTGGTCTGGCTGGAGAATTTGGGTTCAGGCACTTTCACGCTCAGCACGCAGCACAGACCTTCGCGCATGTCGTCGCCGGTGACTTCGACCTTGGCTTTTTTGGCCTGCCCGTCTTCTTCGATGTACTTGTTGATCACCCGCGTCATGGCGGCCCGCAATCCTGTGAGGTGGGTGCCACCGTCGCGTTGCGGGATGTTGTTGGTGAAGCACAGCACCTGTTCGTTGTAGCCGCTGTTCCACTGCATCGCCACTTCGACACCGATGTTGGTGCCTTGGTCGCTTTGGCGGTCCCCCATGGCGTGGAAGCTGTTGGGGTGCAGCACCTGCTTGCCTTTGTTGATGAAATCCACAAAGCCCTTGACGCCACCCGCGCCAGAAAAATCGTCGCTCTTGCCGCTGCGCTCGTCGACCAGGCGGATCTTGACCCCGTTGTTCAAAAAGCTCAGTTCCCGCAGCCGCTTGGACAGGATTTCATAGTGGAAATCGTTGTTCTCGCGAAAGATGTCGGTGTCGGGCAGAAAGTGAACCTCAGTGCCGCGCTTTTCGGTATCGCCCAGGATCTGCATGGGCGAGACCTCCACACCGTTGACCGTTTCAACGATGCGGTTTTGCACAAAGCCTTTGCTGAATTCGAGCACATGCACTTTGCCCTCGCGCCGAACCGTCAAGCGCAGCATTTTGGACAACGCGTTCACGCAGCTCACACCCACGCCGTGCAAGCCACCCGACACCTTGTAGCTGTTCTGGTTGAACTTGCCACCGGCATGCAGCTCGGTCAGAGCGATCTCTGCGGCGCTGCGCTTGGGTTCGTGTTTGTCGTCCAACTTGATGCCGGTCGGAATGCCGCGCCCGTTGTCCACCACGCTGACCGAGTTGTCGGAATGGATGGTGACCAAGATGTCGTCGCAATGCCCAGCCAGTGCCTCGTCGATGGAGTTGTCCACCACCTCAAACACCAAATGGTGGAGGCCAGTGCCATCGGACGTGTCGCCGATGTACATGCCTGGACGCTTGCGCACCGCCTCCAGACCTTCCAGGATCTGGATCGCGCCCTCACCGTACCCCTCGCTGGCCCCCGCCTGGTGGGCGTCGATCACCGGCTGGAAATTCGAGCTGTCCGCCCCGGCTTCGCCCGAATGAACGCCTGGATCGGGCTGGGCGGCGGGGTCTTGAGGGATTTGGTCTGTGCTCATGCTCAACTTCTTGCCTGGAAAAACCAGTGTGTTCGATATCGCTTCAATGACCAAACCCGCGGGGCTCGCGGGTTTGGGGCAGGGATGGGACGGCAGTGACGCCGTCAGATGCGCATGGGCATCACCACGTACTTGAACGTGGGCTGATCGGGAATCGTCACCAGCGCCGAGCTGTTGGAGTCACTCAACTCCACCTTGACCATGTCCTGGTCCATGTTGGCCAGGGCATCGATCAAGTAGGTGACGTTGAAACCAATCTCGATCGTGTCTCCACCGTAATCGATGTCGAGCTCGTCCACTGCTTCTTCCTGCTCAGCGTTGTTGCTGGCCACCCTCAAGGTGCCCGGCTCGATGTTCAGGCGAACGCCCTTGAACTTTTCGCTGGTGAGAATCGCGGTCCGCTGCAGACTGGCCAAGAGCGCTGTGCGGCCCAGCGTGATGCTGTTCTTGTGGTTCTTGGGAATCACCCGGTTGTAGTCGGGGAACTTTCCTTCCACCAGCTTGGTGACGAACTCCATGCCACCAAAGCTGAATTTGGCTTGGTTGCTGGCAAACTGCATTTCAATGACGGGTTGGTTGTCGCCGCCTGTATCGGACAGCAAACGCTGCATCTCCAACACCGTCTTGCGCGGCAGGATCACCTCTTGGCGGGGCACCTCCACGTCCAATGTGGCCGACGCAAACGCCAGGCGGTGCCCATCGGTCGCCACGAGGCTGAGCTGTCGGCCTTCGGCCACAAACAAAATCCCATTCAAGTAATAACGGATGTCGTGCACCGCCATTGCAAACGACACCTGACCCAGCAATGCTTTCAGCGTTTTTTGCGGCACGCTGAACGCTGGGCCGAAGCTGGCTGCCTCTTGCACCAAAGGAAAATCTTCAGCGGGCAGGCTCTGCAGTGTGAACTTGCTCTTGCCGCCTTTGAGGATGAGCTTGTTCTGGCTCGACTCCAACGAGACGGTCTGATCCGACGGCATGGTGCGCAAGATGTCAATCAGCTTGCGTGCGCCCACCGTGGTGGTGAAGTCCCCGGCGTCCCCATCCAACTCGGCGGTGGTGCGGATCTGGATTTCAAGGTCGCTGGTGGTCAACTGCACCTGACCGTTCGTCTTGCGGATCAACACGTTGGCCAAGATCGGCAGCGTGTGGCGCCGCTCCACGATCCCCGCCACCGACTGCAGGGCCGCGAGCACTTTGCCTTGGGCCGCTTTCAGAACAATCATGTCAACCTCTTCTTTAATGTCTTTAATTTAAATTAGCAGTAGTAGATAAGGGCCGCACAGCGCTGGGGACATCCCTATTTTCCCCTTTTTTATCAAGCACTTGCCGCACTTCCAAGCCTGTGGGTGACCGTGTTTTCACAGGCCGCGTCAGCGGGGACAACTTCTTCTTTTCAGACCCGCCTGTGGACAAGTGCCAACTTGTTCTCGCATTGTCCCCAGGGTTGTGAGTGTGGTTTTGGGGCACCTTTCAGCCTTTAAGGGTCTGCTCCAGCACATGAAGTTGCTGGTTGAGGTCGGTCATCTGTTGCCGCTCACCCGCGATCTTGCGCACCGCGTGCAGCACCGTTGTGTGGTCCCGCCCACCAAACAACTCCCCGATCTCAGGCAAGCTTTTCTGCGTCAGTTCTTTGGCCAGGTACATCGCGATTTGACGCGGCCGAACAATGCTCGCAGGCCGCTTTTTGGAATACATGTCGGCGACTTTGATCTTGTAGTAGTCGGCCACCGTTTTTTGGATGTTCTCCACGCTGATCTGGCGGTTCTGAATGCTCAGCAAGTCGCGCAGCGCTTCACGCGCCAAGGCGATGGAGATTTCTTTCTGGTTGAAGCGCGAATAAGCCAAGATTTTGCGCAGCGCCCCTTCGAGTTCCCGCACGTTGGACCGCACGTTCTTGGCCACAAAAAACGCCACCTCTTCCGACATCTCGGCCATCTCGGAGCGCGCCTTGCTGATTAAGATCGCTACCCGCATTTCCAGTTCGGGTGGCTCGATCGCCACCGTCAAGCCGGAATCAAAACGCGACACCAGGCGTTCGTGGATGTCTGGCAAACCCTTTGGGTAGGTGTCGCTGGTCATCACGATGTGAGACTTGCGGGCCAGCAACGCCTCGAAGGCGTTGAAAAATTCTTCCTGCGTCCGCTCTTTGTTGGCAAAGAACTGCACATCGTCGATCAGCAGCAAATCCAAGGAGTGGTAACGCTGTTTGAATTCATCAAACGTTTTGCGTTGATAGGCTTTCACCACATCCGACACAAACTGTTCCGCGTGGATGTAGAGAACTTTGGCACCTGGCCGGTCCGCCAACAGGCGGTTGCCCACCGCGTGCACCAGATGCGTTTTGCCCAACCCCACGCCACCGTAGATGAACAACGGGTTGTACAAGTGCCCAGGCATGCCCGAGACGTGCATGGCGGCAGCCCGGGCCATTCGGTTGGCCGTGCCTTCGACCAGCGTGTCAAAGGTCAAGGCGGTGTTCAAGCGCGTTTTGAATGCCGAGTCGCCGGTTTCTTCTGGCGCCGCCAAGCCGGCGGGTTCTGTCACATCGTCTTCAAACGCTGTGACCGACAATGACCTTTTGAACGTGTCTTCGCGCGGAGCGAGCGCTAACTCAAAAGTCACGGGCTGGCCTGAGATTCTTTCCAGCATCGCGGTGATCTTGCCTGCATACTGGCCCCGCACCCAGTCCAGCTTGAAGCGGTTTGCCACCAGCAACGTGACCTTGGTCAAGTCGTCCGACACGTCGGCCACCAGCGGTTTGATCCATGTGTTGAACTGTTGCTCTGGCAGCTCTTGGGCCAGCTGCTCGACGCACGCCTCCCACAGGCTGTGGCTGGCGCGTTGGGAGGTTCCCTCACTCATCGGATGGTCGTTCTTGTGGATAGCATGGCACACGGGGGCCAGTACATTGTAGTTCGCGAACAGTTTGTCCACACCCTGATGTGCACCGGTGCGGAGCGCCGCGGGGGGCAAAACCGAGGACTTGCAACGTAATGCAGGCGCGCAACGGTTTGGTTGTTTGTACCTGCACAGGGGTTACCCCGCTGGAATGACGCCCAGAGCACTATGGGATTCATGCCGCCCCAAATTGGGCCGCATAGATCGACAGCTTGGGAAATTTTGCGATAATCATGGGTTTCCCTGATCCGTCCAAACCCCACACGGGGGATTTGGACCAACCAAATGGCCTCTGCGAGCGTGAGGCGTTGAAGCGGCGATCAGGGTGCCTGGCCGGCAATCCGGCCGACCACACCCCACTGAGGACCCACCATGAAACGCACTTACCAGCCCTCCAAGACACGCCGCGCACGCACCCACGGCTTTCTGGTCCGCATGAAAACCCGCGGTGGCCGCGCCGTGATCAATGCACGCCGCGCCAAAGGCCGCAAGCGCTTGGCCGCCTGAGCCCAAACGCCTCACCCACCCACGCTGACAGCACGGTGCAGCGGATGACCCGGCGTGCGCAGTTTCAAGCCGTTCTGGCAGGCCAGACGGTGGCGCGCACAGCCCATTTCGCTTTGCACCGCCAAAGCCTGCCAGCCACGGAGCCGTCCGAGCTGTTTCCGGCCCCGCACGGAGCTGTTGACTGCCAACCGCCATCCAACGCCTGGATCGGCGCCATGGTTCCCAAACGCTGGGCCCGCCGCGCTGTGACCCGCAACGCGGTCAGGCGCCAGGTGTACAGCCTGGTGGCAAACCGGGCAGAGCAACTGGCGGGTGCCGCACATTTGGTGCGCTTGCGTTCGGCATTTGCCAAGACCGACTTCCCCAGCGCCACTTCAGTGGCCCTCAAAGCGGCCCTGCGCGCCGAGCTGGAGCAACTGTTTGACAGGGCCAAGCCATGAGCCAGTGGTGCCTGGTGACGCTGGTGCGCGCCTACCAGCTGTTGCTGCGCCCCTGGTTGGGCAGCAACTGCCGTTTCACCCCCAGTTGCTCGGGGTACGCGCTGACGGCCTTGAAGCGACACGGCAGTGTCGATGGCAGTTACTTGGCCGTGTGCCGCCTGGCGCGTTGCCACCCCTGGTGCGAAGGCGGTGATGACCCAGTGCCCAAGCAACCCCCCCGTTGGTTCAGCCGATGGCTGGACACCCCTACGAAGAAATCCCTATGAACGATATCCGCCGCACCATCTTGTGGGTGATCTTTGGCTTCTCCATGATCCTGCTGTGGGACCAATGGCAGGTGCACAACGGCAAAAAGGCCACCTTCTTTCCCAAGCCAGAGGTGCAGGCGACCCGAGCCGCTGACGCGGCGTCGGCTGCGGGCAGCGGCATTGCGAACGCTGGCGCCACGCCCGGCGACAGCAAAGGCGGTGGCATTGGCAGCGTGCCCACTGGCGGCAGCACGGCGGTGGGTGCCGCGGTGGTGCCCGCCTCGGGCGGTCCCCAGCCCACCAAGGAACGGGTGGAGGTCACCACCGACGTGTTGCGCCTCACCTTTGACACCGAAGGCGGCTCGTTGGTGAAGAGCGAATTGCTGCAACACGCTGACACCCTGAAACCCGGCCAAAACGTGGTGCTGCTGGACAACAGCCAGGAGCGCCTGTACCAGGCCCAGACCGGCCTGATCGCAGGCAGCGCAGGCGGCGCCTTCCCGACCCACAAAACCATCATGACCGCGGTGCCAGGCGAGCGCCAACTGAAAGACGGCAGCGACACGTTGACCTTGCGCTTCGAGTCGCCCGAGGTCGGTGGCGTGAAGCTGGTGAAGACCTACACCGTCAAGCGTGGGCAGTACGACATCGGTGTGGAGCACACGGTGGTGAACCAAGGCTCGGCAGCGGTGGCGCCGCAGCTCTATTTGCAACTGATCCGTGACGGGAACAAGCCGCCTGGTGAGTCGTCGTTTTATTTCACGTTCACCGGGCCCGCGGTGTACACCGAAGCCAAGAAATTCCAGAAGTTGGAGTTTTCTGACATCGAGAAAAACAAGGCAGAGTTTGAAAAAACATCCACCAGCGGCTATGTGGCCATGGTGCAGCACTATTTCGCCAGCGCGTGGTTGTTGCCCAACGGCGTGCCGCGTGAAAACTTTGCACGCAAAGACCCCCAGCAAGCCAACCTGTACTCGGTCGGCATGTTGACCCCGCTCGACAGCATCGCGCCGGGCGCGAGCCGCACCATCCAAGCCACGCTGTTCGCCGGCCCGCAAGAAGAAAAGCGCTTGGAGGCCTTGGCCCCTGGCTTGGAGCTGGTGAAAGACTATGGTTGGCTGACCATTCTGGCCAAGCCCCTGTACTGGCTGCTGTTCGCGTTGCACAGCTTCATCGACAACTGGGGCTGGGCCATCGTCGCGCTGGTGGTGTTGCTCAAAGCCGCTTTCTACTGGTTGAACGCCAAGGCGTATGCCAGCATGGCCAAAATGAAAGCGGTGACGCCGCGCATCACCGCCATGCGCGAACGCTTGAAAGACAAGCCGCAAGAAATGCAGCAGGAAATGATGAAGATCTACCGCGAGGAAAAGGTCAATCCAATGGGCGGCTGCTTCCCGATCTTGATTCAGATCCCGGTGTTCATCGCGCTTTACTGGGTGCTGCTCAGCTCGGTGGAAATGCGCAACGCACCCTGGGTGGGTTGGATCCACGACCTGGCTGCGCCCGATCCGTTTTTCATCTTGCCGCTGGTGATGACCCTCACCACGCTGCTGCAAACCTGGCTCAACCCCACCCCACCAGACCCGTTGCAAGCCAAGATGATGTGGATCATGCCGTTGGCCTTCAGCGTGATGTTCTTCTTCTTCCCGGCCGGTCTGGTGCTGTACTGGATCACCAACAACGTGTTGTCCATTGCCCAGCAGTGGTTCATCAACAAAAAGCTGGGCGTGTTGCACAAACCAAGCAATCCGCTGGACCTGTTCCGCAAAAAGGCCTGACGCGCACCGCGTCACATGGCGTCAACCAACCAACTGGTGGCGCCCCCAGGCCGCACCCCGCCAACGGGGCTGCGGCCTTTTTGATGGAAGATCGCCTCATGCTGTCGCGCCACACCCAACCCATTGCCGCCATCGCCACCGCCCCTGGGCGCGGCGCCGTCGGCATTGTCCGGGTGTCTGGGCGCGGTTTAGCCAGCCTGGTGCGTGCGCTGTGCGGCCAGGCGTTGGTGCCGAGAAAAGCCACTTATCTGCCGTTGTGCGACGCCGAGGGCCAAGCCATCGACCATGGTTTGGCGATCTATTTCCCCGCGCCCCATTCCTACACCGGAGAAGACGTGCTGGAGCTGCAAGCGCACGGGGGGCCAGTGTTGCTCCAGCTTTTGCTGGCCCGCTGCCTGGAAGCCGCGGCGGCGCCCGACCCCGCCACCGGTGCCCCGGTGTTGGCCGATTTGCGGCTCGCTGACCCGGGTGAATTCACGCAGCGGGCATTTTTGAACAACAAAATGGATTTGGCCCAAGCAGAGGCCGTGGCCGACCTGATCGACGCCAGCACCGAGGCCGCGGCCCGCAGCGCCAGCCGTTCTCTGTCAGGCGCTTTTTCTCACGAGGTGAACGCCCTGTTGGAGAAGCTGGTCCACCTGCGGATGCTGGTGGAGGCAACGCTGGACTTTCCGGAAGAGGACATCGATTTCCTGCAACGTGCCGACGCCATCGGCCAGCTCTCGCGGCTGCGCCAACAGCTGGCCACGGTCCAACAACGCACCCGGCAGGGCGCCTTGTTGCGCGAGGGCATCACCGTGGTGATCGCCGGGCAACCCAACGCGGGCAAAAGCTCACTGTTGAACGCGCTGGCGGGTGCGGAGTTGGCCATCGTCACCCCGATCGCGGGCACCACCCGTGACAAGCTCACGCAAACCATACAGATTGAAGGCGTCCCCCTGCATGTGGTGGACACGGCAGGCTTGCGGCACCATGCCGACGCGACCGATGCGGTGGAACAAATCGGCATCGAGCGCGCGTGGGACGCCATTGAACGCGCCGACGCGGTGTTGTTCTTGCACGATCTGACCCGAGCCAACGCTCCTGAATACATAGCAGCTGACCTAGAAATCGCGAGGGCTTTGTCCGGAAAATTGTCTGAACACGTGCCTGTGATCGAGATTTGGAACAAATCCGACGCTGCGGCCGCAACCGACGCCTCTGAGCTGAACACACGTGAGGCGACCGGTCTACGGCTGTCGGCCAAAACCGGCGCGGGTCTGGCGGCGCTCCGCCAGCGGCTGCTGCAGGTGGCGGGATGGCAGTCGGCCAGCGAGGGGCTGTACCTGGCGCGCACGCGGCATGTGTCGGCCTTGCGGCAGGTCGGCCAGCATTTGGACACTGCCGACCGGGTGTTGACCGCGGCCTCCCCAGCGCTTGACCTGCTGGCGGAAGAGCTGCGCCTCGCCCAGAACGCGCTGAACCAGATCACCGGGCATTTCGATGCCGACGACCTGTTGGGTGAAATCTTCTCGCGCTTTTGCATCGGCAAGTGAGCGCGCAGCACCGCTCAGTGCCCGGGAAAATCCACCAGCGTGAACAGCGGCAGACCCGCCGCTTTCAACTTGGCCGAGCCGCCCAGCTCAGGCAGGTCGACGATGGCGGTGCCTTCCACCACCACCGCGCCCAAGCGCTGCAGCAAGCGCAGGCCCGCGAGCATGGTGCCGCCGGTGGCGATCAGGTCGTCCACCAATAGCACGCGCTGGCCAGGCTGAACCGCGTCGGTGTGAAGTTCCACTGTGGCACTGCCGTACTCCAGTGCATAGGTTTCTTCGATGGTCTGGTAGGGCAGCTTGCCTTTTTTTCGGATCGGCACAAAGCCCAGGCCCAGCTCATGCGCGACCACCGCGCCCAAGATGAAGCCCCGGGCGTCCAGCCCTGCGACCACATCAGGACGCCGGTCGGGTGGGCTGTAGCGTTGCACAAAGGCGCTGATCAGGCCGCGGAACACCTCGGCGTCTTGCAACAGCGGCGTGATGTCGCGGAACTGAACGCCGGGCGCGGGCCAATCCGGCACGGTTCGGATGTGCTGTTTCAGGCGGTCCGCCAACGGGGCGGTGGGTGCGTCGGTCATGTCGGTCGTCAGGGGTCGGCTAAACAAGGGTCAGGAAAACAGCTTGCGGGCGAGCACGCGGGCTTGGCGGTCCACCACCAGAGCTTCACCCATCGCCGGCACCACGCCAGTGAGCGCGGTGATGTTGACCTGGTGGGTGACCCATGCCTCGAACGTGCCGCTGGGAATGACCTGCAGGGCGGTGCGCAAGGTGGGCGTGGCGTCGGGCAGGTCCAGCCGGTCGCCAAACGTGGAGTTGAGTGCGGGCCACACTGCCGCTGCGCCAAACGCCAGCTGGGCCGTGTCGACACAGCGACACCACGCGCTGCTGCGCACCGCGCTTGGCACCAGTGACCGGTCGCTGAGCCACCGGCCCATCCGCTGCGCCTGCGCGCGGCCCGCATCGCTCAGATTGCGCTGGGTCTCGCAGCGCCCTATCTGAAACCCGGGCGGGTCGCCCACCCCAGCCACCGTTTGCGCGTGGCGCAGCAACAGCACGCAGCCACCGGCGCGCAGCGGGTCGGCCACATCGTCCGCAAGCGCAGCATGCCCCCACCACGGCAGCCCGCCCAGGGCCGCCCAGGCCAGCCAGCGGCGGCGGCTGGTCGGGCCAAAAGCCAGGTCGGTATGGGCAGCGGGCATGGTCAACCTCTCAGCAGTTTGTCTTCGGCCAAGGCCAGGGTGTCGGTGCGACCGGACAGCACCAATGTGTCGCCCGGTTGCAGCAGCATGGCGTCGTCGGGCGTTTCGGCTTTGCCATTGTGTCGGCGCAGGCTGAGCACGCGCACACCCACCGCATGCAGGGCGAGCGCGCCCAGTGGCCGGTTCAAGGTGCGCGCCGTCAACGGCAGGGTGACGCTGCTCAGGCGTTCGTGGTCGCGCTCCAGCACGGTGCCGTCGTCGCTGCCGTGGAAGTAACCACGCAGCAGGCTGTAGCGCTCGTCGCGTTGGTCTTGCACCACGCGGATCACCCGCCGCATGGGCACGCCGACCAACGCCAGCGCGTGGCTGGCCAGCATCAGCGAGCCCTCGATCGCCTCGGGCACGACCTCGGTGGCCCCGGCCAATCGCAGTTTCTCCAAGTCCCGGTCGTCAACGGTGCGAACGATCACCGGCACCTTGTGCGCGTGCTCCTGGATGTTGGCGATGACCTTGACCGCCGACGGCGTGTCCAGATACGTCACCACCACCGCGCTGGCGCGGGCCAGACCGGCGGCCATCAGCGCTTGCAGACGCGCTGCGTCGCCGAACACCACCGAGTCGCCTGCGGCGGCGGCCTGGCGCACCCGGTCGGGGTCGAGGTCCAGCGCCATGTACGGGATGGACTCCCGCTCCAGCATGCGGGCCAGGTTTTGCCCGCAGCGACCGTAGCCGCAAATGATGACGTGTCGGTTGGCATTGATCGCCTTGCGCGCGATGCTGGTCATCTGCAGCGATTCCATCATCCAGTCGCTGGACACCACTTTCATCACCAGTTGGTTGCTGTACACGATGATGAACGGCGTGGCCAACATCGACAGCACCATGCTGGCCAAAATCGGGTTGAGCAATTGCGGCGGCACCAGTGCGTTGCTCTGGGCCAGTGTCAGCAGCACAAAGCCGAACTCCCCTGCCTGTGCCAAATACAAGCCGGTGCGCAACGACACCCCGGCCGGGGCACCCAGGGCCCGGGCCAGCACCGTGACCACCACCAGCTTGAAGGCCACCGGCAGCACCAGCAAGGTGAGCACCAGAAGCCAGTGGTCCACCACCTCGCGCCAGTCAAGCAACATGCCGATGGTGATGAAAAACAGGCCCAACAGCACGTCGTGGAACGGCCGGATGTCGGTTTCCACCTGGTGCTTGTACTCCGTTTCAGACACCAACATGCCTGCAATGAAGGCGCCCAGTGCCAAGCTCAGGCCAGCCAGCTCCGTCAGCCAAGCCAAGCCCAGCGTCACCAGCAACAGGTTGAGCATGAACAGCTCGTCGCTCTTGCGGCGAGCCACCAGGGTGAGCCACCACCGCATGCACTTTTGTCCGCCGACCAGCAGCAGCGTGATCAGCGCGGTGGCTTTCACACCGGCCAGGGCCAGCGCCTGGAACAGGTTTTCACCATCGGTGGCCAAGGCGGGGATCAACACCAACAGCGGCACCACCGCCAAATCTTGGAACAGCAGCACCCCCATCACCCGCTTGCCGTGTTCGGACTCCAACTCACCGCGCTCGGTCATCAGCTTGACCAGGATGGCGGTGCTGCTCATGGCCAGCGCGCCGGACAGCGCCAGCGCAGTTTGCCAGGGCATCTTCCACAGCGTGGGCGCCAGGGTGGCCAGAAAGACCGAGCCCAGGGTGGCCACCACCATGGTCAGCAGCACCTGCATCAGGCCCAGGCCGAACACGTGTCGGCGCATCGCACGCAATTTGTGGAGATTGAACTCCAGCCCGATCACAAACATCAAGAAGACCACCCCGAACTCCGCCAAGTGGCGAATGCCGACCGAGTTTTGAGCCAGTGCCAACGCGTGCGGGCCGATCACCACCCCCACCGCCAGGTAACCCAGCATGGGCGGCAATTTGAGGGAGCGGCAGGTCACCACGCCGAGCACCGCAGCGGCGAGGTACATCAGCGTGAGCTCCAGCGAGGTCATGCGCCCATCGTACCAAGCGTCGATAGAATCCGAGCGATGTGCCCCACCACCGCGTCAACCCCGCCGTTTGACCCCCAGCGCGCCGTGCGGCTGGCGCACGAGACCTTTGAAATCGAGGCCAGTGCGGTGTTGGGATTGAAGGCCCGCACCAGCGCCAGTTTTGCGCAGGCGGTGCAGAAAATGCTGTCCTGCGCGGGCCGGGTGGTTGTCACTGGCATGGGCAAAAGCGGTCATGTGGGCCGAAAGATCGCGGCGACCTTGGCCTCCACCGGCACACCTGCGATGTTCGTTCACCCGGCTGAGGCCAGCCACGGTGACCTCGGCATGGTGACCCGCCAAGACGTGGTGCTGGCCATTTCCAACAGCGGCGAGAGCGAGGAGCTGAGCGCCATCCTGCCGGTGCTCAAACGCCAAGGCGTGCCCATCCTGGCCATCACTGGCGGCGCGGCGTCCACGCTGGCGCGCAATGCGACCCTGGTGCTGGACAGCGGCGTGGACAAAGAAGCCTGCCCGCTCAACCTTGCCCCGACCGCCAGCACCACGGCGCAACTCGCGCTGGGCGACGCCTTGGCCGTGGCGTTGCTGGACGCACGCGGTTTCCGCGCCGAAGACTTCGCCCGGTCTCACCCCGGCGGCGCCCTGGGCCGCAAGCTCCTGACGCAGATCACCGACGTCATGCGCTCAGGCGACGCCCTGCCGCGTGTGGGCCCCGATGCTGGGTTGGGCAACCTGATGCGCGAGATGAGCCACAAAGGCCTGGGTGCTTCCGCCGTGGTGGATGGCCAAGACCGCCTGCTCGGCATCTTCACCGACGGCGATTTGCGTCGCTTGATCGAGGCGGGAACCGACCTGCGTCAGGCCACCGCGGGTCAGGTCATGTTCACCCAGCCCCGCACCCTGCGCCCCGATGTGCTCGCGGTGGACGCCGCAGTGCTCATGGAAACCCACCGCATCACCTGCGTGCTGGTGGTGGACGCCGAACAGCGGTTGGTGGGCGCGGTCCACATTGGCGATCTGATGCGCGCCAAGGTGATCTGAATGCCCCCACACGCGCCCCACGTGACCGCTCACACACCGTTGGCGACGGACCGCCCTCTCTTTTGCGCCGCCTCCAGCCACCCTGCCCGCCGATGACCGCCACATGACCCCCGCTCTTCACTTTCCTCCGGAGTTGCTGTTGCAAGCCCAAGGCGTGCGTGTGGCGTTTTTCGACATCGATGGTGTGCTGACCGACGGCGGCCTGTATTTCAGCGCCGAGGGCGAAACGCTCAAGCGCTTCCACACGCTGGACGGCCATGGCCTGAAGTTGCTGCCCCGCGCGGGCATTACCCCGGTCGTCATCACTGGGCGCGACTCCGCCCCTCTGCGCCGCCGATTGGACGCCCTGGGCATCACCGAAGCGCATTTCGGCACCGAAGACAAGCGCCCCGCCGCGGAGGCCAGCCTCGCCAAGCTGGGTTTGGACTGGTCCCAGGCGGCCGCCATCGGCGACGATTGGCCCGACCTCCCTGTGATGCGCCGCTGTGCGTTCAGCGCCGCACCGCCACAGGCCCATGCCGAGGCCCTGGCCACCGCACGCTACACCACCCGCGCTGGAGGTGGTATGGGCGCTGCGCGCGAATTTTGCGACCTGCTGCTGGTGGCCAGCGGCCGTTATGCGTCCCTGCTGCGCGAGGCGGCCGAATGACGGCACCGGTTGCCTCCGCTTCGCCAACAGGCTTTCCGCGCCTCGCCGCTGCCCGCCCGCCGCGCAGCCTGTGGCAGCGCTTATGGGAGTCGGTGTCGATTTATCTGCCAGTGCTGTTGATGGGTTTGCTCGCCATGGGCACCTATTGGCTGGTCAAAAACACCCCCTTGCTCGAGGCGCCGGAGCCGCAACGCCCGCTGAGCCACGACCCCGACTACACCATGAGCCGCTTTGCGGTGCGCAGTTTTGACCCTGCAGGCCGTCTCAAGACCGAGCTGTTTGGCCAAGAGGGGCGCCATTACCCCGACACCGACACGCTGGAGATCGACCAAGTCCGCATGCGCAGCTTCAGCCCACAAGGCCAGCTCACCACCGCCAATGCCGCGCGTGCGGTGAGCAACGGCGATGGCTCCGAAGTGCAACTCTTCGGCAACGCCGTCGTGGTCCGTGAGGCAGGCGTGAAGGGTTCCCCGCCGACCCGGTTTGAAGGTGAGTTTCTGCACGCGTTCGTGGCGACCGAGCGGCTGGTCTCCAGCAAGCCGGTCACGCTCACCCGCGGGGCCGACCGTTTCACCGCCGACAGTCTGCAGTACGACCACACCGAGCGCGTGGCCGAACTGCAAGGTCGGGTGCGTGGTGTCTTGACGCCTGGAGGAGCCCGGTGAGCCGGCCGCGCCCGCTGGCGTTCATCACTGGCGCGTCCAGTGGCATTGGTCAGGCCTTGGCCTGGCGTTACCACCAAGCGGGTTTCGATCTGGCGCTGGTGGCACGCCGGACGTCGGAGGTGCAGGCGTGGGCCAGCCAATGCCGCATACCCCCCGAGCGATGCGGCGTCTACAGCGCAGACGTGTCCGCCATCGACAGCATCGTCGCGGCGGGGCGTGCCTGCTTGGCGGCCCAGGGGGTGCCGGATGTGGTGGTGGCCAACGCGGGCATCAGCATCGGCATGGACACCTCGGCGCTGGCCGATTTGGAGGTGATGGCCCGGACCCTCGCCACCAACAACGTCGGCATGGCCGCGACCTTCCACCCGTTCATTGCGGGCATGACCGCGCGTGGCAGTGGGGCCCTGGTGGGGATTGGCAGCGTGGCCGGTGTGCGCGGCCTGCCCGGGCACGGGGCTTACTGTGCGAGCAAAGCCGCCGCGATCACCTACTGCGAGAGCCTGCGGGGCGAGCTGCGCGGCAGCGGGGTGCGCGTGGTCACCCTGTGTCCTGGCTACATCGACACCCCGCTGACGCGGCAAAACCGCTACCGCATGCCTTTCTTGATGTCGGCCGAGGCCTTTGCCGACCGGGCTTTTGCGGCCATTTCGGCTGGGGTGAGCTACCGCGTCATCCCTTGGCAAATGGGCGTGGTCGCCAAGCTGTTGCGCCTGCTGCCCAACGCCCTGTTCGACCGGCTGCTGGAAGGCCGGCCTCGCAAGCACCGCCAGACCGACCGGGGCGGCTGACGTTTGTCATGCCTCCGCCGCGGCGCCGTTGCACCTGCGCGCGTGGGGTGTTAACGGACTGCCTGCGCGCCCGTCATCCCAAAAGAAAAAAGGCTTTCGCGCTCAGCACGAAAGCCTTTGTTGGGTGACCCGAGTCAGCGCGGAGTGGCTGTCGGGTCTGGCGCAGGGCCGATATCAGTAGCCGTTGCTGCCGCCGCCGTAGCCGCCGCCGCTGCGGCTGCCGCCACCGCGTGGGCCAGCGCCGTAGGGGCTGCGGAAACCGCCGTCGCCACCACCGCCACCGTAGCCACCGCCGCCACTGCGGCCACCGCCACCGTAGCCACCACCACCACCACCACCGCCGCCGTAGCCGCCGCCACTGCGGCCACCGCCGCCGTAGCCGCCGCCACCACCACCGAAGCCACCGCTGCGGGGAGGACGCTCTTCCATGGGGCGTGCTTCGTTGACAACCACGCTGCGGCCGCCCAGGGGCTGACCGTTCATGCCGTTGATGGCGGCTTGCGCTTCAGCGTCGCTGCCCATTTCCACAAAGCCGAAACCTTTGGAACGGCCGGTGTCGCGCTCCATCATGACCTTGGCGCTGGTCACAGTGCCGAATTGGCCGAACGACTGTTCGAGATCGCTGTCGCGCACCGAGTACGGCAGATTGCCAACGTACAATTTTTTGCCCATGAAGGGACTCCTAATAAACACCAAAACAAAGCGATGGAGTCCCGAAAGCACAACAAACAAAAAACCGCTGTGGCGCGAAACTGACCGATCACCGAAACCGCGCCCCGACTGAATTCTCAAAAGGGTCGCTAAACCATTATGCGCGAATTCCTTGGCTTGCGGTAAATACTTGTGGGGCCGATTGAAGCGCGTCATTCAACGCTTCTTCAGCCCATGGGTGGCCCATTGGCATCATGCTTTCTGCGCCATGGCTTCTCAAGCGTGCCCGCTGGCGGCCTACCGGCTACCATTGGGTGTGCACCGGCGTTTCAAACGCATTGCCAATAAAGCGCGACAGTGAAACACGGCTGGTCGCCGGGATCACGGTCGGGATGGGGGGTCGTCGGTCGCCTGGCGCCATTGGCGCAGCGCGTGCCGCATGGTGAGGATCTGGCGTTCGAACACCGGGCAGGCCTGGCAGGCCACCAGATGAAAGCGCAGCGCCACCCGATCGGCCAACAGCAGCGCGCGGTCTTCCCGGGCGATCAACAAGGCGGACACTTCTTTGCAGGTGCGGCGCAGCAGCATGGTCGGAGCGGGTCAGTTGGGCGTGGGCGATTGGAACCAATTCAGCTCCAGGCATTCGCGCAAGCGGAGCCGGGCGCGGTGGAGCTGGACGTACAAATTGGTCGATGTCAGGTTCAATTCCTTACAAATCTCGTCAGACGACAGCTCCAGCCATTCGCGCATCAAAAACACGCGGCCCATCACCGGTGGCAATTTGTCGGTGCAAGCTTCAAGCACCTGAAAAAACTGCTGGGTGCGGAGGTCTTGCTCGGGGTTGCCCCAGGCGGCCGGCGGCGATGAGAAATGCCCGTCGGCTTTGAACATCAGTGCGTCGAGTTCCTCGCTGCCATCGCCGTCGTCGTGCGCGTCCATGCTGACCTCGCGCGAGCGCTGGCGCAGGATGTCCAGCACCTTGTGTTTCAGGATGCCGACCAGCCAGGTCTTGAGCTGCGACCGTTGGCCAAACGATTGGGGTTTGCTCAGCGCCGCCAACAGCGTTTCAGACACCGCGTCTTCGGCCCAGGCGTCGTTGCGCAACTGAAGCCGCGCGAAGCGCAGCAGGTAGGGCCGGTGTTCGGCGAGCTGGTGTTCGATCGGCATCTTGGATGAGAGCTTCGGGCCCATCGCCTGTTACGCCACACCAACGCATGACGGTGGTCAGTGAAAGCTGGTGCCATGGTAGCGGAAGCGGGTTGTTTGGCGCATGCCTCAGGCGGGGTCGTCGTCCGGAGCGTTGATCACTTGGCGAACCACTTCCCCGCTGAACCCGCGGCTGGCCAGAAAGCGCATCTGGCGTGCGCGTTCGGCGGGCTCGGTGGCGCGGGCCGGTGCGTCGTCGCCAGCGCCGAACTTTTTGCGCCACACCTCACGGGCGCGGGCCAGCTCGGTGGTGGCCAGCGCATGCAGGGCTGCGCCGACCACCTCGCGGCCCAGGCCTTTGCGTTCCAGCTCTTGCCGCACCCGGCCCAGGCCGAGGCGCGGTGCGCGCCTGTGCACCACGCTGTCCACCACCCGTTGTTCGTTGATGAAGTCTTTGGCCTGCAGGTCGTCCAAGGCCTGTGCGAGGCTGCCGGGCACCTCTTCGTGCGGTGCGAGCTTGCGCTCCAGTTCCAGCCGCGAATGCTCGCGCTGGGCCAACAAGCGCAGGGCCCGGCCTTTGAGCGACAGCCCAGTCGCTGGCCGAGCGTTGCGGGCGCGTGATTCGCTACTCATTTCATAGCGTGGTGGTGAGACGAAACAGGGGCTGTGGGCATAAAAGGCATGTGAGACGCGCCTCGGCAGCCCATGCCCCCCATTTTGGCGACTTTTGGTCTCAGGCCGCGCTGTCGACCCATTCGGGCAGCAAGGGGATGCCCAGCGAGGTGCGCACCTTGTTTTCGATCTCGTGGGCCAGGCCTTTATTCTCCCGCAGGAATTCGCGGGCGTTGTCGCGGCCTTGACCGATCTTTTCGCCGTTGTAGGCGTACCAGGCACCGGACTTGTCGATGATTTTGGCCTCCACGCCCATGTCGATGATCTCGCCCTCGCGGCTGATGCCCTCGCCGAACAAAATGTCGAACTCCGCCGTCTTGAAAGGGGGGGCGACTTTGTTTTTAACCACCTTGACCTTGGTCTCGTTGCCGATCGCCTCGTCGCCCTTTTTGATGGTGCCGATGCGGCGGATGTCGATGCGCACCGACGCGTAAAACTTGAGCGCGTTGCCGCCGGTGGTGGTCTCGGGCGAGCCGAACATCACCCCGATCTTCATGCGGATCTGGTTGATGAAGATCACCATGCAGTTGGCCTTTTTGATGGTCGCCGTCAGTTTGCGCAACGCCTGGCTCATCAGCCGGGCCTGCAAGCCGGGCAACGAGTCGCCCATCTCGCCTTCCAACTCGGCCTTGGGGGTGAGCGCGGCCACCGAGTCCACCACGATGAGGTCCACCGCGCCCGAGCGCACCAGGCTGTCCACGATTTCCAGCGCCTGCTCGCCGGTGTCGGGCTGGCTGATCAGCATGTCTTGCAGGTTCACCCCCAGGTTTTGCGCGTACTGCGTGTCCAGCGCGTGCTCGGCGTCCACGAAAGCGCAGGTGCCACCTTGTTTTTGCATCTCGGCGATCACCTGCAGCGTCAGCGTGGTCTTGCCCGACGATTCCGGCCCGTAAATCTCCACCACCCGGCCGCGTGGCAAGCCGCCGACGCCCAGCGCGATGTCCAGCCCCAGCGAGCCGGTGGAGACGACTTGGATGTCCTCGATCTTCTCGCCCTCGCCCAGCCGCATGATGGTGCCCTTGCCGAACTGTTTCTCAATCTGTGCCAGTGCGGCCTGCAGCGCCTTGGCCTTTTCACCGCTGGCGGCGGTGGCAGATGGGTTCAAACCTTTGACCGGTGCGTCCATGAAAAACTCCTTGTGCATCAACGACTTGCCGAACATTCCGCCCATGACCGTGGCCGCAAGCTGGATAACTGAACAGTAGTTTATGCCAGCGTCACATCGTAACAATCGATTAAATGGTCAGTTTGCCTTACCATTAGTGGGTGCCTGACCATCCCCTTTTTTCCGACGACGCTGCCACGCCCAACGCGTCCCCAGACTCGGCCCCCGATTGGCGCCAGACGCACCTGGGGCGGCTGCTCGGCCACGCGATGCGCCGTTTTGACGACCGCGTGCTGCACCTGATGGCGCACAGCGTGGAGGTGCCGCTGGCGCTGTCCAACCTCGCCGCACGCGGCCAGATCAGCGCCGCCCACATCCACATCACCCGGCACCTGGCGCTCGAAGGCTCGCGCTTGACCGAACTCGCCGCCCAAGCGGGCATGAGCAAGCAGGCCATGGGCGATCTGGTGGACCAGTGCGCCGCCTGGGGCTTGGTGGAGCGGGTCGCCGGGTTGCACGACCGGCGCGCCCGGCTGGTGGTTTTCACCCCCACCGGCCTGCAATGGCTGCATGCGTTCGAACGGGCGGTGCGACAGGCCGAAGCCGAGTTCCGCCGCGAGGTGGGCGAAGAGGTCGCCACGGTGGTCGCGCTCGGGCTGGAGGTCTACGCCGATGGCAACCCCACCCGCACCCGACAGCGCATGGCCGCGCCCTAAAATGCCACACCGGTCGAACGTCACGGCCAGCACACATCGAACGAGACAACGACGGGAGACCCGCATGCGGATACTGATTGCCGAAGACGACCAGGTGTTGGCCGACGGCCTGTTGCGCAGCCTGCGCGCCAGTGGTGCCGCCGTGGACCACGTGCCCGACGGCGCCCAGGCCGACGCCGCGCTGATGACCAACACCCAGTTCGATCTGCTCATCTTGGACCTCGGCCTGCCGCGCCTGCATGGCCTGGAGGTCCTCAAGCGCCTGCGATCGCGCGGCAGCAGTTTGCCGGTGCTGATCCTCACCGCCGCCGACGGCGTGGAAGAACGCGTCAAGGGCCTGGATTATGGGGCCGACGACTACATGGCGAAGCCTTTCAGCCTGCAAGAGCTCGAAGCGCGGGTGCGTGCCCTCACCCGCCGCGGCATGGGCGGCGCCACCAGCAGCATCAAGCACGGCCCGCTGATTTATGACCAGGCCGGTCGCGTGGCCACCATCGACGGCAAGATGGTCGAACTCTCCGCCCGCGAACTTGGCCTGCTGGAGGTTTTGCTCCAGCGAGCGGGCCGCCTGGTCAGCAAAGACCAGTTGGTCGAACGCTTGTGCGAGTGGGGCGAAGAGGTGAGCAACAACGCGATCGAGGTCTACATCCACCGCCTTCGGAAGAAGATCGAGAAGGGCCCGATCCGCATCGCCACCGTGCGGGGCCTGGGTTACTGCCTAGAAAAGATCTCGCCCTGAGGCGACCCAGCCACCCGGTCCCCACCGCTCCCGCCTTCACACTGCCCCCGCAGACGCACCATGAAGCTCTTCCACGGGGAGCAGCGTTCGCTGTTCGGCGAGATCCTCGACTGGATGCTCACCCCGCTGTTGCTGCTGTGGCCGGTGAGCCTGGCGCTGACCTGGCTGGTGGCCCAGGGCATCGCCGACAAACCCTTTGACCGGGCGCTCGAATACAAGGCCCTCGCCCTGAGCAAGCTGGCCGCTACCCAGCTGCAGCGCGTGGAACTGCGGCGCTCGGCCGCGGTGCGCGAATTGCTCCGGGTGGACGACTCTGACCTCGTGTACTTCCAGGTGCAAGGCCCCAAGGGCGAAGTGCTCAGCGGTGAGCGCGACTTCCCGCCCTTTTCGGATGAAGAAAAAGGCCAGCCCGGCGAGGTGCGCCTGCGCGACGGTGAGATGCGCGGCAACGACATCCGCATCGCCTACACCTGGGTGACGATGTTCGAACCCGAAGGCGGACTCGCGCTGGTGCAGGTGGCGGAAACCCGTGAAAAACGCGCCACCTTGGCCAGCGAGATCATCAAAGGCGTGATGCTGCCGCAGTTCGCCATATTGCCGCTGGCGGTGCTGCTGGTGTGGCTGGCGCTGGTGCGTGGCATCAAGCCGCTGAGCGAGTTGGAAGAACACATACGCGAACGCAAGCCCGAAGACCTGAGCCCGCTGGACCCACGGGTGGTGCCGCAGGAGGTGGCGCCTCTGGTCGTGTCGGTGAACGACTTGCTGCAGCGCCTGCAAGGCTCCATCCAGACCCAGAAGCGGTTTCTGGCCGACGCCGCGCACCAACTGAAAACACCGCTGGCCGGGCTGCGCATGCAGGCCGATCTGGCGCAGCGCGAAGGCGGCAGCGCCGACGAGTTGAAGCTGTCGCTCAAACAGATTGGCCGCTCCAGCGTGCGTGCCACCCACACGGTGAACCAATTGCTGTCGCTGGCCCGTGCCGACGGCATGCCCAACGCCCGCCAGGGAGAGCCAGTGAACCTGGCCCGCGTGACCATGGCGGTGGTGCAAGACGCCTACCCGCGCGCGATGGACAAGCGCATCGACCTGGGCTATGAGGGCGCACAGGCCGACACCCCGGGCGTGCTGATCGCGGGCAACGCCACGCTGCTGCAAGAGATGCTGCGCAACCTGGTCGACAACGCGATCAACTACACCCCGACCGATGGGGTGGTCACGGTGCGACTCCACGCCGACACCTTCGGGCAGGTGGCGGTGCTGCAGGTGGAAGATTCGGGCCCAGGCATCCCCGAAAGCGAACGCGCCTTGGTGTTGCAGCCGTTTTACCGCGCGCTCGGCACCAACGTGGACGGCTCGGGCCTGGGTCTGGCCATCGTCAGCGAGATCGTGCAGGCCCACGGCGCCCGCCTCACGGTGGAAGACGCCCTGCCCGGCAAACAACCGCCCGGTGCGCTGTTCAGTGTGCGTTTTGACGCCTTGCCCAGCCGCCGCGCCTGACGCCGCAGCCCATCCTGGTCCTCAGGCCGGGGAAAACAGGTTGAGCGGCACCCGCTCCCGTGCCAGCACCCGCGCCACTGGCGGCAGCTCCGCCACCCGCTGCACATGGGCCCACAGCACCGGGTAACGGGCCGGGTCGATGCCCGACATCGAGCCCCAACGCAGCAACGTGAGCGCGTAGGCATCCAGCGGGCCGAAGTGGGCACCTCCCAGGAACGCGTCCCCCCGGTCTTGGGCTTGCGCAACCAGTGCTTGCAGTTCGGAGAGTGACTCGGCGTACACCGTGGTGTTGTGGCGGCGCAGCGGTGCGTGCAGCGCCGGGTCGTCGGTGAATTTGTGGGGCAAGAAGATGTGGGCGAACGTCGGGTGGACCGCGCTGTTCATCCACCCCAGTGTTTCCAGCACCCGGGCCTTGGCCAGCGGGTCGCTGGGCAGGAAACGCTGCTCAGGGAAGCGCTCGTGCAGGTAAGTCACGATGGCGACGATCTGTGTGATGACCGCGCCGCCGTCCACCAACACCGGCACCTGCCCGCGCGGGTTCAGCGCTCGAAAGGCCTCGCCGAGATGCTCTTGCTTGTGCAGCTTCACCAGCACGGGCTCGTACGGGGCACCGGTCGCTTCCAGCAGGGTGTGGGGGACAAAAGAACAGGCGCCGGGGCCGAAGTGGAGTTGCAGGGACATGGTTAGGGACAAGGTGGCGGGTGACCAGGGTGGCGGCGCGCAAGCGACGCAAAGGGTTCGTGGCGTTTACGTCAGGTGTTTGCCGACGATTCCCGCGAGCTCGAACATGGTCACCTGTGGTTTGCCAAACACTGGCAGCAGTTTGTCGTCGGCGTTGATCGCGCGCTTGTTGGTCGCGTCTTGCAGGCCCTGCGCCTTGATGTAGTCCCACAGTTTCTTGACCACCTGTGCACGTGCCACCGGCTCCGCGCCGATCACCGCTGCCAGGGCCGCGCTGGGCGTTGACCCACCGCTGGGCGCCTTGCGCGGGGCTTTGGGCTGGGCAGAAGACTTAGGCACGGCTTTTTTGGCCGCCACCTTCTTGGCCGCTGCCTTCTTGCCCGGGGTTTTTTTGGCGGCCGCCGGTGTGGCTGCGGTGTCGGCTTTGGCGGCGGTCTTGCGCGGCGGGAACTTGGACGGCGCGAACTCGAAGTTCACCTTGCCCGCCTCCTTGTCCCAGGCGAGGTGGGCCTTGAAGCCGCGGCGGGTGCGCATCGACACGAACTTGTCGAGCAGGTCGGTTTTGCCTTCGCTCAGCAGCTTGGCCATTTGCTCGCGCACCACCGGCTGCTGCAGGATGACCTGACCGCTTTTGAAGTCGCAGCTGGGCGTGGCCTGCTGGTGGGTGGGCACCGATTTTTCGCAGACGTAGCTCTTGCCGTGCTCATGCACCGCGCTGCCGCATTTGGGGCAGGCGCCCAGGGACTCGTCGGTGAACTCGACCAGCTCCCCGGTGTCATCGGCGTTTTTGTCATCGCCGAAGTCAAATTCCAGCTTGTGGTTCTTCGTCTCTTCGTCGAACTTGATCACCATCTCGGCGGTGAAAGGCCAGCCGGCCTTGGAGCGAAAACCATCCAGCGGACCAATCTTGCGGTCGCGCAGGAACTGCTCCACCTCGGCCACCTCAAAGGTGCGGCCTGCGGGCGACTTGCCGAAGGAAAAGCCACAGCCTTCTTCGGACGCGCCGCGTCCGATGCAGGTGTAACGGCGGTAGTTCTCTTTCACCACGCCAGCGCAATTGGGGCATGGCGCGGCCAGCGTCACATAGTCACCGGGGATGGTGTCGCGGTCGTACTCCTTGGCCTTCTTCACCATGCGTTCGGTCATGGCGCCGATCTCGGCCATGAACGCGTCGCGGCTGAGCTTGCCTTGCTCCATTTGCGCGAGCTTGTATTCCCACTCGCCGGTCAGTTCGGCTTTTGAAAGTTCCTCCACACCCAGGCCGCGCAGCAGCGTCATGAGCTGGAAGGCCTTGGCGGTGGGGATCAGCTCGCGGCCTTCGCGCAGCATGTACTTCTCAGCGATCAGGCCTTCGATGATGGAGGAGCGGGTGGCCGGGGTGCCCAGGCCTTTTTCCTGCATGGCTTCGCGCAGCTCGTCGTCTTCCACCGTCTTGCCTGCGCCTTCCATCGCGCCCAGCAGCGTGGCTTCAGAGTAGCGGGCCGGTGGCCGTGTCTTGAGGCCCTTGGGCTCGACCGACTCGGTGCCCACGGTTTCACCCGGCGCCACCGCCACCAGGGTTTTGTTGTTCTCGTCGCCGTCGTCCAGCACCTCTTTGCCGTAGATGGCCAACCAGCCTGGCTTGACCAGCACCTTGCCCTCGGTTTTGAAGCTGTGACCCGCTGCGGTGCTGACCCGGGTGGTGACTTGGTATTCGGCGCTGGGGAAGAACACCGCCATGAAGCGGCGCACCACCAGGTCGTAGAGTTTTTGTTCGGCTTCAGACAGCCCGCTGGGCGCCTGCAGCGTGGGGATGATGGCGAAGTGGTCGCTAACTTTGGCGTTGTCGAAAATCCGCTTGCTGGGCTTGATGTACTGGCCGTTCAGCGCGGTGAGCGCGTGTGGCGCGAGGTGGCGCATGCCACTGTCGGCCAGCATCTCGAAGGTTTGCCTCACCACTGGCAGGTAGTCTTCGGGCAGCGCGCGTGAGTCGGTCCGCGGATAGGTCAGGGCTTTGTGGCGCTCGTACAAACTCTGTGCGATGGCCAACGTGGTCTTGGCAGAAAAGCCGAACTTGCCGTTGGCCTCCCGCTGCAGCGAGGTCAGGTCGAACAGCGCGGGCGAGGCCTGGGTGGTGGGTTTGCTCTCTTCGGTGACGGTGGCGCGTTGCCCCCGCACTGCGTCGGCGATCGCCTGGGCCTCTCGGGCGCTCCAGACGCGGTCGGCGCGCCTCTCGGCATCGTCGGCGTCTTTCTTCCACTTGGGGTCGAACCACTTGCCGGGGTAGACGCCTGCGGCCGCAGCAAACTGCGCGTGGATTTCCCAGTAGTCGCGACTGATGAATTTGCGGATCTGTTCTTCACGTTCCACCACCACGCTCAGCGTGGGCGTTTGGACCCGGCCCACGGTGGTGAGGAAAAAGCCCCCGTCGCGCGAGTTGAACGCGGTCATGGCGCGGGTGCCGTTGATGCCCACCAGCCAGTCGGCCTCGGAGCGGCAGCGTGCGGCGTCGGCCAAGGGGAGCATTTGCTGGTCGCTGCGCAGGCTGTCAAAACCGTCGCGGATGGCCTGCGGCGTCATCGATTGCAGCCACAGCCGTTTGACCGGGTGCTTGGTTTTGGCGTACTGCTGAATCAGCCGGAAGATCAGCTCGCCTTCGCGCCCCGCGTCGCACGCGTTGATGAGTGCGCCCACGTCTTTGCGCTTGGCGAGTTTGACGATGGCGTTGAGCCGCGTCTTGGTTTTGTCGATCGGCTTGAGTTCAAAGTGCGGCGGGATCACCGGCAGGTGGGCAAAGCTCCACTTGCCGCGCTTGACGTCGTAGGCCTCCGGTGCCTGGATTTCCACCAGGTGACCCACCGCGCTCGTCACGACGTATTGGTCGTTCTCAAAGTGTTCGTCGGCCTTGTCGAACTTGCCCGCCACGGGCGTCAGCGCACGAACGATGTCTTGCGCCACGGATGGCTTCTCGGCAATTACCAGGGTTTTCATCTCATTACAATCCGGTTTCCTCGCGCGCACCTGCGCACGCCTGCACGTGCACACGCGCACATGCATGCTTTCAACATACCAAATTTTCCCCACCGTGCCGAAAAACCCCTCGCCCCCGGCTGACGCGGCCACCCCGTCCAAAGGCGGTCGCCGCATCCAGGTCCGGCGCTCAGGTGTGCACGGCAAAGGGGTGTTTGCGCTGGTCGACATCGCCGAGGGCGAGTGGGTCATCGAGTACACCGGCGAGGTCATCGATTGGCCCGAGGCATTGCGCCGCCACCCGCACGACCCGGCCAACCCCAACCACACGTTCTACTTCCACATCAATGACCAGCATGTGATCGACGGCGGCGTCAACGGCAACAGCGCACGCTGGATCAACCACAGCTGCGAGCCCAACCTCGAACCGCTGGAACAAGACGGCCGCATCTTCCTGCACGCGCTGCGCGACATCCACCCCGGTGAGGAATTGAGCTTCGACTATGGTCTGGTGATCGACCTGCGCTACACGCCCAAGCTCAAAGCCGAATACCCGTGCTGGTGCGGCGCCTCCAGCTGCCGCGGCACCCTGCTCGCACCCAAACGCGGCAAACGATGAGCCCCGCCCACGCCGTGGCGCCCATGGTGTGGCCCGCCGAAGCGATCTGGGAGGCGGTCTCGCCCCACCTGCCCGACTTCACCGTGGAGGTGTTGCCAGAAATCGACTCCACCAACGCCGAACTGATGCGCCGGGCCCGTGTGGGGCACACCGCGCCCGTGCTGCTGGTGGCCGAACGCCAGACCGCGGGCCGTGGTCGCCTGGGCCGCCAGTGGCTGAGCGGTGCCGAGGACAGTGCCCCAGGCGCTCCCAGTGCCCCCGCGCCCGCCCTGCCTGCGCTCACCTGCTCGTTCGCGCTGACGATGTCGCCGCCCGACTGGTCGGGCCTGTCGCTCGCGGTGGGGCTGAGCGTGGCCGACAGCCTGCACCCAGACATCCGCCTCAAGTGGCCCAACGACCTGTGGTTGACCGGTGATCCCGCTGGGCCCGCGGGCGGCGACCGCAAGCTCGGCGGCATCTTGATCGAAACCACCGCCGTCGGCGACCAGCGCGTGGTGGTGGTGGGTGTCGGCTTGAACATCGCGCCCCGGTCGGCGGCAGGCCTGTCTTTGCCACCGGCATGCCTCGGCGAACTGCTCCCCGGCGCCACCGCGGCCAACGCACTGGGCCAGCTCGCCGCGCCGCTGGTGCAAACGCTGTTGCGCTTCGACCGGGTGGGCTTTGCCCCGTTCCGCAGCGGCTTCGAGGCCCGCGACGCGCTGCGCGGACGCCGTGTCCGCGTGATGGGTGGCACCGACACCGCGCTCGACGGCCTGGCCTGCGGCGTGGGCCCGCTGGGCGCGCTGCTGGTGCGCACCGATGCCGGGTTGCAAGAGGTCACCAGCGCCGAGGTCAGCGTCCGCCCCGCCTGACCGGGCTATGGCGCGCTGTGTGCGTGCCGTGCCAGCCACTGGAAAGCCGTCGGTTGGCGGTGACCCAGCCGTTACCATGTTGGCCATGTTGCGCAAGATCCTGCTCACGCTGCTGTTGGCCAACCTCGCATACTTCAGCTGGTCCCAAGGCCTGCTGGTGCCTTATGGCTTGACCCCGACCCCGGCGGGCGAGCCCGAGCACCTGGCCCGGCAAATCGCGCCCGAGCGCGTAAGGGTGCTGACCGCCGAGGAAGTGGCCCAGCTCGACGCCACGCCCGCGCCCGCCGCCTGCCTGCAAGCGGGCCTGTACGACGCCACCGAGGCGCAGGCCCTGCGCGCCGCCCTGACCCTGTGGCCCGAGGGCAGTTGGCAACTGGTCGAAGGCAGCGAACCCGCCCGCTGGATGGTCTACATGGGCAAGTACGCCGACGCCGAGACACTGGCGCGAAAAAAAGCCGAACTTGGCCGCCGCAACGTGAAGTTCGACCCGCTGCCGCCGCCCGAATTCCAGCCCGGTTTGTCGCTGGGCCGATTCACCTCCGAGGCCGACGCCGTGGCCGCGCTCAAGCAGGTGGAAACACGCGGGGTGGTCAGCGCCCGGGTGGTGCGTGAACGCGCCGAGCAGCGCGGCCAGGTGCTGCGCTTCCCCCGCGTGGACGACGCCTTGCGCCCCCGGTTGGACGGCCTGTCCGCCCTGCTCGCGGGCCGCACCCTGCGGCCGTGCAGTGGGTGAGCGGCCTGCAAACGCTACTTATTTGATAGCAAAGAACAGACTATCGACGAGGGCTGTGGCCGGATTTGCCTTGTGGAACGCTGAAATCACCAGGTATTGGCGGACATTCACGGAAATCGGCTGAGGCGGGCCAAAACTCCCAAAAAGGCCCGCAGGCGGGTCCGCCGCCCCGCCGCACGGTGCCAAGCCGCAGCCAACGCCAACGCCCACAGCCCGACCCCCCAGGCCCCTGACCACGCACCCCCCCCACCCCCGCTGCCACCCCCAGTGCCGGAGCCCACGCCGGGGTCCGTAGCCGGTGGGGTTGTGCCCCCCGAGCCGTTTTCCACCACCACGGTTTGTTCTGCACTGCGGCCCGTGCTGTCGCTCACTTGCAGGCGGAACACCAAGGTGCCTGCGGCGGCGGGCAGGGTGGCGCTGGCCACCGCTTGGTCGGCGTTGCGCAGCGCGGCGGTGGGGCCGCTGAGCTGCGTCCAGGTGAAGGCCACCAGCGTCTGGCCGTTGGCGGCCGCGCTGGCGCGCCCGTCCAGCGTGACCTGGGCACCGGGTTGGCCGCCACCCGGCGGGGCAATGGCCGCCACCGGGTTGAGGGCTTGCTGCAACGCCAGCGCACCGTCCAGCAGGCCCGCGCCACAGGTGCTGGTGGTGCAGTTGCACAGCCCTGCGAACAAAGCGCTGCAGTTGGGCAGCTGCGGGTCAACCGGGAAGGGGCGGCTCCCGGCGCGCAAGCGGGCCACCAGCTGTGCCGGTGTGAGCGCCGGGTTGACCGACAGCATCAGCGAGGCCACACCGGCGGCCAGCGGCGCGGAAAAACTGGTACCCGCGCGCTCGCCATAGCCTTCGGTCGTGGGGCTGGTGAAGCCGTCGTTCACCAGCGAGAACAACGGCCTTGTGCTGGTGCCACCGGGGGCGCTCAGGCCCAGGTTGGGGCCCACGTTGCTGTAGCTGGTTTTGCTGCCGCCCGCACCCACAGCGCCCACGGCGAGCACGCCTGCGCAGTCGGCTGGGCGCAGGGCCGGGCCCGACTGGTTGCCTGCGGCCACCACCAGCAGCGCACCCGCGGCGGTGATTTCGTCGATCACGTCCTGGTAGCTGGCGGTGCAGGGCTGGTCGCCGCCAAAACTCAGGTTGATGAGGCGTGCGGGATGGGGGTTGTTGGGCACGCCGTCCACGGGCAGGCCTGCGGCCCAGCGGATGCCGTCGAGGATGTCGCTCAGCATCGCGCCGCACTTGCCCGAAATTCGCACCGGCAACACGCTACCGTTCCAGTTCAGCCCCGCCACACCGACGCCGTTGTTGGTCAGCGCGGCGAGTTGCCCGGCGATGAAGGTGCCGTGCCAGGAGCTGTTTTCCGCCAGGCAGCCCTGGTACAGCGGCGTCAAGGCTTCGGCGGCGGTGACCCAGTCGCCTGGGTCGGTGGGGTCGGCGTCGCGGCCGTCGCCGTCATTGGCGGGGTCCACCTCGGCCACGAAGTCGTAACCCGGCAGCAACCGGCCTTGCAACTCGGGGTGGTTGGGCCGCACCCCGGTGTCCAGCACCGCCACGGTGACCGGCGCCCCGGTCGCGATATCCCACGCCGCAGGCATGTTGACCGCGCCTTGCAATCCCGCACCCGGCGCCTGCAAGTGGAACTGGGCGGAGGCGAAGTCGGGGTCGTTGGGCACCGCCTGGCGCCGGATGCGCACATCGGGCTCGACCGACAGCACGTCGGCCTGCCGCTGCAACTGCGCAATGGCTTGCGTCAAAGCGTCGCCCCGCAGACCCTGGCGCAAGCGCAGCACCTGGTGGTTGCGCCCCAGCGGGCGGCTGCTCTCGGCCGCCAGGTTGGCGCCCTGCGCCGCGGCCGCCAGCCGCTCACGCACCGCCTGCGCCGATTCGCGCGGCACCGTGCCCGTCGGCGCGGGCTTCAAACGCACGATCAGCTGCCGCACTTCGGGCGTGCCGGTGGCGACAACTTGTGCCCAGGCGGGACGAGCCGCGGCAAGTGCCAGCCAGGTGATCAAGGCCAGGCGGCAAAGCGTCAAAAAAGGCGTAGGCATGGCGGGGTGTTGGGTGGGTGGATGGGTGCGCGCGCGGGGCAGACCGGTGGGGGCGCAGATGCCCGCTGGACCCTGGCCTGGCCCCTCAACGCTTGGCCGGATTATTCCCGCACTCGGCCGACCCGGATGCATGGAACAAGTGGTGGAGCACACCCCAAACCAACCGCGCTGAACATTGCCTGTTGCCGCCCCAGTCCAAACCACTCTGCTTGCACCGGCCCGGTATCTGGCGTGAAGGCGCACCGGCCGCCGTGGCACGGTGTTCATGTCCGGTTCATCGGAAATTCTGGCGACGCTCATGTTGGGTGACGGTGGTGTTCAGTTTGGGCCTTTGGAATAGAGGCTCCTTTAACCAACCACGGAGTTCAACCATGAAATCACTGTCTACCCAAGTCAAATCGGCTGTTGGCATCACCCTGCTGGGCATGGCTGCTGCCGCGTCCGCCAACACCGCGGTGCTTAACACCAACGTGACAGAAGCCGAAGTCATCCAGGCGCAAAAGGCCTGGGGCGACGCCTTGGTGAAAATCTCAAAGGACTTTGAAGACGGCGGCTTGCCCAAGGCCCGCGCCACTGCCGAGGCCGTGCTGAACGCCGCCTACGGCTACAACCTCGGTCCCGTGCTCTTCAAGCCCACCTTGACTGTTGCACCACAAACCTTCCGCACCACCAAAGACGGTGCGCTGGCCTACTTCGTGGGTGGCAACCCCGCCTTTCCGAAAGACAACGGTTTTGCGCTGAAAGGCTGGCGCGCGGTAGAGGTGAAGAACAGCGCCATCCTGATCGATGGCGACATGGCCACCACCATGGGCAACGTGACGTTGACCGACAAGACAGGCAAGAAGACCACGGTTGACAAGACCTGGACCTTCAAGAAAGACGCCAATGGCGCACTGCGCATCGTGGTGCACCACTCGTCTCTGCCATTCAACTCCTGATGGCCCACTGAACCGGCCGCCCAACCCGCCCGAGACACCGGGTTGGGCTGGCTTGTTGTCCACCCAACCACTTCACACCCATGACCAAAAAAATTCTACAAATCGCGGCCGCTGCATCGGTGGCATTGTGTGCGGCCACCGCTCAAGCGGCGACCAACAAGCTCGTGCTGACGGGCGGCGTCAGTTCGGTGGACGGTGCCGCCGGCGGCGGCATCACGCCCTGGGCGGTGATCGGCACCAACGCCACCGCCGGTGAGACAGGTTTGTCTGCCCACGTGTCTCGCGCGGTGCTGCGCGACTATTCGTTGACCACTTATGGCGCGGCTGTCGGCATCAACGAACGTGTTGAACTGTCTTTGGCGCAACAGAACTTCAACGCTGGGCCGGTGGTCGGCGTCAACGGGCTTGGTTTCGCGGTCACGCCCGGGCAAAAAATCAAGATGGACATCTACGGCCTGAAGGTTCGATTGGCCGGTGACGCCATCTTGGACAGCGACACCTGGGTGCCGCAAATCTCCGCAGGCTTGCTGCACAAACGCACCAACGCGGGCAGCATCGACCCTGTGTTGACGGCCTTGGGTGCCAAAGACAGCGGCACGGACCTGTATGTCAGTGCCACCAAGCTGTTCCTGGCGCCCGGTGTGTTGGTGAACGGCACGCTGCGCTACACCAAAGCCAACCAGAATGGCCTGCTGGGCTTTGGCGGTGCCTTGGGCGAGAACAAGGCCAGTTTGCAGCCTGAGTTCTCGGTCGCCTACTTGCTGAGCAAGAACCTGGCCGTTGGCGCGGAATACCGCTTCAAGCCCAACAACCTGGAGAAGGTGGGCAACACCCTGCCAATTCCCCGTGGCGGCTTGCGCGAAGACGACTGGATGGATTTGTTTGTCGCCTGGGCACCGTCCAAGAACCTGTCGCTGACGGCCGCTTACCTCGACCTTGGCCGCATCGGCCCTGCCTTGGTGAATGACCGCAAGCAGCGCGGCGTGTACTTGTCTGCGCAAGTCGCTTTCTGAAGCCTGCCCCGAAACCAACGAAAGGATGTGAGATGAAAAAACTGACGCTGTCGGGCTTGTTGCTCGCTTCTGTGGTGTGGAGCGGGGCCGCCTGGTCTGCGCCCACCATGCCGCCCGCCGATCCCTCGGTCTACAAGGCGTTCGGCGAGAAGCCCGGACTGGTCAAGCTGGTGAACGAATTCGCTGGCGCGCTGGTGGCCGATCCCCGGACACGCGACTTCTTCGTCAACGCCAACGCCGAACGCCTGACCACGCAACTGGTCGACCAGTTCTGCGAAGTCACCGGTGGCCCCTGCAAATACCAGGGCTTGGACATGAAATCGTCCCATGCCCGATTCAAGATCAACAAAGGCCACTATAACGCCTTGGTTGAGGCTCTGCAGACGGCCATGGACAAGCAAAACGTGCCTTTCTCCGCCCAGCGCGAGTTGCTGGCCCAGCTGGCATTCATGTACCGGGACATCATCACGGACAAATGATTCTTCAAGGGTGACTCCCTCCTTGGCCAGTGCTTGCACTGGCCTTTTTTTGTCGATGGGTGGGTGGTTGATTGGTGTGGGTACCGGTCACAGCGGTTGAAGCACCGAGCGACACAAAAAACGCCGGGTGCGAGGGGCATGGCCCTTCAGCACCCGGCGCTACGTACCCTTTTCCTGGCTGCCGCCAGGGCTTGGGCTCACGGCGTCAGATCAACGACGCGGCTTTCTTGACCCAAGCCACCACCGTTTCTTGCACCTGTTTGATGGTCTTGGCCACGTCCGGTGCTTTCACCGGCGCTGTGGCGACTTGGGTGGCCGGCGGGTAGTTCACGTCGCTGAAGTACACCTCGCCCTGGGCCGTGGCCAGCGCCAACTCCTGCTTGACCTGCTCTCGGGTTTTGGTCGATTTGAACTCGGGCCATTTGGGGTAGTCGACGTCGCTGATGTGAACCTCGCCCTTGGCCAAAGCCACGGCCAGCTCGGCCTTCACCTGCTCGCGTGTCAGACCCTTGTCTGCCGCCAATGCAGGCGCGCCCAGGCACAGGGCGGATGCGCCCGCCGTCGCGGCAGCCAACCGTTTCATGGTTCGAAGTGCTGACGAGGATGTCGATGTGGATGTCATTGGAAAGTCTCCTTGGTTTTGGTTGCGGATCCATGCCCAGGCATGGCTCGCCTATGCTGGCGGTCAGTCATGAACCTGTCCGCTGAAAACCGTGACAGGTCGCTGAAAGCAGGGTGAATGCTGGATGAACCACGCCCTGCGTTCGCTTTGAGCGGCGGGCGAAGAAAAAGCCACCGGGCGGTTATGCCCGGTGGCCTTTGCGCGAGCAGTTCAGGCTCAGTTGTCGCTACTGGTCGTCTCAATGCTGTCGGCCGCGTTGGCCGTTTCCACTGGGCTGCCCACAGGCGCGGTGGCGCTCGCTGCCCCCAGTGGCGCGCCAATGGGGGTGGTGTCCACCACTGCCGTAGCGACCGCCGGCACGGCTGGCGGAACCACTGCCACAGCCGGGGCGGCGGAGCGTTTGTTGGCCAGCTGCGTACCAAACAAAGTGTTGCGGTGGTCGGGGTAGTACACCTCGTCAATCTGCAGCGTGCCGTTGCGCTTGGCTTCCATCATTTCCGCCACCACCTCGGCTCGCGAGCGGCCTGGGCCAGTGCTGACAGGCGTCGGTGGGTAATCGATTTCGTCGACCAGAATGTCTCCGCGCGCCACCGCTTGCCGCACTTCATTGCGCACCTGCTCGCGCGACTTGGACGACTTGAACACCGGTGTGGGTGGGTAGTCCACATCGTTGAAATACACCTGGCCGCGTGCCAACGCCTCTTTCAGTTCGGCCTTGACCTGGGCGCGCGTTTTGCTGCCATCGTTGGCTTGAGCGGTGACGGCGCCAAAGCCCATCAGCAGGCCAGTGAGCACCACGGTGAGCTTCAACTTGGAACGTTTCATCACAAACTCCTTTTCAATCGGTGTGAATCGGTTGCTTTCACGGAACTGTGAAGTTGCAACGTGGAAACGAGTGTGATGACCCCCCATGAACCGGTGTCGTGGTTCCTGTGAACGGCGGTTTATTTCTCTATGAATCGCAAATGAACAAATGGGTGTTCGCTGCCACCTCATCCACCGGCTTTGGTGGGCCTGTGTCGGAAAAATTAATCTGAAGGTCACCCGTCCTTCACAGGGGAAAGCGAGATTAAAGGGTCCGTTTCACCCCGTTCACCCAGCCCGCGCGGGCTGGTCTTGAACAACAACACATGGAGTACCCAATGAAGCAATTCGCGGTCACGGCGGTGGCCCTCACCGCCGCGGGATTTGCCCACGCACAGTCCAGCGTGGCGATCTACGGCGTCGTGGACAACAGCTATTCAGTCAATACAGGTTCGGTGGCCGATGTCTCTGGACTGGCCTGGGGCAATCTCAGTGCCAGCCGCTTGGGCGTTCGTGGCGTCGAAGATCTGGGCGATGGCCTGAAGGCCCATTTCAATTTCGAAGCGGGCATCGGAACCGAGTCGGGCGCTGGCGTCGACGGGCCCAGCCTGGACAACGTTGGCCCTGCTGTGGGCGCTGGTGGGCTGACCTTTGCCCGGCGTGCCACAGTTGGTCTGTCTGGGTCGCTGGGTGAAGTGAGGTTCGGGCGTGACTTTGTGCCCGCTTTCTACAACGAGGCCCAGTTCGCACCGCTCGGCCGCAACGGCGCGGGGTCCAGCATCATCACGCAAGTGAATGTGGTGGGGGTGACCCGCTCCCGCACATCCAATGGCATCAAGTACCTGTTGCCCAAACTGGGTGGCTGGTACGGTGAAGCCATGCTGGCTTTCGGTGAACAACCCAGCAACGCCGGGACGCCCGAGGGCTCGACGAACGACAGCGGCGACTACCTCGGCGCACGCCTGGGCTATGCCGCAGGTCCGTTTGACATTGCTGCCGCCTTTGGAAAAACCCGCGGCACGAGAAGCGTGGCTTCTCCGGTGACTGCCGCTTCGGCCGACAACGACCGGATGGTGCATAACCTGGGGGCGACCTATGCGATCGGCCCAGTGAAGTTGTTTGGCCTTTACTCGCTACAGACCCAAGAGAACACGGTGGGTTCGGCAGCGAGTGGCCTGAATTTGGCCGGGCTGGTGGCCAGCGCGGGCAACGATCTGGAGGCCAAAGCGCTGTCGCTCGGGGCGACGTGGCAGTCGGGTCGGCACGAGTACAAGATCGGTTACAGCACCTTGAAGCTGGAGAACGGGCAAGGCGTGGGCACTGCACCCGCAGCCGACAAGTGGGCCGTCGGTTACCAATACAACCTGTCTCGGCGCACGGCGCTGTACGCCACTTATGCCACGCTCAAGAACAAGGACGCGACCCAAGCCGCCGGTCCCAACGCCGGCCTGACCGCCGGTGCCAACCGCCAGCGCGGTTTGGCGGGCACAGCCCTCACAGGCCCGTTGGCCTCGTCCACCGCGGTGGACTTGGGCATCCGGCACAGTTTTTGAAGGCAGTGCGTACCCCATAAAAAACCCCTCCCGGCTTGCGCTGGGAGGGTTTGTTGTGGGGTGATCGCGTTGATCAGTTCTGCGTGGTACTGGGTAACACCGCCGAGCTGGCGTTCGCGGTGTCCACCTTCGACTTGGATTTTGCGGTCACGATGTTGGGACGCACATCCCGGTTGTCGGGGTACTGAACCTCGTTGATGTACAGGCTGCCATTGCGCTTGGCAGTCATCATCTCCGCCACCACCTCAGCACGTGAGCGGCTGGGTCCCGAGGCCACCGGGGTCGGTGGGTAATCGACCTCGCTCACCAGCGTGTCACCAGCCGCAGTCGCTTGACGCACTTCGGCCCGTGCCTGTTCGCGTGACTTGATCGACTTCAAGACCGGCATGGGAGGGTAATCCACCTCGCTGACGAGAACTTCCCCGCGTGCCAGCGCCTGCCGCAATTCCGCCTTGACTTGCTCACGGGTTTTGCCGATATCACTGGCCTGGGCGCTGGCCGCACCCAAACCCACCAATACACCTGCCATCACCAGGCCGAGAGAGAACTTGCCACTTGTCATCACAGACTCCTTTACATGTTGGATGAACCAGCTGCTTTCATGAACTTATGAAGTTGCAACGTGAGAGGGAGTGTGCAGAGGCGGCATGAATACCCGCGTGCAAGCGAATGAAGCCAAGGTGTTGGTTGTGTGAACCGAAAATGAAAATGAAGCGGGTCATCCCCTGTTCATGGATTGTTAACTTGGAAACCACGGTGCACGCAGCAATATGGATATGCCAAGCCACACAATGCACCATGTTCAGAAAACGCCTTCAGTACGCGCTCTACTTGCTGGCCATCGCCGTCACCGCGCAGGGCACCATCTCCTGGTGGGCGCTCGACGTGGCAACTACCCAGGTGATGCGCGGCCGGGTCGCCAGCGATCTGCAGATCAACTTCGAAAAGCTCTCGGAGACCAAACAGCGGCTCAAGACTTGGGCGTCCCAAGCGGTCACGGGCCTGGCCAACGACCCGCAGACCAAAGACCGGTATCTGGACGACATGGGGCTGTTGCTGGCCCGGTTGAAAGAGCTGGATGCCAAGTGGAAACGCGTGTCCAACGAGTCGCCGTCAGACATACCAGCCGACATGCTGGCCCGATCCGAAGCGCTGACCCTGCTCGAGTCCAGCTTGAGCACGCTGCGCACTGAAATGTCGAATCTGTTGCCCGCCGTTCCTGGCCAAGATGTCCAGGTGTCATGGCGCCGATTGGCGAACGCTTTTGACTTGTCGGAAGGTCGGGATCTCCGCACGGTGCTGTCTCAGAGCATCGCCAGGGAGGAGCTTGCCGTGGTGAGAGAAAGGACCGCCGCAGACGATTCTCTGGCGCTGGTGCGCGGCCTCGCCTTGGGCGCCACGCTGACGTTGGGGCTGGCTGCCTGCCTGTTCGCGCTTTATTTTTCCAACGCATTGCGGCGCCCGTTGGACGAGCTGCAAGCCGGTACCGAGGCGCTGCAAAAGGGCGATCTCAGCTACCAGATACCCGTGCTCCGGCGCGACGAATTCGGCAAGATCGCCATGACGCTGAACGAGCTGGCGACGGAGCTGGCGCGCCACGAAAAACGCGAGGGCGAGGTGCGGCAGCAACTGCAAGACCAAGTGCTGGCCCGTACCAATGAACTGCAAAACGCACTGCACAAGCTGCAGTTGATGGACGCGCGCCGCCGACAGCTGTTTGCCGACATCAGCCACGAACTCCGCACCCCCACAACGGCCATTCGTGGCGAGGCCGAAGTCACCCTGCGTGGCAAAGACAAGCCGGTGGAAGAGTACAAAGCCACGTTGGTGCGCATCACGGAAATTTCGCAGCATTTGGGTTCGGTGATCAAAGACTTGCTGGACCTCGCGCGCAACGACATCGAGGCGCTTTCCATTCAGCATGAAGCGGTGGACGTTCAAGAGGTGTTGCGGGAAGCGGTGGCGCAGGTCCAAGCGCCCGCTAGCCAACGCCAGATCACGGTGCAGACCGAATTGTTGGCGGAACAGCCCAAAGTCAGCGGCGACCCGCAGCGTCTGCGCCAGCTGTTCACGCTGGTGCTGGACAACGCGGTCCAGTATTCAAACGTCGGTGGCCGCGTCGTGGTCTCGACCCGCAAACACACCAACAGCGAGGGGTATGGCGTCTGGCAACTAGAAGTGCAAGACGAGGGCGTTGGCATCGAGCCGCACGAACTGCCGCGCGTGTTTGAGCGCAAGTTCAGGGGCGAACGGGCCAAGGCACAGCGGGAAGACGGCTCCGGTCTGGGATTGAACATCGCCCAGACACTGGCGCGGGCGCACGACGGTACCATTTTGCTGAAGAGCCAAGTCGGCCAAGGCACCCAAGTGACGATTGATTTACCAACGATGGAAGCGGCATGAAGGTACTGATAGTTGAAGACGACCAGCGGGTCGCTGATTTTCTGGAGCGAGGGCTGCGCGCAGAGGGCTACACCGTGGAGCTGGCCCGCAACGGCACCGAAGGCCTCGCTGCAGCGAAAGACCTGTGGAAGAGCGCACGCGAAGACCATACGCGGGCCATCGTCATCCTTGATCTGATGCTGCCCGGCATGCCGGGCTTGGAGGTCTGCCAAAGCCTGCGCGCCAGTGGCTGTGCCCTGCCGATATTGATTTTGACGGCCATGGGCGCCCTGGAAGACCGGGTGAACGGCTTGCGCCTCGGCGCGGACGACTATCTGACCAAACCCTTTGCGTTCGACGAATTGCTCGCGCGCCTAGAGGCCTTGGCGCGGCGGTCGCAAGACATCACCTCGAACCAACCGCAAGAACTTCGGTTTGGCGACCTTGTCTTGGACCGGCAGTCAATGCGTGTGACGCGCGCCGGGCGACCCATCTCGCTCACCGCCAAAGAGCTGGCGCTGCTGGAACTGCTGATGTCGTCCCCTGGCCGTCTGCACAGCCGCGAGCGCATCCTGGCCAACGTCTGGGGCACTTACGAAGACCCGCTCACCAACGTGGTGGATGTGTACATTCGTCGGCTGCGCAAGAAAATTGACGAAGAATTCGCCTACCCGATGATCCACACCCAACGCGGTCTTGGCTACCGCCTGGAAATGCCGTCACAACCCCATAACAACACCCCTTGAGTCATGTTCACCCACACCCCCGACTGGTTGCTCTACACCTTCGTCGCGATCGTTCTGTTCGCGCTGTTCGTTGACTTTGTCTTGCTCAAAAAACAAGGCGCCCACGACGTGGGCGTCAAAGAGGCGCTGAACTGGTCGCTGGTGTGGATCGCCATCAGTTTGGCGTTCAACGCCCTGCTGTGGTGGGCCGTGCGCGACGCCAGCGGTTCGTCCGAGCTCGCGACCCAGAAGGCGCTGGAGTTCCTGACCGGCTACTTGATCGAGAAGAGCCTGGCGGTGGACAACGTGTTCGTCTTCCTGATCATCTTCAGCTACTTTGCCGTGCCCAGTGCCTACCAAAAGCGGGTGCTGATGATCGGCATCATCGGCGCCATTGTGCTGCGCACGGTCATGATCTTGATTGGTGCGTGGCTGCTCGCCAAGTTCCACTGGATCTTGTATGTCTTCGGCGCGTTCCTGATCGTCACCGGCGTCAAGATGTGGTGGGCCGCCGGACAAGAACCCAACCTGGACGACAACCCCGCGCTGCGCTGGTTGCGCAAGTTGCTGCCAGTCAGCAAGGACTACGACGGCGAGCGCTTTTTCACCATCGAGAACGGCAAGAAGATCGCCACCCCGTTGGTCATGGTGATCTGCCTGATCGGCATCACCGACGTCATTTTTGCAGTGGACTCCATCCCCGCAATTTTTGCCATCACCAGCGACCCGTTCATCGTGTTGACCAGCAACGTGTTCGCCATCCTGGGCCTGCGCGCGATGTTCTTTTTGCTGCAAGCCACCGCCAAGAGCTTCCACCTGTTGAACTACGGTCTGGCGGTGATCTTGGCTTTCATCGGCACCAAGATGCTGCTGATCGATATCTACAAGATCCCGGTGTTGGTGTCGCTCAGCGTGGTGATCGGCATCCTGGTGTTGACCATGGTGCTGAGCAAGAAATTTCCGCCCAAGGAACAAGCGGCGCACTGAGCGCCGCCCCGCGCCCACCCACCGCCCAGCCCGGCTGGTTCCTGCAGATGCCGGCATGGGCGTCAGGGTGTGCGTTAATGCCATGAAAAAAGCCGCCCTGGGGCGGCTTTTTGTTGCAGGGGTGGGGTGCCCGCTCAGGGCTCACTTGGCAATCACGCGGACCATTTCCAGCGTCTTGTTGGAGTAGCCCCACTCGTTGTCGTACCAGCTCACAAGCTTCACAAAGGTGCTGTCCAGTGCAATGCCAGCGTCGGCGTCGAAGATGGAGGTGCGGGCGTCTCCGCGGAAGTCGGTGGCCACCACCTTGTCTTCGGTGTAGCCCAGCACGCCCTTGAGCGCACCTTCGGACTGGGCCTTGAACTCGGCACAGATCTCTTGGTAGCTGGCCTCTTTGAGCAGCTCCACCGTCAAGTCGACCACCGACACGTCGCTGGTCGGCACGCGGAAGCTCATGCCGGTCAGCTTCTTATTCAGTTCGGGGATCACCACGCCCACGGCCTTGGCCGCGCCGGTGCTGGACGGGATGATGTTTTCCAGAATGCCACGGCCACCGCGCCAGTCTTTGTTGCTGGGGCCGTCCACCGTTTTCTGGGTGGCGGTGGCCGCGTGCACCGTAGTCATCAGGCCGCGCCTGATCCCCCATTTGTCGTTCAGCACTTTGGCCAGCGGGGCCAGGCAGTTGGTGGTGCACGACGCGTTGGAGATGATGGTCTGGCCCGCGTAGGTCTTGTCGTTCACGCCGAACACGAACATCGGGGTGTCGTCTTTGGACGGGGCGGACATCACCACCTTTTTGGCGCCAGCGGTCAGGTGCTTCTCGGCGCTGGCTTTGTCCAGGAACAGGCCGGTGGCTTCCACCACCACCTCGGCACCGACGTCGTTCCACTTCAGGTTGGCGGGGTCGCGCTCTTGCGTCAGGCGGATCTTTTTGCCGTTGACGATCAAGTGGTTGCCTTCGACCGACACGTTGGCGCCAAAGCGGCCATGAACCGAGTCGTACTTGAGCATGTAGGCCAGGTAGTCTGGCTCCAGCAGGTCGTTGATGCCCACGATCTCGATGTCGTTGAAGTTCTGGACCGCGGCGCGGAACACCATGCGGCCGATGCGACCGAAACCGTTGATGCCTACTTTGATGCTCATGCTCTTCTCTTTTCCAAGGTTGATGTGAAAGGGGCGGCGTGGTCAGCGCGCGGCTTTGAGTGCGGCTTGCACCGTGTCGGCCACGTTCTTGGGCGTGAAGCCAAAGTGCTCGAAAAGCACCGGGGCCGGTGCGCTCTCACCGTAGGTGTCCAGGCCCACGACGGCGGCGCAGCCGTATTTCCACCAGCCGTCGGTCGAACCCATTTCCACCGCGACGCGTGGCAGCCCTGCGGGCAGCACGGCCTTCTTGTATTTCACGTCCTGGCGGTCGAAGGTGGTGGTGCTGGGCATGGAGACCACGCGCACCGGGATCTTGCGCTGGGCCAGCTCGGCCTGTGCCTTCAATGCCAGTTGCACTTCCGAGCCGGTGGCGATGATCACCGCCTGGGCCTTTTTCTTCAGGCCCACGTCGGCGGGTTCGGACAGCACGTAGGCGCCTTTGCGGATGTCGCTCAGGTCGCGCTTTGGCGCGTAAGGCAGGTTTTGGCGCGACAGCAGCAGCGCGGTGGGTTTGTTGGCGTTTTGCAGTGCCACCGCCCAGGCGATCACGGTTTCGGCGGTGTCCGCGGGGCGCCACACGTCCAGGTTGGGAATCAGGCGCAGGCTGGCCGCGTGTTCCACCGACTGGTGGGTGGGGCCGTCTTCACCCAGCCCAATGCTGTCGTGCGTGAACACATGCACGACGCGCAGCTTCATCAGCGCGGCCATGCGGATGGCGTTGCGCGAGTAGTCGCTGAAGGTCAGGAAGGTGCCGCCGTAGGGGATGAAGCCGCCATGCAGCGCCACGCCGTTCATGATCGCGGCCATGCCGAATTCGCGCACGCCGTAGTTGATGTGGCGGCCGCCCACGCCTTGGTCGTTTTGCACCACGTCGCCTGCCAGGTCGAAGCGGAGGTTGGGGGTGCTGGGGGTGTTGGTGAGGTTGGAGCCCGTCAGGTCGGCGGAGCCGCCCAGCAGCTCGGGCAACGCGGCGGTGAAGGTGGTCAGCGCGAGCTGGGACGCCTTGCGCGAGGCCACCGTCTCGGCCTTGGTGTGGGCCGCCACGGCGGCGTCAAACACCACTTGGTCGAAGTGCTTGGGCAAGGCCCCTGCGGTGCGGCGCAAGAACTCGGCGGCCAGCTCGGGGTGGGCGGTTTGGTAGGCACCAAAGGCGGTGTTCCAGTCGGCTTCGGCGTGGGCGCCAGCGGCCTTGGAGTCCCAGGCGGCGTAGACCTCGGCCGGGATCTCGAATGGCGCGTGCGGCCAGCCGATGGCGGCGCGGGTCAGCGCGATTTCGTCGGCACCCAACGGTTCGCCGTGGGCTTTGGCGGTGTCGGCGCGGTTGGGGCTGCCCTTGCCGATGTGCGTCTTGCAGACGACCAGCGTGGGGCCGCTCTTGGCCTGTTTGGCCTCTGCGATAGCCTGGGACACGGCGGCCACATCGTGCCCGTCGATCGGGCCGATCACGTTCCAGCCATACGCGGCGAAGCGCGCCGGGGTGTTGTCCACAAACCAGGGCAAAACCCGCCCGTCGATCGAAATGCCGTTGTCGTCGTACAGCGCCACCAGCTTGTTCAGCTTCCAGGCTCCGGCCAGCGCGCAGGCCTCGTGGCTGATGCCTTCCATCAGACAGCCGTCGCCCAAAAAGACGTAGGTGTGGTGGTCCACCACCGTGTGGCCGGGGCGGTTGAATTCCTTGGCCAGCAGCTTCTCGGCCAGTGCCATGCCCACCGCGTTGGTGATGCCCTGGCCCAGCGGGCCGGTGGTGGTTTCCACGCCGGGGGTGATGCCCACTTCCGGGTGACCTGCGGTCTTGCTGTGCAGCTGGCGGAAGTTCTTCAACTCCTGCATCGGCAGGTCGTAGCCTGTCAGGTGCAGCAGCGCGTAAATCAGCATCGAGCCGTGGCCGTTGGACAGCACAAAGCGGTCGCGGTTGGCCCAATGCGGGTTGGTGGGGTTGTGCCGGAGGTGCTGGCCCCACAAGGCCACCGCGATGTCTGCCATGCCCATGGGGGCGCCGGGGTGGCCGGAATTGGCCTGCTGCACCGCGTCCATGGCCAGGGCACGGATCGCGTTGGCCATGTCGGCATGGACGGCCTGGGGTTGGCCGACCAGGGAGGGGGTTGTTGCCATCGGGCAGCTCCGAAAAGGGTGGGAAATGACGCGGAACGGGCGCGGGTTAACACGCGATTTTAACCGCCGCCCTAACACCCAAAGCCGACGCCGCGGCCCGGGGCCGTGGCCTTGGCGTCGAGGGGCAGCACCCTTTTGTGCGCTTACAGTGGCGGCATGAACGGCACATTTTCACCACTGCGCGCGCCCCACCGCTGCGCGCCCGGCGTCCCGCTGTTTCCCACCTTTGGCGGCGGCACACACGGCCCGGTGGCGCCGTCCCCCGCCACCAGCCGCGTGAACGGGCGAGGCGCCCGTGGTTAAGCCCGTGCAGGCCACAGCCGACGGGCCCAGGGTGACGGCGCTGATCTTGGCTGCGGGCCGTGGCGAGCGCATGCGGCCACTGACCGACCACACGCCCAAACCCCTGTTGAAAGTGCGGGGCAAACCGCTGATCGAGTGGCACATCGAGGCACTGGCCCAGGCGGGTGTGCGCGACATCGTGGTCAACACCGCGTGGCTGGAAGACCAGTTCCCCACTGCGCTGGGCGACGGTAGCCGCTGGGGCGTGCGCCTGACTTACTCCCACGAGGGTCGCGACTTCGGTGGCGCACTGGAGACGCTGGGCGGCATTTCGCGGGCCCTGCCGCTGTTGGGGGACACTTTTTGGGTCATTGCAGGGGACATTAATGCCCCAGCCCTTGAATTTCCTCAGAGTAAAGCTATCAATTTAAAAGCGTCTGGCCACCTTGCCCATCTCCTGCTGGTGCCCAACCCGTCCCACAACCTGCGTGGCGACTTTGGTTTGTCCGACAGCGGTCTGGCGCTGAACCAGGCCGAGCAGCGCCACACCTACTCCACCGTCGGTCTGTACCGCGCCGCACTGTTCGCCCCGCCGCTGTGTGACATTCCCCCGGGAAACCCAGCGGGCGTCAAGGCCCCACTGGCGCCGTTGTTGCGTGCGGCAATGGACAATCAACGCATCACCGCCGAGCTGTTCAACGGGGCCTGGACCGACGTGGGCACCCCTGAGCGGCTGGCCCAACTGAACACCCTATGAACACCGCTGTCCCCGCCTCCGTCTACGCCCAACGCCGCGCCCGCGTGGCCGCCGAACTCGCCAAAGAAGCCGCGTCGGTCGCCATTGTGCCCACCGCGCCCGAGCGCGCCCGCAACCGCGACAGCGACTTCTTATACCGGCACGACAGCTACTTCTACTACCTCACTGGCTTCACCGAGCCCAACGCCTGGCTGGTCATCACCAGCGACGGCCAGAGCACTTTGTTCTGCCAGCCCAAAGACCTGGAACGCGAGATCTGGGACGGCTTTCGCCTTGGCCCAGACGCTGCCCCTGCCGCCCTGGGGGTGGACGCCGCCCACTCGGTCGCCACACTGGACACCCAACTCCCCAAGCTGCTGGAAAACCGCCACACCGTGTGCTACCCCTTTGCCATCCACAAGGGGCTGGAGTCCCAGGTGGATGGCTGGCTGCAGGCGGTGCGTGCCCGGGTGCGCTTTGGGGCGCAGTGCCCCGAGCGCCAGCGCGACCTGTGCGGCGTCCTCGACGAGATGCGCCTGATCAAAGACGCAACGGAGCAGGCCACCATGCGCCGCGCCGCGCAGATCAGCGCCGAGGCACACATCCGCGCGATGCAGCTCAGCGCCCGCATGCTGCGTGCGGGCCAGGACGTGCGCGAGTACCACCTGGACGCCGAGCTGTTGCACGAATTCCGCCGCCAGGGCTCCCAGTACCCAGCCTACAGTTCCATCGTCGCCGCCGGGGGCAACGCGTGTGTGCTGCACTACCGCGCCGACACCGCGCCCGTGCGCAGCGGCGAACTGGTGCTGATCGACGCCGGTTGCGAGCTGGACGGGTACGCCAGCGACATCACCCGCACCTTCCCCGCCAACGGCCAATTCACCGGCCCCCAGCGCGCGCTGTACGACCTGGTGCTGGCCAGTCAAGACGCCGCCGTGGCTGCCACCAAAGCAGGTGCCCGCTTTGTGGACCCGCACGACGCCACGGTGAAGGTGCTGGCCCAAGGCCTGCTGGACCTGGGCCTGGTGGACAAAAACAAGCACGGTAACGCGCAGGACGTGATCGAGCAGCGCGCTTACTTTCAGTTCTACATGCACCGCACCGGCCACTGGCTGGGCATGGACGTGCACGATTGCGGCAGCTACGTGGAGCCGGGCGAACAAGGCACCAGCGAACGCAAAGACCCGCTCAGCGGCGAAACCATCGTCAACCGCCCCAGCCGCATCCTGCGCCCCGGCATGGTGCTGACCATCGAGCCCGGCCTTTATGTTCGCCCTGCCGAGGGCGTGCCAGAGCAGTTCCACCACATCGGTATCCGCATCGAAGACGACGCCATCGTCACCGAGACAGGGTGCGAGTTGATCAGCCGGGGCGTGCCTGTGAAGGCCGATGAGATTGAGGCGTTGATGCGGGCTTGAGCGCCCGGGCTGTGCTGCTCATTGCCACCGCCATGTGAAGATGAAATCCACCGCGTTATCCAAACCGGTCTGCCCACGCAGCGTGAAGCGTTGGGCAATGCGGTAGAGCAGCTGGAAGTTGCCAGCTGTGCTGTTGAGGCCGCGCTCATAGCCCACATACAGCCGCTCTGACAATTGCTTGCCGAGCGTGACGATGGTCTCACGCACTTCGCCGTCGGTCTGGCGCAGCGAGATTTCGTCCAAGCCAATCGAGCGGGTCAGTTTGGTGACCACGCCTTCTTCTTCGCCAGCAAACAGCGCCACGGCGGCGCGTTGCAGCAGCGCGGTGTCGGTCCGGCCCAGGCCGCTGCTGGCGCGGCCGAGCACCAGCCAGGAGAGTTTGTCCACGTCTGGCAGATCGGGTTCAGAGAACAGTCGCACGCGCGGGCTTTGCGCCGTGCCACCCACGGTCACACCGACGCGGATGTCGGTTTTGGGCCGGGTGGCCTCGATGTCCAGGCGTGGGTTGTCGATCGGGCCGACGAACGTGACCACACCGCGGTCGATCGTGAGCTTTTGGCCATAGGCGTCGTAGTTGCCGCCTTCGGTGCGCACCGCGCCGGTGAGCGCGAGTTTGCCGCCAGGCGAGGTGAGCTTCAGGTCGCCGCGCAAGCGGGTGCTCAGGCCGCGCCCTTTGAGTCGCAACTGCTCGCCCAAGCCGATCCCCAGGTTGAGCGCCAACACCCGCTGGGTGCCGCCAGGCGCGCCCCGGGCAACCGGTTTGGGGGTGGTCCCCGGGCCGCCGGGTGTGGGGCTGGCGCGCTTGACGACCACGTCGTTGGCCAGGCTGGGGGCGTCGCTGCGGCTGAAGTCAAACAGGCCTTCGTCCACCGTGAAACCACCATCCAACACCACCCGGTTGGCGGCCAGTTTGAGCTGCGCTTGGCCACTGGCCACCACCCGCTGGTCGACCCGGCCGAGCACCTGGAACTTCTCGGCCACCAGTTGCAGGTTGGCGCTGGGGGCGGCGCCCAGCGAGGCGTCGCCGGTGAGCCTGAGCGTGCCGTTGCCCGCACGGGCGCTGAAGCGCTCGATTCGCGCGGTCTCGCCGCGCAGGCTGATGGCCACGTCACCGTCGGTCACGTTCACGCCTTGCAGCACGTTGCGCACCGCCACTTGCTGGCCCTTGAGCTGACCCGTGAACTCGGGCGCGCCCAGGGTGCCCGCCAGGCTGGCGCTGGTTTGCAACGCGCCGCCCAGGCGCCAGCCGGGGGGCACCCAGGTGGCCAGGCTGGCGAGGTTTTTGACCTGCAGTTCCAGCACGCCTTGCAACGGCGTGGTGGCGTCGGGCAGCGCTTGGCCGGGTGGGGTGCGGGCCACGAAAGCGCCCACCACCACGCCCAGCGCCTCGCCCGCCACCGCCTGGGTGAAGTTCCACACCCCATTGGCGGCACTCAAGGCCAGGCGGAGGTCGGTCAGGCCCAGGGTCTGGGTGTCGTTTTCGTCGCTGATCTGCAGGTCACCACTGAGCCGTTCCAGCACCACGTCGGCCACCGGGCGGGGGTCGCTTTGCATCGCCACCCGCCCGCCCACCACCAGGTCGCCGCCCCAGCCAAAGTCGGGCTGCAGCGCCGCCAACAACGGCGACACCGCCAGGGGGTCAAGCGTGGCCTGCACTTGGTAACGGGTGGTGCCAGGGCCGCCGTCGGCCGCTGGGCTGTGCTGCCACTGCGCCTGGGTCCAGCGCAGAGCAGAACGGGTGCTGCCCAAGCGCAGGTCAAGCTGGCCGGGCTGCAGCGCCACGCTGTGGGCATGCGCGCCCCACTGCAACGCCACGCCGAGGTCGCGGGTGGTGACCCAGGGGGTGTTGGGCGGGCTGGCGTCGCTCAGGGTCAGTTGTTGCACCGTGCCGCGCCACGCGGTGGGCAGCGCGCCGGTGTCCAGCGCGGTGGCCTGGTCCAGGCCGCCTTGCAACTGCAGCACCGCGCTGACCCGGCGGGCCGCCAATGGGTTGGCGGGTTGGGTGTCTGCTCGGGCTTGGCGCACCTCGCTCTGCAGCGACAAGGTGTGGGCGCGGGCGTTGCCCTCCAGCGTGAGTTGCAGACGGTCGAGCGAGGGCCCGGGCAGTGTGAGCTGTGCGAGCTTGGCCTGCAACTGCAGCGGTGCATCGAGCGTGGTGCCCAGACGCCAGCTCAGGTCGCCCTGCTGCAACTGGGCTGGCCCCAGCGCCACGCCACGCAGCGTGAACTGGCCTTGGGTGTTGAGCACCGCGCCTTCGCCCTGCCACTGCGCCTGTCCTTGCACCGCGCCCGAGACCCGCAGGGGCGGTGGGATGGCGGCCGAGCGGGTGGATGCATTGTTGGACGCGTTCGCGGGCGGTGGCGTGTTGGCGTGGGGTAGCCATGCCATCAGCGGTTGCAAGCGCTGGAGCGCAGGCGCGTCCACCGTCGCGTCGCCCCGGTAGGCGGTGGCGCCTTGTGCGGGCGTGAGGTGGGCGCTGGCCTGGAGGCGGTTGCCTGCCAGTTGGAGCTGGACCTCGGCGCTGGCGGGTTGGCGCGTCGAGGCCCGCAGCGCCAGCGTGCCGTTCACCGGCAGGTCGGCCAGCCGGCTGTCGCGCAGCGCCAGTTGGGCCTGCCCGGCCAGGCGGGCGATGTGCGCCTGCCAGTCGGCCTGCTTCACGGGGCTGGCCGCGGCCGTGTCCGTGGTGGTGGCGGGGGCAATGCTGAGGTCGATGCTGGCACTGGCGTTGAGCAGGGTGGTGCCGGTGCGCCGGGCGGCGGGTGACGCGCCGGGCCACCAGACCAGCGGATCGAAAGCCTGGAGTTCGGCCTGGGCCTGGGCCTGCCAGGGCGTGCGTTCATTGGTGCGCTGCAACAGACCACTCAGCCGGGCCTGGGCCAGGCCGGCATGCAACACCGCCTGGGCGACTTGCGCGTGGACACCGCCGTCCTCGCCGGTGCGGGCGTTCGCTTCCAGCTGGATGTGCACCGGTGCGGCGTGCCGTTCGGTGGGCGCACCTGGGCCCGTGGCCAGCTCGCCGCGCAGGTCGGTGCTGAATGACACGGCGTGGGTGTTGGGGCCGCGCAGGGTCAGCGGGCCGCTGAGCCGCATCGCCGGGGCGCGGGCGTCCAAGGCAGCGGGTTGCACCGCGTCCAGTGTGGTGTTGAGCGCCCAGCCATCGGCCCGGTGTTGGCCGGTGGCGCGCCACCGGCCCGCGCTGGCTTGGGTGCCGCCCAGCTCGGCGTCGAACTGCGTCAGGGTGGCGAACTGGGGTTGGTCCAGCGGGGCTTGCAGCGCCACTTGCAGTTGCCGCAATGGCAGCAGGCCGTCATTCCAGCGCCCGGCGCGGGCGTTGTTGAGCGTGGCGCGCAGCGCGGCTGGCTGGCTGGGGCCCGGCGTGTCGATGCTGGCAGTGCCAGTGAGTTGGGTGCGTGGCGCGGCCGCGCTGAAGGCCGACAAGTCCAACGCCTGCCAGCGCGCCTGCAGCGCCGCCACCGGCCAAGCGTCGAACGGCCGCAGCCCGGCCTGCAGGTGGAAGCGGGTGGTTGGGTCGGCCGCGCCACCTGTGGGCCATGCGCCCTTTTTTGACGCCCGGGACGGCGACGCCGCCGCAGGCTGCGCCGATGCGTCCACCACCACCGCGAGCTGCGACAGCGGCCCGGTGGCGTTCAACCGCGCCTGCACCTGCGGCCAGCGCCCGGACGCTTCGCTCGGGCCGGGCTCCGACAGGTCCAGCCGCAGGTCGGTGGCCAGGTCGCCGTCAGCGGCCAGCTGCGCGTGGCCGCTCAGCCGAAACCGGTCCCAATCCAGGCGCTGCAGGTCGATGCGGTGCTGCGCCCCGGCTTGGCCCCCGACCGCGACGCTGGCGCTCAGCCCGCGCAGCGGCCGTTCGCCCAACGCGGGGTGGTGGAGCGTGCCGACCTCGATCAGCGGCCATTGAACGGTGACAGGCAACCGAAGGTGGCGGGGCACTTGTCGGGGCGTGGGGGCGGTCGGCGGCGTGGCCGCGCCGGGCGTGACGGTGACCCGGCCGATGGTCAGCGCTTGGCCCGCCACGGCCAGCCAGGCCCCACGGTCGGGCGACAGCCCCACTTGCAGCCCGCGCGAGGCCAGATCGTCGATCACCACCATTGGCCCCTGGTCGGGCAATTGCAGCGAGATCTGTGCGGCGCTGAAGTCGCCCAACAGCGCGCCCTGCGCGCCGCTGACGCTGAGCCCGGGCACCCGTGCCAGCCACCAGGCGGTGCCACCGGTCGTGTGCAGGCTGGCCACGGCCGCCGCCACGCCGCCACCGGCAAGCGCGACCAAACCGGTGCCTGCGAGCAGCGCCCACCATGTGGCGCGGCGCGCGGGTCCGGGCGGGACACCACGCGTGCCTTGGCGTCCATCGTTCTGAGGTGGTCGCGGCGGTCGGGACGGGGTGGTGGGCGCGTCCATCAGAAGGTCACCCCCACGCCAAAATGCAGCCGGAACTGCTGCAGCTCGTTGGCATATGCCAGGTCGAGCCGCAGCGGGCCAACCGGGCTGCGAAAACGCACGCCCACCCCATACCCCAGCACCGGGTTCAGTTGGCCAAAGTCTTGTGCGGCGGCGCCTGCGTCAACGAACACTGCGCCCAACAGCGCAGGCACGCTGGGCAGCAGTGGGTGGGCCGCTTCCACGCTGGCGGTGAGCAGCGCCCGCCCGCTGGTGACCGTGCCGTTGACCACTGGCCCCAGCGATTGGTAAGCGTAGCCGCGCACCGACTCGTCGCCCCCGGCGCGGAACAGCAAGGTGTCGGGCACACCGATGTTGCTCCGTGCGAAGACCTGGCCGGCTTCCAGCCGGGCGCTGCCCAGCCAGCCGCTGCCGAGCGGGCGGTAGGCATTGAGGCGGCCAAAGGCGCGGGTGAACGGGCCGTTGCCCGACACGTTGGAAAACGCATAGCCGCTGCCGAGCTCGCCGTGCAGCGCGTAGCCCTGGGTCGGCAGCAGCACGCTGTCCAGGCGGCGCAGCGTGACGTGCACGTTGGCGGTGACCGCGCGGTCCAGCCGGTCGGCCACGCTCGCGTCGGTGCTTTGGGTGGCGGCGCTGGTGCCCTCGACGAAAAACAGGCGGTCGACCCGCTCGCTTTCGATCGCCCGGCCCGCCCGCAGCCGGGCGGATCGCACCGTGCTGCCTTCACGCACCTCGCGTTGCAGCCGGGCCGCGACCAAGTTGCGCCATCCCCCTGCCAGCGGGTGGGTGGTGAGGTCGGTTTCCAGCGACTGGCGGTCTCGGCCGAGCTCGAGTTTGTTGCGGGCGGTGAGGTCGGTGCCAAAAAACGAGCGGTCGAACAGGCGCCGGTTGGTGTGTTCGATGGAGATGCGCTGGCCGGTGCTGTCGCTGTAGCCCACACCCAGCTCCGCCTGATTTTTTGGCAGCTCGCGCACCCGCACCGTGACCGGAGTGGCGTCGGCCACAGCGGGGTCGGGGGTGATTTCCAGCACCGCGCTTTCAAACAGGTTGGCGCGTTGCAGCCGCTCCTGGAAGTCCAGCATGCGCTTTTCGGTGTAGGGCGTGCCGGGTTGGTAAGTGGCCAGGTTTTGTACCGCACGCGCTTGGTAGCGTTGCAGCCCCTCGACGGTGGTGGCGCCAAACCGGAACAGCGGCCCGCTGTCCAGCGTGAGGGTGAGCTTAGCCCGGTTGGCGGGGGCGTCGACTTCGGCCCGGGTGTCGGCCCAGCTGGCGGCGGGGTAGCCGTCGGCGCGCACGGCGCCGAGCGTGCTGGTTTTGGCCTCGCCCCACGCGGCTTGGCGAAAGGTGGTGCCGGGGTCGAGCGGCCATTTCTGGCGCAGCCGTTGGGCCAGATCGCTGGCGCGGGGCTCACCGGCTTGGACCGCCTGCTGCAGGGGGCCCGTCAGGATGAGGTCGGTCTCGGCCACCCGTGTGCGCGGGCCGGGCTCGACCGTGACGGTGACCGACGGCAGGCCCCCACCCGTGGCGGCTTGCTTGGTCACGCTGACCTTAGGGTTGAAGTGGCCCTCGGTTTCCAGCAGCGCCTTGGCTTGGGCGGGGGCCGCTTGCACCAGGCGGTTCAGGTCGGTCGGGTTGATGGCGTCGGCCGCCGGGAGCTTTTGGAACCGGGCGAGGTCAAGGTGGGTGGCCAACAGCCGGGTCAGGTCGCTTGGCGCGTCGATCTCCAGGTCGTAGGCGGCGGGGCCGGTGGTGGGGTCGGCGGCGGTGTCCGCTTCGGGCGTGGGGTTCAGCAACGCGCAGCCCGCCAGCACGGGCACCAGGCCGCACAAAAGTCCCTGCGACAGCCCCCGCAGCAACCAGCGACCCACCACCGCCTGCCCACGGGCCCCCGGGCGTGGCCGAATGGGCGGATGGCGAAGCGTGGGCGGGTGGCTGGGCGCAACTGGCATGCGGCGATCTTAATTTGCGCGCACCGCGGCGTCTGGCAGGGACGCCTGTGCAGCGGTGCATCGGCGCGGGCCGGGGGTGTTGTTGGCGACAACAGATAGTTTCAATCAATTGAATTTGAAATACCAATTGTCTTTAGCAACTGCGAATCACTACCATTTGGGTTGTCTGAGGGGTTGGACGGTGCGGGGTGGGTGACCGCTCGGTGGCACCACCAGCTTGCCGAAGCGCCGCGCGCCAAGGCACCCTGCATCGAGCGAGCGTTTGCTATTGAAAAAATAGCAAACAACCCAATCGGAGCGGGGGCTGAGACCCAAAAACTTTTGAAAACAACCCGTTCTGGCTGAAAAACAGTCAAAAACGCCTTGAGGAGCGCCGCCATGGCCCAATTCGCCCGCGCCAATTTGTTGACCTTGAAGAAGACCGGCAGCTATTACATGGTGCACATCACCGTGGCGGCGTGCGTGGCATACGCCGTCACTGGCGACCTGCTGGCCTCGGTGACCTTGAGCTTGCTGGAACCCACGGTGCAGGCGTTTGCGTTCTTCGCCCACGAAACCTGGTGGCAACGTTTGGCCAAGCGCCGCGCCAGCGGGTCGGTCTTGGAAGACCCGGCGCCCGCCAGCGTCGCCGCGTGAGGTGGCGGCCGGCAGGGGCAGCCCGGCTTGCCGGGTTGATGGGGCGCGATGGGCTGGCGGCCGTGGATCGGCACGCTTGTGAAAGACCTGTCAAGACCTGAGAAAGACCTGAGAGAGGCCTGTGAGAGCGCGGCCTCGCCGCCGTGCCCGGCCGCCAGCGTGCGGCCAGTCAGGCGCCTGCTTCGGCCCACCCGGTCAGCGCGCGCAGCCGTGGCAGGTCGGCGGGCAGGTCCACGTCCCACAGCGTGGGGGCCTCCCAAAGCGTGAGCCCTTGGTGCGCGACGCGCTCGCGGGTCTGTGCCATGACCTGGTCAGTGCTCCAGGACACGCCGTCGAACACCGCCCAGCACGGCGCGCGCAGTCCGATCAGCACGTAGCCACCGTCTTCGGCGGGTTGCACCACCACGTCGGTGCCCAGCCGCAGGCGGTCGGCGGCGGCGCGCAGGTCGTCGGGGCTCAGGGCAGGGCAGTCGGTGCCCACCACAATGACCGGGCCCGCCTGGCCCGGCGCACACACCGCCGCGTGCATGCGCTGACCCAGGTCGCCCGCGTGCTGAGGCAGCAGCGGCACGCCAGTGCACGCCTGCACGGCGCGGAAGAAGCGGTGGCGCGTGTCGGGCGCGCCGTGCAGCACCACCGGGCCAAGCCCCGCTTGCTGCGCTGTTCGGAGCACTTGCCGGGTCAGCCGCCGCTGGAGACGCGCCGCGCCGCCCGCGCCCAGGGCAGGAATGAGCCGGGTTTTGGCCAACCCGGCGACCGGCGCTTTGGCCATGATGGCCACGGTGACCGGTGCGGGGTTGGGCGGGTGTGCGGGCGGTGTCATGGGGGGGGAGGCGTGTCGCTTGTCGCGTGTCGGTGCGGGGGGCGGTAGCCATAGCGCCGTGCGAGCCGGGTGGGATCGGCCCCGAAGAAGTAGGCCAGCCGCAGCCGCCACATCAATACGATGGTCCGCCACAGGCCGTGCTGTTCCCAGCGCCGCCCGGACGTGACCACCCGCGCGCGCAGGCAGGCCGGGCGGCCCAATGCCAGCAGCCGGCGGCTCATGGCGATGTCTTCCATCAAGGCGATGGGCGGGAAGCCCCCCACCGCGTCGAAGACGGCCCGGGTCATGAACAGGCCCTGGTCCCCGGTGGCAATGCCCGTGAGCCGGGACCGGGCGTTCATGAACGCCGCCACCATGCGCAGGCCCGCCAGGCGGCCGTCGATCTGCACATCAAAGCGGCCCCAGCGGGCGGGTGGGTCCGCGTGGGTCAGGGCGTGGCGGATCAGGGTGTCTGCGTCGGGCGGCAGGCGGGTGTCGGCGTGCAAGAACAGCAGCAGTTCGCCCCGGCTGGCCTGGGCCCCGGCGTTCATTTGCGACGCACGACCGCGGGGTGCGATGACCACCCGGTCCGCCAAGCCGTGGGCCAGGTCGGCGGTGCGGTCACTGCTGCCGCCATCGGCCACCACCACCTCGGCACCACGTTCGCGCAGCGGTGCGAGCGCGGCCAAGCGCGCCGAGATCTGGTCCGCCTCGTTGAGGACCGGCAACACAATGGACAACTGGGGTTTGATCAACGGGTGGGTGCCGGTCGGGGGGGCCAAGGGTGGTGACGGGTGTTGTGAAGAGTGCGGCCGCGGTCGGTGCGGCGGCACCCTGGGCCGTGTCAGGGTCGCGGCATACTAGCGCACCGGCGGGCGTGGGCCCTCTGGCGAACCCCGGTCCGGCGTCGCCGCGCTGGGTCGGCGCGAATTCAACGGGAGCGAACGGTGAGCGAAGTCATGGCGATCGGGGTGATGGGCGGCAGCGGCTTGTACGCCATGGAAGGGCTGACAGACGTGCAGGAGCGGGTGATCGACACGCCGTTCGGTGCACCGTCGGACGCGGTGCTGACCGGCAAACTCGACGGCGTGCCAGTGGCTTTTCTGGCCCGGCATGGCCGCAGCCACAGCCTGATTCCGAGCGAGATTCCTTTTCGCGCCAACATCTACGCGCTCAAAACCCTGGGCGTGCGGTACCTGATGTCGGTCTCGGCGGTGGGCTCGATGAAGGAGCACATCGCGCCGCTGGACATGGTCTTGCCCGACCAGTTCATTGACCAAACCCGCCAGCGCAGCAACACCTTCTTCGGACAGGGCGCTGTGGCCCACGTGTCCATGGCCGACCCCATCTGCACCGTGCTCAGCGGTGTCATGGCCGCCGCCTTTGCAGACGCGGCGCTGACCGGCGTCCACCTGCACCAGGGCGGTACCTATGTGTGCATTGAAGGCCCGGCGTTTTCGCCGCGTGCCGAGTCACAAGTGTTCCGCAGCATGGGCGCCAGCGTGATCGGCATGACCAACATGCCGGAAGCGCGGCTCGCCCGAGAGGCCGAAATGGCCTACGCCACGCTGGCCCTGGTCACCGACTACGACTGCTGGCATCCTCACCAAGCCTGTGTGACCGCCGACATGGCGATTGCCAACCTCAAGGTCAACGCCGAGCGCGCGCAACAGGTGCTGCGCGGCGCCATCGCCCGGCTGGCGCGCGACAACCCGACGTCGCCCGCGCACAACGCGCTGGCCTCGGCCCTGGTGACGCCACCCGCGGCCATGGCGCCCGCGGTGCAGGCCCGCTTGCAGGCCTTGATCGGCCGCTACCTTTGAGAGGCTGTACGCAGCTTCCCGCATCGGGCTGGCCAAGGGGTCGGCCTACAATGGTTCGGCAGTGAACCCCGCTGTTCCACACCCCCCCGCCCAACGCCCTGGGCCGACCCAGTGGCCACAGGCCAGCGCCGCAGCCCGCCCGTGCCAGGAGACCCCACATGCCGCTCAATGACCCGGCCAGCGCCGACGACAAACGCCTGAAGAAACTCGAAGAACTGCGCACGGCCGCGCTTGACTACCACGAGTTCCCGACGCCGGGCAAACTCGCCATCGCCGCGACCAAGCAGCTGGTGAACCAGCACGACTTGGCACTGGCCTACTCCCCTGGGGTGGCCGCGCCGTGCGAGGAAATCGTCAAAGACCCGAACAACGCGTTCAAGTACACCAGCCGCGGTAACTTGGTCGCGGTCATCACCAATGGCACCGCAGTGCTCGGTCTTGGCGACATTGGCCCGCTGGCCGCCAAGCCGGTGATGGAAGGCAAGGGCGTGCTGTTCAAGAAGTTCGCGGGCATTGATGTGTTCGACATCGAGATCAACGAAAAGCAGGACCTCGACAAGCTGGTGGACATCATCGCGTCGCTCGAGCCGACCTTCGGTGGCGTGAACCTGGAAGACATCAAGGCGCCCGACTGCTTCTACGTCGAGCGCAGACTGCGCGAGCGGATGAAGATCCCGGTCTTTCACGACGACCAGCACGGCACGGCCATCGTGGTGGGCGCGGCCATTTTGAACGGCCTGAAGGTGGTCGGCAAAGACCCCACCAAAGTCAAACTCGTCACTTCAGGCGCGGGCGCGGCGGCGCTGGCTTGCCTGAGCCTGCTGGTCAAGCTCGGCATCCCGCGTGAGAACATTTACGTCACCGACCTCGCCGGGGTGGTCTATGAAGGCCGCACCGAATTGATGGACGAGGACAAGGTCCAGTTCGCTCAAAAGACCGACGCACGCACCCTGCGCGACGTCATCCAAGGCGCCGACATCTTTTTGGGCCTGTCGGCAGGCGGTGTGCTCAAGCCCGACATGGTTGCCGCCATGGCGGCCAAACCGCTGATCTTTGCGCTCGCCAACCCCACGCCTGAAATCCTGCCGGAAGAAGTCAAGGCAGTGCGCAGCGACGCGATCATGGCCACCGGCCGCACCGATTACCCGAACCAGGTCAACAACGTCCTGTGCTTTCCGTACATCTTCCGCGGTGCGCTCGACAGCGGCGCCACCACCATCACGGTGGAGATGGAGATCGCGGCGGTTCACGCCATCGCGGCATTGGCCCAGGCCGAGCAGAGCGAGGTGGTGGCCGCTGCTTATGTGGGGGAGCAACTCGCTTTCGGGCCGGAGTACCTGATTCCCAAACCCTTTGACCCGCGTCTGATGATGAAGATCGCGCCCGCTGTCGCGCAGGCCGCCGCCGACAGCGGCGTGGCCTTGCGCCCGGTGGCCGACATGGACGCCTACATCGAGCGCCTGCAAAGCTTTGTGTACGCCTCGGGCACGACGATGAAGCCCATCTTCACCGCCGCCAAAAAGGCTGAGAGAAAGCGCGTGTGCTACGCCGAGGGCGAAGAGGAGCGGGTGCTGCGCGCCTGCCAGATCGTGGTGGACGAAGGCCTGGCCCGCCCTGTACTGATCGGCCGCCCCTTGATCATCGCGCAGCGCATCAAGAACTTCGGTCTGCGGCTGCGCGAGGGGGCAGACTACGACATCGTCAACGTCGAGCAGGACCACCGCTACCGCGATTTCTGGCAAACCTACCACCGCATGACCGATCGCAAGGGCATCACCGAGCCCATGGCCAAGATCGAGATGCGCCGACGCCTGACGCTGATCGCGTCGATGATGCTGCACAAGGGCGAAGCCGATGGCGTCATCTGCGGCACCTGGGGCACCACGCCGATGCACCTGCACTACGTGGACCAGGTCATTGGCAAACGCGCGGGGGTGACCACGTACGCGTGCATGAACGGACTGCTGCTGCCGGGTCGGCAGGTGTTCTTGGTGGACACCCATGTCAACTACGACCCCACCGCCGAGCAGCTGGCCGAGATCACCGTCATGGCGGCCGAGGAAATGGTGCGCTTCGGCCTCAAGCCCAAGGCCGCGCTGCTGAGCCACTCCAACTTTGGCAGCAGCAACCAGCCCAGCGCGGTCAAGATGCGGCAGACGCTGGAACTTTTGCGCAGCATCGCGCCCTGGCTTGAGGCCGACGGTGAAATGCACGGCGACATCGGTCTGGACGCGGTCGCCCGCCGGGCCGTGATGCCCAACAGCACCCTGACCGGCGAGGCCAACCTGTTGGTCATGCCCAACATCGACGCCGCCAACATCGCTTACAACCTGCTGAAAACGGTGGCGGGCGGCAACATCGCCATCGGCCCGGTGCTTCTGGGCGCGGCCCAGCCGATCCACATCCTGACGGCCAGCACCACGGTGCGGCGCATTGTGAACATGACCGCCCTGACCGTGGCGGACGCCAACGCCGCCCGCTGAGCCTGGCCGAGCAGCCACAGGGGCTTTGGGACGGTATTCGGTGTGGTCAGCGCGTCGATTAAGTCCTGCCGATAGCAAGCACTGACTAGACTGCGGCATGCGTCACGCCCCCACCGTTCGTGTGGTGGGCGCAGGCTTGCGTTTTGGGTGCGCTTCGGTCACACTACCGACTTGAAATTTTCGGGTTAACCCGTGGTTTTCGAGAGGTTGCAGATGTCGCGGGCTCACAACAACAAGACCAAACTGGCCAAGCTCGCGTGGGTTTTGTGTGGCGTTTTATGGGCGAGCACCTCGGTGGTGCATGCCCGATCAGACGCCCCAACGGCCCCATCGGCCGAGATTGCTTTGGCGGATTTGCCCCCACAGGGGCGCGAAACTTACAAACTGATCTTGCAAGGCGGCCCGTTTCCTTACGAGAAAGACGGCACGGTGTTTGGCAACCGTGAACGCCTGTTGCCCAAGCAGCCGCGGGGCCACTACCGGGAGTACACGGTGAAGACCCCAGGTGTGCGCCACCGGGGAGCGCGCCGCATCGTGTGCGGTGGACAGCACCCTCGGCAGCCCGAAGCCTGCTACTACACCAGCGACCACTATGCGAGTTTTCGCCGGGTCGCCTCGAACGCCCCATGACGACGGCTTGCCTAATGGCAAGCGTCAACGATTTTTTGACTATGGAAAGAGACGCGGAGATGGACACACCACTTCGTAATGTGAGAACCAACATCGTGCAGTCGATCCGTGCCTTTCGGGTGTCGGATCTGCAAGGCGCTGCACAGCATTTGGGTCAGCATTTTTTGTACGCCAACCTGGCCAACGCGCAGTCGAAACAAGACGTGCTGGACCTGATCGCCGATCAGTTCACCTTCCCGTCCCAGTTTGGCAAAAACTTCGATGCCCTGTACGACTGTCTGACCGACCCGCTGCACAAGTCGGGCCCGCAGCCCGGTTTTGTGGTGGTGCTGGAGCAGATCCCGGCCAACGCCAAGTTCGACAAAGAAGCGCGTGAACAGCTGCTCGACATCTTCCGCGACGCCGCCGACTATTGGGGGGACCGAAAGATACCCTTCAGGTGTTTCTATTCTTTTCTGTAGCCCGTTCTGCACAAGCCAGCCAAGCAGAACGGGCGAACGAGGCTAACCCGGACCAGCCGACCGCCGAGGCGGTGGCAAGCGCCGCACCGACCACCGAAACCGGCGAGAAAATGCCCACCGACAAATTGGTGGACGTGTCGCCCCTGGCGCTGCGCATGAGCAGCCCCTTCAACGCTGGTTACTGGCTCGCTGCCGCGTAAACAGATGCCCCTGCGACGGGGCTCGCCGCGCGCAGCGGTATGTTCCTGAGGAGCGCCGTATGGTGACGGCGCGCAACCCGGTAGGGGTGCGTGAGCCATTGAGAGTCCCCCCGCACAAAGCCCGCTTCGGCGGGCTTTGTCACGTCTGCGTGGCCAGAGCGAGGTCGAGGTACTCGTGCACCGGCACCTCTTCGGCGCGCCGCTGCAGGTCGAACACACCGGAAAAGTCTTGTTGTGCCAGCCAGTGGCCCAAGGTGTGGCGCAACAGCTTGCGGCGTTGGCTGAAGGCCACTTGCACCAGCGCGCTGAGGTGTGCTGGATGCACCGGGGCGAATTGCGCGCGCGGCACCATGCGCACGACCGCGCTGTCCACCCGCGGCGGCGGGTCGAACGATTCGGGCGGCACAAACAGCACGTTGGCCATGTCGTAGCGCCATTGCAGCATCACGCTCAAGCGCCCGTAGTCGCTGGTGGCGGGCTGCGCCACCATGCGGTCCACCACTTCTTTTTGCAGCATGAAGTGCTGGTCTTCCACCACCGCCACGTGGTCGAGCATGTGGAACAAGATCGGTGTGGAGATGTTGTACGGCAGGTTGCCCACCACCCGCAGCTTGGCGCCCACCGGTCTTGGGAGGTTCGAGAAGTCCACACGCAGCACGTCGGACTCGACCACGTCGAGCTGGGGGTGGTCGCGCAGGCGCTGCGCGAGGTCACGGTCCAGCTCGATCACGGTGAGTCGACCCAGGCGTTCCACCAGCGGCTGCGTCAGGGCCGCCAGGCCGGGCCCGATCTCCACCATGGCTTGGCCAGGCTGGGGCCCGATCTCTCGGACGATGCCATCGATGATGCCAGCGTCGGACAGGAAGTGCTGCCCAAAGCGCTTGCGGGCGACGTGCTTCATGCCCAGGCGTGGCGTTGGCAGGGTGGGCCCGTCAGGGCGTCACTGCGGCGGTTCACGAAACTCCACGTAGGCCCGGCCACGCACCTCTTGGGCCCATTGCGAGTAAGCCTCGTCTTGCTTCTTCTCGCGCAGCGCGGCCCGTGCGAGGTCGCGTTGCTGGTTCTGGGTCAGCTTGGCCTGGCGGCGCTCCACCACCTGGATCAGGTGCACCCCGAAGCGCGAGGTCACCGGCTCGGCGATCTGGCCTGGCGCGAGCGCGTTCATCGCGCTTTCGAACTCGGGCACGAACTGGCCAGGGCTGGCCCAGCCGAGGTCGCCGCCGTTGGGCGCCGACCCGTCGGCCGACAGCTCTCTGGCGACCGCCGCGAAATCGGCTTTGCCGTCCAGCACTTGTTTGCGCACCTGTGACAACCGGGTGCGGGCGGCCGCCTCACTTTGGTTGGGGCCGACCCGCAACAGGATGTGGCGGGCCCGGGTTTGCGTCACGGTGTCGGACACCGTGCTGCCTTGTTTTTTGTCCAAGACCTTGAGGATGTGGAAACCCGCGCCGCTGCGCACCGGACCAGCCACACCGCCCACGGGCAGGTTGCGAACGGCGTCGATGAACAACTCGGGGTAGCGCTCTGTGGGCCTCAAGCCGAGCTGCCCGCCCTGCCGCTTGTCGGGGGAGTCGGAGAGTTCAGCGGCCAGACTGGCGAAGTCGTCGCCTTTCTGGGCACGTTCAAACGCCCGCTGGGCGCGCGCCCGCAGGGTGGCGACTTGCGACTCGCTCGCCTTCTCAGGCACCGCGATCAAAATTTGCCCTAAGTTGATGCCGACCGTGGGGCTGCTGCTGCTTTGCTCGCTGAGAAACTGGTCGGCCTCTCGGTCGCTCACGCGGGTGCGGGATTCGACCTCGCGCTCGCGGATGCGGGCGAGCATGAGCTGGTCGCGCAGGTCGTTGCGGAACTGTTGCAAGCTCAGGCCTTCGGCCTGCAAGCGCCGACGCAGCCCCTCGACCGACACCTGATTTTGCTGGGCCACGGTTTGCATCGCCATGTCCACCTGTGCGTCGTCCACCTTGATCCCGCTGTCGCGCGCCACCTGCAACTGCGCGCGCTCGTTGATCATGAGGTCGATCATGCGGTTGGCGACATCGCTGCGTGGTGGCACCGCCACCCCTTGCTGCGTGAGCTGTTGCTCGGCGCGCAGCACTCGGGCCCGCAGCTCGTTGTTGGTGATGGGCTCGGAGTTGACCACCACCACGATGAAGTCGGCCGGTTGGGGGCCACTTTGCGCAATGCGCTGGGTGGGCACCGTGACCGCCGCGCCGGGCAACGCGCTGGGGCGGTTGGCGGGGCGCAGCGACTGCGCTGCCACGCTGGCACTCAGCAACCACAGGCAGCAGACCAGCAGCGGTCGGGAGAAATGGGTGTTCATGGGGCTCAGTCGTAACGTGAAAAGCGGCTCGGCGTGGTGGTCTGTTCGCGCAGGTACTGGTAGCGTGGGATGTTGTCCCGCAGGGTCCGCAGCGGGTTGGAGCCGAGCCGTGAGAAACCGACGAATTCCAGCTGGAACAGGACACGCTGGTTGGCCGAATTGACGCTGCGTTGCAGCCGCTCCAGCACGATGCGGCCGAGCCAGCAACCGCCGTCATATTCGAGGCCGACGATGGAGTCCACCAGCTTGCTGTCTTTGAGGCTGTAGTTCAAGCGCCCCACGCCGTACCAACGCCCGTCACCCAGGCCTCTGCCGTAGCCTAGGTCGGTGCCGCGGTCACCGAAGAGGTCGTTGATCGGCCATTGAAAACCGACGTCGACCTGTTCGCTGCCAGGGTCCAGCGTGCTGGTGGGGCGCTGCAGCCGGTAGGCGGCACTGACCACCCGGTAGTTGGTGGGCGCGTAACGCACGCTGGCGGTGGAGCGCACCACGCGGCTGGCTTTCTGGTTGAACTGCACCGTCCCTTCGGTGGACCACTGTGGTGTCCAGTTCATCGCCGCGCCCGCCAGCACGTCGCTGATGCGATCGACCTGTGGCAGCCCCCCCGGGAGGGTCACATTCTGGTCGTTGAAGCGCAAGCGTTGGGCCACGCCAAAGCGCACCGCCTCAGCCCCGGTGGTGGGGTCCAGAAGGCGGGTGGTGACGCCCAGCGTCAACAGGTTGTTGTCGGAAATGCGGTCGTTGCCACCGAAGTTGTTCTCGGTGTAGGCGGTGGCGAAGTTGAAGTCGTTCGCGCCCGAGTCGTAGTTGGGCAGGAAACTTTGGTCCCGGAACGGGGTGTAGGTGTAGAACGCGCGGGGCTCCAGCGTTTGGGTGAAGCCGCGCCCGAAAAAACTGGCCTGCCGCTCGAACACCAAGCCGCTGTCGAGGCTGAAGGTCGGCAGAGCCCGGCTGGCGCTGGATTTGCCGTTGGCCAGCGGGCCGTCGAAGGTGTACTGCGTGGCGTGGAACTGCGCCTTGGGCACCACGAAATAGCCCGGTGTGACCCACGGCAGGCTGACCTGGCCGATGGCGTAGCTGCGGTTGCCGTTGGGTTGCAGGGCGGCGAAGTTGCGGTCGGTGACGAAGCGGGTGAAGTCGCCTTCAAACGAGAAGTCCAGCCCCGCAAGACCGCTCCGGGTGTAGCGGGTGTTGACCTGCGGCAAGCGGTCGTACGGCGGCACGATGGGCGCGGTCACGTCTTGCAGCGTTTGCCATTTCAGGGTGCGCACGCTGTTGGTGAAGTCGCCGATGGCGAAGCTGGCCGACGCGTCGGCCGCCAGCAACCGCTGGGTGAGTGAGCCAGTCGCGCGTGGGAAGTCGCGCCAGTAGTTGTCGTCGCTTACCCGGTTGATGTTGAGGTTCACGCCCACTGGGCCCACGCCGGGCAGACCGGTGTCGAACCCGCCACTGTGCTGCGCCACCAGGCCCCAGCGCGAACGCCCGCGCAGTTGGTCGTTGGGCATGAAGTCGCCACGCAAGCTGCCGCGGTAGTCGTCTTCGAGGTAGCGGAACTCGGCCCCACCCGCCACGCCACGGCGGCTGAGCAGCTCCGGGTAGAGGGTCAGGTCGCGGTTGGGTGCGATGTTCCAGTAGTACGGCAGCACCACGTCCAGGCCGCTGAGGTTGTCCAGCGCGATGGTGGGCGGCAGCACACCCGACTTGCGCTGGTCGCTGAGCGGAAAGCTCATGTTGGGGATCGGCAGGATGGGCACGTCTTGGAAGCGCAGCACCGCACCCTCGGCCGAGCCCACGTCGGCCTCGGTGTCGAAATTGATGCGGGTGGCATTCAACACCCAGGCGGGCATCCAGTCTGGACCCGGTTGGCGTTTGCACGTGGTCAGGCTGGCGTTGCGCACGATGCTGCGCTTGTCGTCCACGAACTCGATGTCCGACGCCTGGCCGTAGCTGTCGTTCTGGATGAACTGGTAGCTCGGTTGCTTGAAAAAGCCCTCAAAGGTCTCCAGCCGCAGCTGCAATTCGGGGCCTTGGTAGATGTTGCCACCGCGGTTGACGTAGACGTTGCCCACCGCGCGGGCCGTGTCTTCGGTCTGGTTGTATTCGATGCGGTCGGCGCGGATCACGGTGTCGGCCTGGCGCAGCTCGGCGTTGCCTTCGATCACCGTGTTGAGTTCGGTTTGGCCCGACAGCACGTTGCCCGAAATGAAGGTGGGCCGTTGGCCGCGCACGGTGCCAGGCAAGGCCTCTTGCAGCATCAGGCTGCGCTTGAGCCGCAGCGGCAGCTGGTCGGGATCGCCGTCGCCTTCCGCAGCGCGTTCTTGCGACAGCGCCGCACCCGCCCACAAGGCGACGGCGGCCACTGCGGCCACAGCCGACAGCTTGTACAGGCCCGCCGGAGGCGCAGCGGCGATGCGGAACGGGCGAAGCGGTGGGTGTCGCAAGGTGGAACGCAGCGGCAGTGGATGGGACAAGGGCGGTTCGAACGAGGGCGGTTCGGGCGGCGCACCGGGCCGGGCGCGTTTGTAGAATGGATTATCCATGAGTCAAACCCAGGCCCAGGCTGTGCCCTGGCGCCGGTTGAGACCGCTGCGCAGCCACCACACAACGACCCAGCGACTACCACAACCCCCCACGACACGGCTCTCGGGCAATCGAAGGGTGACGGCAGGGTGCCTCTTTTGGTGCCCCCCTGGGGCCCCCTAGTCCCCCGCTAGTGCCCTTGGGTCACCGCTGTGCGTGACCGGTTCTCGCCCGGTCATGGCTTCGCATGCGGCTGCACCACCCCACCAGCTTGCTCCCACCCACTGACACCATCTGCCCCGCCATGAACGAGCCCCATCCGACCCGACCCGCGCCGATTGCTTGGTCCGACCCCGCGCGCGGGCAGGCGTTTTCCGTTTGGTTGACCGCGCTCGCCCCGCGCCACCAGCTGCGCCCCGAAACGCTGCGGTCGGCATCGGCCGACGCCAGCTTCCGCCGCTATTTCCGCGTCGACAGCGCGGCGCCCGGGGTGGGCAGCTGCATCGTGATGGACGCGCCGCCCGCGCAAGAAGACTGCCGCCCTTTCGTGAAGGTGGCCGGGTTGATGGCCGCCGCCCAGCTGCGGGTGCCTGAAGTGCTGGCCTGGGACGAGGGCCAAGGCTTCATGCTGCTGACCGACTTGGGCCACCAGACCCTGCTGGACGTGATCGACCCCGCCCGCCCCAGCGCCAACCTGCCGCGCTACCTGCAAGCCATCGACGCCCTGGTGGCTTGGCAACTGGCGTCCCGACCGGGGGTGTTGCCTGCCTACGACCAGACCCTGCTGCAGAGGGAATTGCGGCTGTTTCCCGACTGGTACCTCGGCCAATACCGTGGCCTCACGCTCACAGCCGACCAGCAGACGCTGATGGACAGCACCTTCGAGCAATTGGTGGCCCACAACCTGAGCGCGCCCAGCGTGTTCGTGCACCGCGACTTCATGCCGCGCAACCTCATGGTCCACCCCGACGGGCCTGGCCAGCCGCTGGGCGTGCTCGATTTCCAAGACGCCGTCTACGGCCCCATCAGTTACGACATCGCCAGCCTGATGCGCGACGCGTTCCTGAGCTGGGAAGAAGACGTCGTGCTCGACATCACCGTGCGTTACTGGCAGAAAGCCAGCAAAGCGGGCCTGCCGGTGGACAGCGACTTCGGCGAGTTCTACCGCCGGGTGGAGTGGATGGGGCTGCAGCGCCACCTCAAGGTCGCGGGCATCTTCGCCCGCCTCAGCCTGCGCGACGGCAAGCCCAAGTACCTGGCCGACACGCCACGTTTCATCGGCTACATCCGCGCCACCGCTGGGCGCTACCGCGAGCTGCTCCCCTTCATGCGCCTGCTCGACACGCTGGAAGGCGTGCCCACCGAAAGCGGCTACGTTTTTGGCCGGATTTGACCCATGGCACGCATTTCAAGGTCAATTCGGCAGCTGGCCCCCGAAATCGCTTGCTAAACAGCTATTGAATTCATAGCAAACCATGCCATGAGCTTGCCCCGCATCCACTGTGCATTGCGACTGTCCCCCGGGGCGGTGGTCGACCTGCCGCCCGGCGCGGCGCGCCACGTGCAGGTGCTGCGCCTGCAACCGGGCGACGCCATCGCGTTGTTTGGCGACCCCACCCTGGGCGGTGAACACCGCGCCACGGTGCAGCACATGGGCCGCAGCGAGGTGCGCGTGGCGGTGGGTGAACACCATGCCATCGAGCGCGAGGCGGCGCGCGCCGTCCACCTGGTGCTCGGCATGCCCGCCAACGACCGCATGGACTGGCTGGTGGAAAAAGCCACCGAACTCGGCGTCGCCAGCCTGCAGCCGGTGGTGACCGAGCGCAGCGTGTTGCGCCTGAGCGGTGAGCGGGCGCAGAAAAAGCGCGACCACTGGCAGGCCGTGGCCGTGGCGGCGTGCGAGCAGTCGGGCCGCAACCGGGTGCCCACCGTCCACCCGGTGCGCGCCTTGGCGGACTGGCTGGCCGCGTCGGCCGCAGACAAAGCCACCCCCGCCCTGAGCGGGCCGCGCTGGCTGCTGTCGCTGCGCCCCGACGCGCTGCCGCTGCGCGCCGCTGGCGACGCGGTGGCCGGGCCCGTCACTTTCTTGTCCGGGCCCGAAGGCGGGTTGAGCCCCGGGGAAGAGGCCGCGGCCCTGGCCGCTGGTTTTGTGCCGGTCACGCTCGGCCCGCGCGTGTTGCGCGCCGAAACCGCCCCGCTGGCCGCGTTGGCCGTGCTGACCGTTTGAAGGGCAGCGCCCGGGCTCAGGCCTGGGCGTTCAGCCAATCGCGCAGCCGCGCCAACACCTGTGCCCGCTCGGGTTCATGGAAGACCTCGTGGTACATCGCCTCGAACGCGGCGGTGGTGACGACCTTGGGCGGCGCGGCGGCGGCAAAACGGCGGCTGCCGTCGGGGTTCACCAAACGGTCGGCGCCCGCGTACAGCAGCAGCGTGGGCACCACCCAGCCCGGCGCGGCCGCCAGCGTGGCTTCCCCGTCTTCGGCCAGAAAACGGGCCAGGGCCACGCCGATGCGGTTGTGCACCAGCGGGTCGCGCCGGTAGGCGGGCGCCACCGCCGGGTTACGCGACAGGTAGCGCAGCTTCAGGCCATTGCCGACCCGCAGCTGCGGCGCCACTTTGGGCAGCCAGGCCAGCAACCACCTCTGAAAACCGCTCATGCCGGGGTCGAGCGCGGGCGACGACAGCACCAGCCCGTTCACCGGCCGCAGGCCCAGTGACACGAAACGCGCCGCCACCGCACCGCCCAAGCTGTGGCCCAGCAACACCACCGGACGGTCGGGTTCGCTGGTGCGGGTGTGGTCCAGCACCTCGGCCAGGTCGTGCAGCAGCGTGTGGGGCTGGGGCGCGGCCCCGCGCGCGCCGCCGGACTGCCCGTGGCCGCGCTGGTCGTAGGCGCGCACCGCATGGCCCCAGGCGTTGAGCTCGGCGGCGAGCTCGGCGTAACGGCCCGCGTGTTCGCCCAGCCCGTGGACGATCAGCACCCGCGCGCGGGGCGGCTGCCCCGGGGGCAACGGCCAATCGAACAACGCCAGTCGCGTGCCGTCGGCGGTGGTGAGGTGGTGGCCAGGCGTGGCGCGGTTCATGGGCACTGCGCCATCACGTGGGCCACCGCGGCGGTGAGTTTCTTGGCGTAGGGCAGGTGCAAAAACTCGTTGGGCCCGTGGGCATTGCTTTTGGGGCCGAGCACGCCACAGACCATCATTTGCGCTTGGGGGAAGCCCGCGCTCAGCATGTTCATCAGCGGGATGGTGCCGCCCTGGCCGATGGTGCCGCACGGCTCGCCAAAGTGCGCGAGCGACGCGCTGTTCAGCGCCTGTTCGAACCACGGCACGGTGCTGGGGGCGTTCCAGCCGGTGGCGCCGCTCCCGCCTTCGAAGGTGACCTTGGCTTGATAGGGCGCGTTGTCTTCCAGCAGGGTTTTGAGCTGCTGCACGGCCTGGACCGCGTCCACCAGCGGGGGCAGACGCAAGGACAGCTTGAACGCGGTGTAGGGCCGCAACACGTTGCCCGCGTCCTTGAACGCGGGCAGGCCTTCGGCACCGGTGACGCTTAGGGTGGGGCGCCAGGTGCGGTTGAGCAGCGCCTCCACCGGGTCGGTGGTGGTGGGGAGGGTGAAGTTGGTGGCGCCGCCACAGTCGTGGTGGGCCCAGGGGAAGCGCTTGTGGAGCTCGTCACCCAAGATGGCGGCGGTGGCTTTGGCCTGGGCCAGCCGTTCGGCCGGGATCTCGCAATGGAAGCTGGCGGGCAGCAGGCGACCGGTCGCGCTGTCTTCCAGGCGGTCCAGCACCTGGCGCATGATGCGAAAGCTCGACGGCACCACGCCCGAGGCGTCGCCCGAGTGCACGCCTTCGGTCAGCACCTCCACCTTCAGCACGCCGCCAGCGAGGCCGCGCAGCGAAGTGGTGAGCCAGAGCTGGTCGTAGTTTCCCGCGCCGGAGTCCAGGCAGACCACCAGGCCCACATCGCCCAGGCGCGGGCGAAGCGCGTCCACGTAGGGCAGCAGGTCGTATGAGCCGGACTCTTCGCAGGTTTCGATCAGCCCGACGATGCGCGGGTGCGGCGTGTTCTGGGCTTTGAGCGCCTGCACCGCGGCGATGCTGGCGTAGACCGCGTAGCCGTCGTCGGCGCTGCCACGGCCGTAGAGCTTGCCGTCTTCGAGTTTGGGCGTCCAGGGGCCGAGGTCGTGGCGCCAGCCGGTGAACTCGGGCTGTTTGTCGAGGTGGCCGTACATCAGCACGGTGGTGGCACTGGGGCCGGTGGCCGGGATTTCAAAAAACAGCACCGGTGTGCGCTGGCCCAGCCGCACCACCTCCAGCGTGAGGCCGGGCACCTTTTGGGCCTCGATCCATTGCGCGGCGTTGCGTACCACGGTCTCGATGTGGCCGTGGGTCGCCCAGTCGGCGTCGAACCCGGGGGACTTGGCGGGGATGGCGATGTAGTCGGTGATCTGCCGCACGATGTCGCCGTCCCACTGGCGGCTCACATCGGACAGCACGCGCGCGGCGTCCAGGGTGTTGGCAGGCATGTCATGGTGCAGGGCGGTGGTCATGGGTGGGCTCCGTTTGGGTCAAATGTCACTGTAACTTTGCCGAGGCAGGGCAGGTGAAGCCGGTTGCCAAAAGCCCTCGGCCGCCCGACACTGCACCCGCACAGGAGACACCCATGACGCCCAAACCACCCGCCCCTGTCCCGCCTACCCTCACCGCAGTGGCGGCCCGTGGCGACGCTGGCCAGCGGATCGCCACAGCACCGGGTGCGCTGCGTCTGAGCCGCCTGAGCGCGGCGGCCTGAGGTGCACACCCATGCGGCCCGTGCTCAAGTGTCTGCACCTGCTGGGGGTGGTGGCTTTCATGGGCGCTTTGGCCGCCCAGTTGGTGCTGGCGGTCGGCGCGGGCAACGACGCAGGGCAGTGGCCCTGGCGTCACGCCGCCGCCCAAGTCAGCCAGTGGGTGGTGATGCCGGGGCTGCTGCTTGCCACGCTCACAGGCTTGGGGCTCATGATGGTGCACGCGCCATTCATGGCCGCCCGCTGGGTGTGGGTGAAGGCGCTGCTGGGCATGGTGGTGGGCGTGGTGCTGTGGCTGGGCGTGCACACCGCGGTGCGGCGCGCCGAGTGGCTGGCCGCCACACCGCCCGATGCCGACCCCGCCGCCCATGCCTGGGCCTTGCAACAGGCGCTGCGCACTGAATGGGTGGGCGGCTGGGCGGGGTTGGCGTTGTCGGTGCTGGCAGTGGGCGTGGCGGTGTGGCGCCCGCGCTGGGGCGACACCGGGGGCTGAGCCCGACCCGGGCCCGTTGTGAATGCGCGCCGGGACTTTAGGGCGCCAGCGCGTCGGCCCAGGTGAGGGCTTGCAGGTGGGCCCAATTGATTTGGTGGTTGGAGAGTTGCAGCGACTGGGCGGTCTTGGCAAAGCCCTCGTCGTCACCGCGTTCGCAGGCAACGGCAAGTTGCAAAAACGGCGCATAAGGCCCGCTCTGCTCCAACAACGCATCCGTGACGGTTTCGGGCAACGGCAGTTCTTGCAGCGCACGCGCCATGGGCACGCCCAACATCGCGTCGAGCAATGAAAACACACCGACGATGAAGGCGTTGTCGCATTCCTCGGGTGGCAGCAGCTCGGCGGCCAACAGCTCGGTCAGGCGGCAGCGCACGATGGCGGTGGTGCCCACGGCAGGGGGCGTGCTGCCGTCGGCTGGGACGGTCAGCAGCAGCGCCGCCCAGCGAAACAGGTTCTTCTGGCCAATGATCATGGCCGCGTGCCGAAACGAGGTGATCTCACAACTCAGACCAAAGCCCGACGAATTGATGTACCGCAGCAGGTTGAACGACAGCGTGGGGTCGCGCTTGAGCACCTCTTCGATGTCGGCGATGTCGCCGTCGTCGCGCAGCAGGTGGATGAGTTGCAGGATGGTGGCTTGTGAGGGGCGCAGGGTGCGCGCGCTGGTCGGCACCGGTTGGTTCAGCCAGTCGCCTTCGAACAGGTGGACGCCCAACTCATGCACGTGGTTGAACTGCGCCACCGTGTGGACGCCGCGGGCGATCAGGTGGAGGTGCGGGAATGGCCGGGCGCGCTGCACCAGCGGGCCCAGTGCGGCGGGTTGCAGCTGCGCCAGGTCCAGCATCACGTAGCTGGCCAACGGCAGCCAGGCGGCGAAGGGGTCGCCCAGCACAGCGTGTTCAAAGGCCAGGCAGAAGCCGCGTTGGCGCAGTGCGGCCAGCAGCGGGGCGCGTTGGTCGATCCCGCTGGCGCTCAGGCCTGGCGGGGGCTGGACCATCAGCACCACGCCTTCGGCTGGGCAGTGGGCCCAGCGCTCGTCGTGCAGGGCCTGGTCGCTGCACGGCACGAACACCGCTTTGCGGCCGACCAGCGCGACTTTGCCGCCGTTGGCCAGCGCGTTGATCAGGGTGTGGTCGGTGCCCAGCGGCGTGGCTTTTGGCGTGGCCCTGGGGTAGAGCTCGTAGCCCACCAGGCGGCGCTTGCGGTCCAGCAACGCCCGGCGCCCCACCGGGGTGTCGTGGTCTTCGGGGCCCAGGCACAAGGGGTCCATCGGCGTGGGATGGGTGGGCAGCGCGGGGTGCATGGCGGGGGCAGGCGCGGGTCGCCTGAAGCCCGATTGTCTGCTGCCATCGCGGGGCGCATCGGGTGGAAATGCCGGGTGGTTCCGCCCTTGTTTCGCGGACCGCACCGCGTGGCCCAGCGGGCCAATGCCGCCAGTTCGGGTGGGGAGCGGCGGTGGTCAGGCGCTGCCGCGGCGGGCGAGCCGGGGCTCAGTAGCGGTAGGGGTCGTGGGGGCGTCGGTCGCGGCGGTTGGGCACGCCGTCGCCGTCCCAGTCGCGGCGGTGGCCATCGCCCCGATATACGGGGGCCGCTTCGTACACCGGCCCGGCCTCTTGGAAGTGGCTGTGGTGTCTGTGGCCATAGGGGTAGACCACGCAGCCCGACAACAGGGCGCTGGCCGCCAGGGTGGCCGCTAAGGCAATGGGTTTCATGTCGTCTCCTGCGGTGCGGGTGGCATCAACAGGGTGCCGCCCGACACACCGTGGCATTGCAATGCCACAGGGTGTCGCGCCGGTGTCTGCCCTTGCGGCGGGATGCAACAGTCGTAACCGGGTGTGTGGGGCTGCGGGTGCCCCCTGCCGGTCAGCGCCCGTGGGTTGGCACCCTGCGCGCTGCAGCGCCTTGGCCGGTGGTGTGGGCCGCTGCTTGATCGGCGGTGGTTGTCGAACCATGCTGTTCCCATCCATCCTTCACATGGGCCCCGGTTCTGGGCAGTGGTTTTGCAAAAAGGCCGATTCAGGGGTTTGGGGCTCATGGCGGCTGTTGTGCAGGCCAAAAACGGCTGTCAGCCCATGCGTGAATTGAAGTTTTTGCTATGAAAAACAGAGCGACTAGCGGGCGTGTCGGTCCCAGGCGGTGCGCCAACCCAGCCCGGCCGTGGTGCCGCCCGGCTGGGTGCCGAGGCGGGGGCGGTATTCGCAGCCGACCCAGCCGGTGTAGCCCAGCTCGTCCAGCAGCGCGAACAAGTAGGGCAGGTGCAGTTCGCCGCTGTCGGGCTCTTGCCGTTCCGGCACGCTGGCGATCTGCACATGCGCGACGTCGCTGGGCTGGCCGGGCGCGAGGTATTTGCGCAGCTTCATGGCCACGTCGCCCTCGACGATTTGGCAGTGGTAGAGGTCCATCTGCACTTTCAGGTGCGGCGACGGCAGGGCGGCCATGATCTCGTGGGCGTGGTCTTGCCGGTTCAAAAAGTAGCGCGGCATGTCGCGCAGGTTGATCGGCTCGATCAGCAGGCGCACCCCGGCGGCGGCCGCCTGGCCCACGGCCCAGCGCAGGTTGTCGAGGTAGGTGGGCTGCAACCGCTCGCGCTCCAGCCCGGGCGGTACCCGGCCCGCCAGCACGTGCACCTGCTGGCAACCCAGCTGTTGTGAGCACGCCAGCGCGTGTGTCAGGCCCGCGCGGAACTCGGCTTCGCGGCCAGGTAACGCGGCCACGCCGCGCTCGCCGTCGTCCCAGGCGGACCGCATGGCGGCCAGGTCGGCGCCTGCGGGCGGCGCGTTGAACAGCACCAGCTGCAGGCCGTGGTCGTTCAGCCGGGCGCGGATGTCCTGCATCGGCCAGGCATACGGAAACATGCACTCCACGGCGCGAAAACCGTCGCGCGCGGCCAGGGCGAAGCGATCGAGGAATGGCGCCTCGGTGTACATCAGGCTCAGGTTGGCAGCGAACTTCGGCATGGCGAAATTCTGGCACGGTGGCCGGCCTGCGGGGAGAGGCGGGCAGGCTGCACCCGGTGGTGCCGCGCGCGTGCGTCGAGCCGTACATTGAAGTGGGTGGCGCCCACCGATGGGCGCATGAGTTGGCGGGCAAGGCAGCGGCCCACCGCTTTCGCCGCAGCGCCAATCGGCGGACAATGGGTGCAACCCAACCCACACCGTTTTGCCGCCCGACCCATCACCACCGTTGCCCGCAATCGCCACCCGCAGCTTTCGGGTGCAGGTGGCGCTCGCGTTCGGCGCGCTGATCGCCATCGCTGTGGTCGGGCTGTCGTTGGCAGGCAGCGATGTGTTGACCCGGCAGGTGCAGAAGCGGGTGGCGTTCTCGCTCAGCATGGTGGCGGGCAATGTCGCGCGCACCTTGGCGTCGGAGTTGTTCAACGGCAGCGTGCAGGTTCAGCAAATGGCCGGGCTCCAGGCCCTCTGGTCGGACGGCCTCGCCTCTCCTCGGGTGAGCCAAATGCTGGCGCTGAGCCGGGCCACCTCCCCCGACAGCGCGTGGATCGGCGTGGCCGATCTCGATGGCGTGGTGCGCGCCGCCACCGACGGCGTGTTGGTGGGCCAGCGGGTGGGCGACCGGCCCTGGTTCGTCGCCGGCCGCTCAGCGCAGGTCGTGGGCGATGTCCACCCCGCCCAATTGCTCGCCAGTGTGTTGCCGCCCTCGGCGTCCGGCGAGCCACTGCGCTTTGTGGACTTCGCTGCCCCGGTGCTGGTGGGTCAGCAGGTGGTGGGTGTGTTGGGCATCCACGGCAGCATCGACGCTTTGGTGAACGCCATCGCGCAGCTCCTGCCTGCCAACGCCGCCGAGCGGCAGATCGAGGTGTTTGTCTTCAACCGCGACGGCGCCTTGGTGTTTGGCCCCGGTGGCAAGCTCGCGCCCTACGCCGCTCTGGGCCAGACCGCGCCGCTGGCTCTCGCGGCGGCGGCGGGCGAGCCGCAACTGGCCGTGGTGACCTGGGCCGACGGCCAGGCCCACCTCACCGCCCAAACCCGGGTGCCCGCCCGGTCCCCGGTCAGCGACCTGGGGTGGCAGGTGGCGGTGCGCGAGCCGGTGCACCTCGCCTTCCAGGAGGTGCATCAGGCCACGCGGCTGGCGCTGGGCGTGGGGGGTCTGGTGGCGGTGCTGGGCGCGGTGCTGGCGTGGTGGCTGGCCGGTCGGGTGAGCCGCAACCTTTCGTTCATTGTTCGCGCCGCGCGCGATGTGGAGGCGGGCAAGCACGGCGCCCAAATCCCGCTGTTGCACAGTAGCCGGGAACTGCAGAGCCTGTCCACCTCGCTGAACCGAATGACGCGCCGACTCCTGAGTGCGAACCAGGAAATGGAAGCCACGGTCCGCCAGCGCACCGCCGAGCTTCAGGCCGCCAACATCAAGCTCGGTCGGCTGGCCCAGACCGACCCGCTCACCCGGCTGTACAACCGGCGCGGACTGGCGGCGGTGTACCGAACCACGCGGGCGGTGGCCCTGCGCAGCGGCCGCCCGTTGGCGCTGGCGATGCTGGACATCGACCATTTCAAGCGCATCAACGACCAGCATGGCCACGACGCGGGCGACGCGGTGCTGGTGGCGCTGGCGCAGCTCATCCAGCAGCGGGTGCGCCAGGCGGACGTGGTGGCGCGCTTCGGCGGGGAAGAGTTCGTGGTGCTGCTGCCCGACACCGACCTCGCGGGCGCAGAGGCGCTCGGCCAGCTGTTGGTGTCTGCGGTGGCCGCGCAGCCACTGTCCTCGGTGGGGGCGGTGACGGTCAGCGTCGGTGTGGCCGAAGTCGGCGGCGACGCCACCGATCTCAGCGCCTTACTGCAGCGGGCCGACGCCGCCCTCTACCGGGCCAAGGGCAAGGGCCGCAACCAGACGTCTCGCTGACCGTAGGGTCAACGGCCGCGCGCGACAGGGACCACGTTAGGCCCAACCCGCGCTGGGCGCGTCGGACCGCTACAGGGTTAGTCCTAGGCCTGAATGTCGTTCCAAAGACGATCTTTTGTCTCAGCTTGAAACACACTCACTCCATTGGCGTGTGACACAGTGCCACCTTGGCACCAACATGGTGCTTAAGCAGCCTGTTTCACCCCACGCCGATTCCATTAGGACTTTCTTAGTGAGGGGGCAAATCCATGACCATGGGCTTCAGTGAGAATTTTCAAAGCGCGGCGGCCACGGCGCCAGACAAGCGTCGCCGCAATTGGAGCAACGCCGAGAAAGTGGCCATCGTACGCAAGACATACGAGCCGGGCGGCAGCGTGTCGGTGACCGCGCGGCAGCACGGCATCGCCACCAGCATGCTGTTCCGCTGGCGCAAAATGGAGCGCAACGGTGAACTGAAAGACACCACCGAAATCGCCAACCTGGTGCCAGTGACGGAGCTGCTGTCGGCCCGCGAACAAATCGCAGCGCTCCAGCGCGCGCTCGGCGCCATGACGCTTGAAATCCAGTTGTGCACACTGGAAAATCAACACCTGCGGAAGGCCATGGGCGTGGGGTCATCCAAGGCCTGGTCCACCCGACCGGCCGAGGCGGCGATGGACCCTGCTGGTGCGTTGTCGCACCTGTGGAACCCCTCGCAACGCAGCGTTTGAGGCGCAGCCTGATTGTTACGGGACGGCTTCTGTTGTTGCCACCGCCACCGCCATCGCCGTCACTTCCACCCACCGTGCACCGCACCCACACGCTCTAAAACACCTGCATGTCGGCTGTTCTTGACACCACCCCTCGCCCAGCCCGTGCGCACCACAAGCGGCCCATGACCCCTTCTGCGGACGACTTTCTCAGCCAAATGGCGTGGTACCGGTTGCTGTATGCCGAGGCGCAGGCCCGCGTGCTGGCCGATGTCTACGAGTCCCACCATGCCAAAGGCGAACTGGTGGCCCAATCGGGCGAGTATGTGCATTCCTGGATGGGTGTGGTGGAGGGCTTGGTCAAGATCCAGGCGGTGCAACGCGACGGTCGGGTGGTGGGTTTCACCGGCGTGCCCGCGGGTTCCTGGTTTGGCGAGGGCTCGGTGATCCGGCAAGACGTGCGCCGCTACGAGGTGGCAGCCATGCGGGCGTCGCGCATCCTGCACTTGCCGCGTGCCACCTTCCGCTGGCTGCTGGACGTGAGCCTGGACTTCAACCACTTCATCATCGACCATTTGAACGAGCGCCTGGCCCAGCACATGAGCCTGGTGGAGATCGACCGCGTGCTGGACCCCGACATGCGGCTGGCGCGGGTGATCAGCAACCTGTTCAATGCGGTGCTCTACCCCAAGCTTGGTCCCTTCATTCCGATCTCGCAAGAAGAGTTTGGCGACCTTGCCGGGTTGTCCCGCCAACGCACCAACTCCGCGATCAAGAACCTGGAAAAGGCCGGGCTGGTCAAGGTCGTGTACGGCGGCATTTGCGTCGACGACATCGACGGCCTGCGCCGACACATCCGCGGCGGCGACTGAACCAGTGCCCCGCATGCCAGGCAGAGGGTGCGGCCTGTGCCTGGCCATCTTCCCCCGCACAACCCCTACCCATGGGCCATTTATGACGACCAACTCCCCGGCCAGCGCCACGGCCGGTTTGAACTCGGCGGTGGACGCCGCCATCACCAGCCGCATGTCGGTGCGCGCCTTCACCTCACAGGCCGTGCCCCGCGAAACGCTGACCCACATCCTTCAAGTCGCCAGCCGCGCGCCCTCGGGCACCAACACCCAGCCCTGGAAGGTGTACGTGTTGCAGGGCGCCAGCCGCGACGGTTTGGTGGACAAGGTTTGCGCCGCCCACGACGCCATCCGCGCCAACCCCGAGCTGGCCGCTCAGTACCGTGAAGAGTACGACTATTACCCGGAAAAGTGGGTCAGCCCCTACATCGACCGCCGCCGTGAGAACGGTTGGGGCCTGTATGGCCTGCTGGGCATTGGCAAGGCCGACAAAGACCGCATGCACGCGCAGCACCAGCGCAACTTCCGGTTTTTTGATGCCCCTGTGGGGCTGATGTTCACCGTGGACCGGGTCATGGGTCGCGGCTCCTTGGTGGACTACGGCATGTTTTTGCAAAACATCATGATCGCCGCACGGGGCCAAGGCCTGGCAACCTGCCCGCAGGCCGCGTGGAACGGTTTCGCCAGCATCATCCTGCCGCACATCGGCGCTGGGGCCGATGAGATGCTGGTCTGCGGCATGTCCTTGGGTTACGCCGATGAGAAAGAGCCGGTGAACACTTTCCACACGCCACGCGAGTCGGTGGAGAGCTTCACCCGCTGGCTCTGAGCAGGCGAACCGCTTACTGCCACGGCGACCTGCGGGTCGCCTTTTTTGTGCCCGGTCCATGTGTGTCCCCTGCCAGCGGGTGGCGGCCATCCGGTCGGCACGCGGGCTGGCATGGGTTGCCCGAAGGGGGCGCAGTCGGGGGACTTTGAGCGAGCGCGTCAACGGCCCGTCAACGGCCCGTCCACAGCCCAATGGTCGACCTCATTCGTCGAGCGGTACAGGCAAAAAAATGGGGCCCTGAGGCCCCATTGAATGGTCTATGAACCTGCTGAGATCACATCAGCTTGCCGAGCGTGCCCAGAACGATCGGACCCGCGATCGCCACCTCTTGCAGGTTGGTGGCGATGGGGGTCAGGGCGCCGTACAGCAACTCGCCCACGGGCGCTGCTAAACCAGCGGTGTCGAGCACGTCCAGCACACCGCCCAAGGCGTTGTCAAATGGCAGCTCTTCACTCAGCGCGTCGCCGCCCAGGGCACCGGCGACCAAGTCGTCCACGTAGAGGATCTGGTCGGTCGCGTTGGTGATCAAGTCCAGCGTGGAGTTGATGTCATTGCCATCAAACACCATGTTGGCCAGTGGCAGGTTCGCGAGGACTTTCTCAATGCCATCGGCCACAGTGCCAATGGTGCCGCCGGTCGACACGAAGTTCTGCAGGAAGTCCTCTGACAGCAAACCACCCAGGTTAGACCCAATGAAGGCAGAAGAAGTAGGAAAAGAACCAGTTGCGAATTCTCGCACCAAGTCGCCGACCACAGGGATGCCCTGGGTCAACGAAACCGCCGCTGTGGCTGGTTCGTACAGGATCAGTTCGTCGCCATAGCTGTTGCCACCGATCAGGCTTTGAACCGGCTCGAACAGAGGCGTGCCCAACAGCAGGGTCAGCGCGATGTTTTGGACGCCACCGCCCTCGGCGCCCGAGCGAACCACCCCGTCCACCACATCGCCCAGCACGGGGACGTTGAAGGTGGCGCTTTCCAGCGCGAACATCAGGCCACCGAGCAAGCCGTCGCTGGTTCCAAAGACGCTGCCGTTGCCACCCTCGCCACCGCTCAGCCCCGGCAGGGCCAAGCCGCCGCCCAAGGCGTCGCCACCCAACAACCCGCCGAGCAGGTCGGTTGGCAGCGGCAGGCCGCCCAAAGCCGAGGCCTCCACTTGGTCCACGTCGGTCTTTGCGGCACCGCCGCCAAGAACGCCCGTGAGGCTGCCGAGCAAGTCGCCCACCAGCGGCAGGCCACCACCGCCGCCGAGCAAGCCACCCACCAGCGGCAGGCCACCGCCGCCACCGAGAAGGCCGCCAATCAGCGGCAGGCCCTCATCGCCACCGAGCAGGCCGCCGTCCAACAGGCCCCCCACCAAGGGCAAGCCACCACCGCCGCCAAGCAGGTTGGTCAGCACGCTCAAGCCGGGCAGCCCGCCACCGCCGCTGTCTTCGCTACCGCCTCCCAAACCTCCTAGGTTGGTGAGGCTGGTCAAGGCGGACAGGCCGCCAAGCCCGCCCAGCAAGTCATCAAATGGAAGTGCAATTGACATGAATATCTCCTTGGGTCACGTTAGCTCTGCGGGACACCGGCGGCGTCTTTGATCGCGGCACGGATGCGGGGGTAGGTGCCGCAGCGGCACAGGTTGGCCGACATGGCTGCATCAATCGCTGCGTCGGTGACGGGTTCGCCACGCTCCAGCAGGTCGTAGGCGGTGATCAGCTGGCCCGCCTGGCAGAAGCCGCACTGCGCCACGTCGAACTTTTTCCAGGCGGCTTGCAGCTTGCGCCCCAGCTCGGTTTTGCCCAGGCCTTCGATGGTGGTGATGTTGCGCTGCCCGATGTCGCTGACCCGGGTGACGCAAGGCCGGAACTTCTTGCGCGGGGTGGTCGGCTGGGTGCCGCTGAAGCGGCTGTCATTCGCATAGGCGCTCTTGCCGTTGCCATCTGCTGCGATGATGGGCGTGTCTGCATGGCAGGTGCACGCGCCACAGACACCCACGCCGCAGCCGTACTTGGGGCCCGTGATGTCCAGCTTGTCGCGCAAGATGTACAACAGATAGTCCTTGGGATTGGCTTCGACCCTGCGGGACTCGCCGTTGATTTTGAGGTTGTATTCCATGATTCAGTTCTCCAGTTGATCAGCCATCCACCCCAGGCGCAGAAGGCGATTGGTACAGCGGGAATTCGGTCGCCATGTGTGACTTCAGGTTGGGTTGCATGAGGCTGTTCAGGTGGCCCCAGGCGTTGGCCACGGCACCGAACGACGACGGGGCGCTCAGTTCACCGGCACCACCGACCCGGGAGTCGTTGATGTTCACAAAGCGGGCGGGGTGGAACTTGTAGTTGCACTCGCGCATGCGGTTCCAGTAGTAGTTCAGGAACGTGCTTTGCTGAGCGGCGCCTTCGATGAAGGTGATCTTGCTGAAATACACCATCGCCACCGCGTCGGCCGTGGCGCCTTCCATCATTTGTGCTGCGCCGGAAGGGTTGGTGATCTTGCCCATGTCCACGGCGGCCCACACCTCTTTCACCTGGGGCGGGGTGGTCTTGATGTCGGCCGTGCGGTCGATCTCCGACAGCACGATTTGCATGGATGCGCTGTTCCATTCGTCGTGGATGCCAAAGCCGATGCCCTTGAAGGTGGTCTTGGTGGGGTCGCTGTTCCAGGCGTCCACATCGCGCTCAAGCCTCTCCCAGGTGCTCTGGAGTTCCAGCATGCAGTTCTTGATGCGATCGGCCTTCATGTACTTCAGGCGCAACTGGAAGCGGTTTTGCTTCGTCTGCCGCGCGATCTCGTCCATGAACATCTCTTTGCCACCCTGTGCCGCGGTGCTGTACACCGCGCGCATGGCACCCGTTGGAAACGGCGCCACCACTTCACGGAACTGCTCGTTCGTGATGAAGGTGTAGGGCGACGGCGTGGCCAGTGGAAAATAGTCGAAACCGGTTTGGTTTGACCCCGTCAGCAGCGTTTCGGTCACCGTGTTGTCGAAACCGCTGGGGATCTCGCACAAGATGGACACGAACTTGTGGTTCAGGCTCAGGATGGACTTCCCATCGGGTCCGATGTTGGCGATGTAGCGGCTGAAGGTGGGCGGACGGCAGGGGCACAGGCGCATGTCGTCGTTGCGCGACCACATCACCTTGACCTTGTGGGTCAGCTCCCCTTTCTTGTTGGGCAAGCCGCCCATTTTGCGAATGGCGTCGGAGATGCGGGCGGCTTCTGCGCAGGAGTCCACCAACAAGTTGCGCCCGAAGTGGCTGTAACCGGGGGTGATGCGCACCTCCACCTTGGTGGGTGTCAAGTCCAGACCAATCTGCTGAGCGACCTGCTGGCGGTTGAACTTGGGGCACTGGGAGGCCCACCACACGGTCGCGCCGGTGGCGGGGGCGTCTTTCGCGCGCGCGCCTTGCGTTTCCACCACTGCGGTTTGGGTGCCGAGCGTGCCGTGGTTGTGGAACGGCACCAAGATCTCGCCCGTGATCTGCTTGGCGGCCAGCACCTTGGCCAGCGGGGGTGGGGTGCCCACCGCGTCCTTCAACTTCTGGTTCAGGTTGTCGGAGCTGAAGCGTTGGGCGGGGCCGGGGTTCCAAGTGATCAGGTTGTTCTTCATGATCACATCGCGCGCGTCCAAGGCTTCGCCCATGGTGTCGCACACAATGCCCACACCGGTGTAAATGGTGAAAGCATTTTTGCCCGAGTTGAACGGGATCACCGCCTTGACCTGCGGGCACAGCTGCTTGATCTTTTCAACCTGCACGTCTTTGGGAGAACCGCGCACCCACAGGGAGTGCATCACCAGGCAGTTCAGCGCGTCCTGGTTGGTGTCCACCGTGTACTTGCGGGTGCCGGTGTAGATCTCGTCGCTGTCCTCGCGCGGGATGCCGGTGCCGGGCACGTACTCGGCGCGGTTGCCGTCGATGGCCATGCCTTTACCGAGCAGACCGCCGTACTTGAAGGCCGATGCGAAGGGCTTGGCCGTGAGCTGGGCGGCAGCGGCCGCAGGGGCCAACTCAGCGAAGGTCTTGGTACCGCTGGAGGTTTCCACCTTGTTGCCGGGCAGGATCTTGGTGGCACCGGCGGCCTGCAGGCGGGCCTTCAATTCAGCGGCTGCGCGGCGGACCGGGTCGGTCAGCAGGCGGGTCGAGCCCGAACCGCCCACCAGGGTGGTGGTGAACTCGGTGGCTTGCGCGGTGGACATGCCGACCACCACGATGTCTTTCATGTCGATGCCCAGTTCCTGGGCCACCAGAATGGCGTTGGAAGTGAAGATGCCCTGGCCCGATTCCACCCGGGGGATGGTGAGTTGCAGCTTGTTGTTGCCAAGCACGGTCAGGTAGTTATTGATCTTGGTGTCGGTCGCAGCCACGACCTCGGCCGAGTCGGTGGCCAGTTTCACGCCCACCGCGGCGGCGGCGGGTGTGGCCACGGCCCAGGTCATGAAGTCCCGGCGGTCGACCTTGGCGGTCTGGCTGTCGTGACAGTCGCTTTCACCCTGCGGCTGGAGAAGTTCAGTGTTCATGGTTCCTCACTACTGAAAAAGGTTTAGTTGGGAACACCCGAGGATAGGCACGCGAGTACCAAAGTCTGTCCATGCAACGACATTCACCGGCAGGGTTGACCCGCCTAGGGTCGGTCCTTATGACTGCGATGGAGACAGCGGTGGGGCGGGGTGTCACCAGCGCAAGGCCCGGTGGTCGGACCGCTGTACGCTTTTGTGCGGGGGTGGCGGCTTTCCCGGCATCGCCAGCGTGGTCAGTGCGATGAATGGGACGATGTCAGTCCCATGCCACCTTGGGCTAGGACTCCGGTAAAACCCCAGTCCCTTGGGGCCAGTGGGTTCAGCCGCGTTCGAACTTGAACACCGCGGTGCCCGCCAGCGCGTTGGGCCACCAGCGCACTTCGCGCCCGCCCTGCAGGCCAAAGGCGTCGCGGATGCGCAGTTGGTTCTTCTCGGCCAGGGCCTGGAAGTCGTGGAAGGTGCCCACCCGGATGTTGGGCGTGTCGTACCACTGGTAAGGCAGGCGCTTGGTCACCGGCATGCGACCGCCCAGCACCGCGAGCCGGTTGGGCCAATGGCCAAAGTTGGGAAAGGCCACGATGCCGATGCGGCCCACCCGGGCGGTCTCCACCAGCATGGTCTCGGCGTTGCGCAGGTGTTGCAACGTGTCGATTTGCAGCACCACGTCGAAGGAGTTGTCGTCGAACATCGCCAGCCCCTCTTCGAGGTTGAGCTGGATGACGTTCACGCCGCGCTGCACACAGGCCAGCACGTTGGCGTCGGCGATCTCAACGCCGTAGCCGGTGCAGCCGCGCGTGGCCTGCAGGTGGGCCAGCATCTCGCCGTTGCCGCAGCCCAAGTCCAACACCCGCGAGCCAACAGGCACGAGCTTCGCCAAAGAGGCCATGGTGTGCGCTTCAGCCATGGGCGACCTGATTTTCAAAGTAAGCGCGCACCACCTGCAGGTAGCGCGGGTCGTCCAGCAGAAAAGCGTCGTGCCCGTGGGGCGCGTCGATCTCGGCGTAGCTCACGCGGCGCCGGTTGTCCAGCAACGCCTTGACGATCTCCCGACTGCGACGCGGCGAAAACCGCCAGTCGGTGGAAAAGCTCACCAGCATGAAGCTGGCCTGCGCCCGGGCCAGCGCACGGCTCAGGTCGCCGCCGTGGGCGCGGGCCGGGTCGAAGTAATCCAGCGCGCGGGTGATCAGCAGGTAGGTGTTGGCGTCAAAGTAGTCGCTGAACTTGTCGCCCTGGTGGCGCAGGTAACTTTCGATCTGGAACTCAATGTCCTGCGTGGAGTATTTCAGTGCCAGCCCGTCGCGCAACTGGCGGCCGAACTTGGCGTTCATCACGTCGTCGCTCAGGTAGGTGATGTGGCCCACCATGCGTGCGATGCGCAGGCCGCGCTTGGGCACCACGCCATGGCGGTAGAAGTGCCCGCCGTGGAAATCGGGGTCCGTGACGATGGCGCGGCGCGCCACTTCGTTGAAGGCGATGTTCTCGGCGTTCAGGTTGGGCGCGCTGGCCACCACCACCGCGTGGCGCACCCGTTCCGGGTGCTGCAATGTCCAAGAGAGTGCCTGCATACCGCCCAGGCTGCCGCCCAGCACCGCGGCCAGCGTGGGAATGCCCAAACGGTCAAGCAGCCGCGCCTGTGCGTTGACCCAATCTTCCACTGTGACCACCGGAAAGTCCGCGCCGTACACCTCGCCCGTGTCGGGGTGGGTGTGCATCGGGCCGGTCGACCCGAAGCACGAGCCAAGGTTGTTGATGCCTATGACGAAGAATCGGCGGGTGTCCACTGGCTTGCCGGGGCCAATCATGTTGTCCCACCAGCCCTCTGATTTGGGCTGGCCCGCGTAGACGCCCGCCACATGGTGCGACGCGTTCAGCGCGTGGCAGACCAGCACCGCGTTGGAGCGGTCGGCGTTGAGGGTGCCGTAGGTCTCGTACGCCAGGTCGTAGCCTCGGATGGTCCGCCCACTGGCCAGTGGCAGCGGCTCGGCAAAATGCATCGACTGTGGCGTGACAAGCATGAAAAAACCCGGCATCGCTAGAGGCGGGGCCGGGTCTGTGACTGGAGCAACCGTCTTTAGCTGTATTTCTTAAGCGCCCGCAAGCTGCAGCAAATCGGCGCGTGGGTTAAGTATAGCGAGACCGTCGACCCGGCGAAGCGTTGCACCGTGTGTGGTGCGCTGCGTTGCCAGTCAGACCGGGGCTCAGTGCCCCGACACCAGGGCCCAAACGCCCAAAGCGGCGAACACCGCCGCCGACGCGCGGTGGATGGCCTTGATGGGCACCCGTCGGGTCATGCGCTCGCCCAGCCACACCACCGGCGCGTTCGCCAGCATCATGCCCAGTGTGGTCCCGGCCACCACCGCGTAGAAGGCGTGGTACTGGGCCGCCAGCATCACGGTGGCGATCTGCGTTTTGTCGCCCATTTCGGCCAGAAAGAAGGCCACCAGCGTGGTGCCAAACACCCCGAAGCGGGCCGAAGCGGGGGTGTCGGTGCTGTCCAGCTGGTCGGGCACCAGCATCCACGCCGCCATGGCCAGAAACGACAGGCCCAGCACCCAGCGCAGCACCTCCGGACCCAGCCAGCCGGTGACCCAGGCGCCCACCGCACCGGCCAGCGCATGGTTGGCCATTGTGGCCACCAGAATGCCCCAGACGATGGGCCAGGGTCGGCGGAACCGAAGCGCCAGCACCAGGGCCAGCAGCTGGGTTTTGTCGCCCATTTCGGCCAAGGCGACGATGCCGGTCGAGATCAGGAATGCGTCCATGTGCAGAGGGGTCGCCTTAAACAGGGGCTGCCGAGCATACCCCGCAGACAGGGCATGGTCCTTCAGCGGGCGTTCAGCCAGCGTTGGCGGTATAAGCACGCCATGGACACCAATGCCACCCGCCTCGCCGCCGCCCGTGCCCAATGGCAGTGGCGCGGCCGAAGCCGCCCGCCATTCGCCGATGCGCCCGCCCCGGGACAGACCTCGGTGTGGGATTTCCCGCGCCCGCCGCAGCTCGCCCGCGAACCCCGCGAGGTGGTGGTGCGTTGGGGCGCGCTGGAGGTGGCCCGCACCCAGCGGGCGTGGCGCGTGTTGGAAACCGCCCACCCGCCGAGCTATTACCTGCCATGGGCCGACGTCGCTCGGCACCTGCTCCTGCCCGCGTCTGGCGGATCGTTTTGCGAATGGAAGGGCCCGGCGTCGTACTGGAGCCTGGTGGAGGGCGGGCGCCACCTGACCCGCGTGGCGTGGAGCTACCCCCAGCCGCTGGCCGGTGCCGAGCCGCTGGCCGACACGGTGGCGTTTTACCCCGCCGACTTGCAATGCACCGTGGGTGGCTTGCCGGTGGTGGCGCAGCCCGGCGGGTTTTACGGCGGTTGGATCACCCCCGACCTGGCGGGCCCGTTCAAGGGCGTGCCGGGCAGCCAGTCGTGGTGAAGCGCGTGGCGCGGTGGCCCAGGGGGGTGGGGGAGGCGCTTGGGGAAGAGGCGGTGTCCCGCGTGATCGAGATGGCGTGGGAAGACCGGACCCCGTTCGAGTCGATCGAGGCGCAGTTCGGCCTGAACGAGGGCGCTGTGATCGCCCTGATGCGGCGCGAGCTCAAGCCCAGCTCGTTCCGGCTGTGGCGGCAGCGGGTCACGGGCCGCGCCACCAAGCACGCGGCGCTGCGCCCACCCGGGGTCGACCGCCACCATTGCCCCACCCAGTACAAGCACCGCTGAACCGCACCGTGCGGCGCTGACCCGGCCGGACCGCACGGCACCGCACGGTTCTGGCGCATTTTTTGCTTGAAATTGGTGCTGCAGGCAGCTTGCCTGCAAAAACGCACCAAACTTAAGCAAATCATCCAGAAGAGGGGTTATGGAGGCACTAAAACAGGGCTCAGACGCGTTGTTCATCCTGCTCGGCGGCATCATGGTCTTGGCCATGCACGCCGGGTTCGCGTTCTTGGAGCTGGGCACCGTTCGCAAAAAGAACCAGGTGAACGCCCTGGTCAAGATCTTGGTGGACTTTTCGGTTTCCACCGTCGTGTACTTCGTCGTTGGCTACAGCGTGGCCTACGGCACCAGTTTTTTTGTCGGGGCCGAACAGCTCGCGCAGAAGAACGGCTACGACCTGGTGAAGTTTTTCTTCTTGCTGACCTTCGCGGCGGCCATCCCGGCGATCATTTCAGGCGGCATCGCCGAGCGCGCGCGCTTTTGGCCGCAGCTGATCGCCACGGCCGTGATCGTGGGTTTTGTGTACCCGTTCTTTGAAGGCATTGTGTGGAACCAGCACTTTGGGGTGCAGGCCTGGATCAAGTCGCTGACCGGCGAGGAGTTCCACGACTTCGCAGGCTCCATCGTGGTCCACGCGGTGGGGGGTTGGCTGGCATTGCCCGCCGTGGTCTTGCTCGGTGCGCGCAGCAACCGCTACAAGAAAGATGGGCAGATTTCAGCCCACCCACCATCGAACATCCCGTTCCTGGCGCTGGGCGCCTGGATCCTCACGGTGGGTTGGTTCGGCTTCAATGTGATGAGCGCACAGACCATCGACAAGATTTCTGGCTTGGTCGCGGTCAACTCGCTGTTGGCCATGGTGGGCGGCACCTTGGCGGCGCTGGCGCTGGGCAAAAACGACCCCGGCTTTGTGCACAACGGGCCTTTGGCCGGTCTGGTGGCGGTCTGCGCCGGCTCTGACCTGATGCACCCGCTGGGCGCGCTGGCCGTGGGCGCGGTGGCCGGTGCCATTTTCGTGGCGATGTTCACCTTGACGCAGAACAAGTGGAAGATCGACGACGTGCTGGGCGTGTGGCCGTTGCACGGCCTGTGCGGCGCGTGGGGCGGCATCGCCTGCGGCATTTTTGGCAGCCAGGCGTTGGGCGGTTTGGGCGGTGTGTCGCTCGGCGCGCAGGCCATCGGCACCCTGATGGGCGTGGTGTGGGCGGTGCTGGCGGGCGCGGTGGTGTACGGCGTGCTCAAGGCGGTGATGGGGCTGCGCCTCAGCCAAGAAGAAGAGTTTGAAGGGGCGGACCTCGCCATCCACAAAATCAGCGCCACCGCCGAGCGCGAAACCAGCTGGTGACCACCCGGCGGCCAGTCTGCGCGTTCGCGCCGATTGGCCACTTGCCTGATGGGCGGATTTGTTTTGCTACGTTAACTGTAGCAAAAGATCGTTTCCGGGCGTGGGCTGGTGCCCGATTTGACTTGATTGGACCGGTCTGATGGCCGAAATGGCCCCCATTCGCGCGAATTCACTGAAAAGCGCTGTCGATTCGAGGGGCGTTTGCTGTGCGGGCGGGCATTACACGGCTCTGCGGCGGCTGGTCGCTGGGCAATGGGACCTGACCGAAGAGACCTGACCGATGGGACTTGGCGCGGCCGGTGAGGTCCCGACCCGATCGGTGCGCCCACTGCTTTGGGCACAGCTGCACGCACCCATACCACCCGTGCGCCGTCGCATCGGTGTGGACCGGCGTAAAAAAGCCGCCCGCAGGCGGCTGGATGACACCGGGCAACCCAGCCCGGTGTCGCGGCGAACTCAACGGGCGATGGAAATGAAGGTGGCGCTGTTTTGACCGGCCAGGTAGCGCAGGTCGGCGCCAGACAGGTTGGTCACCGTGAACCGGACGGGTGTGGTGCGGTTGTTGAACGTGCCGCTGGTGACGCTGCAGGCGCCGTTCGCGGCGGTCACGCAGCTCAGCGCGGTGCCGTTGTTGAAGTTGCCTGTCACCGTCACGCCCGCCGGTGCCGACGAGGCGTTCGTCAGGTTCTTCACCGTCACCGTCGCGGTGGCGCGCCAGTTCAAGACGCTGCGGGCGCTGCTGCCTGCGATGTTCGCAACCGCCACGTCTTGCACAACCGGGGGCGTTACAAACGAATGCAACAGCCGGTTTGGCGAGCCGGTCCCCGCGCCGGTGACCACGTTCGGCGTGGACGCTTGGGCCAGGGCGTTGCTCACCGTGGCAGGCGACAACCCGGGTGCGCCCGACAGCAGCAACGCCACGACACCCGCCACATGGGGCGACGCCATCGACGTGCCGCTGAGCGTGGCGGTGGCGGTGTCGCTGGCAATGCCGTTCGACACGATCATGCTGCCCGGCGCAAAAAGGTCCACGCAGCTGCCGAAGTTGGAATAGCTGGCCCGAGCGTCGGTGTTGGTCGTGGCGCCCACGGTGATGGCGCCCGGCACCCGCGCAGGGGACACGTTGCACGCGTTGGCGCTGCTGTTGCCTGCCGACACCACCACGGGAATGCCTCGCGCGATCAGGTTGGAGACTGCCATGTCCATCGCGGTGGATGCCCCGGCGCCCAGCGACATGTTGACCACCGACTTCCCCGGGGTCGCGTTCGCTGCGATCCAGTTGAGGCCTGCAATCACCCCGCTGGCAGCACCCGAGCCGGTGCAGTCCAGAACCCTGACGGGCGATAGATTCACTTTTTTGGCCACGCCATAGACGGTGCCGCCCACCGTGCCCGCGACGTGGGTGCCGTGGCCGTCGCAATCGTTGGTGCCGTTCGCGTCATTGAAGGCGTTGAAGCCTGTGGTGATGCGGCCGACAAAATCGGCGTGCGACGCGCGGATGCCGGTGTCCACAATGTACGCGGTCACGCCCGCGCCGTCTTTGTCGTAGGTGTAGGTTTTGTCGAGAAGTAAGGCCCTCTGGTCCACGCGGTCCAAGCCCCAGGTCGCAGGCGTTTGGGTCGTCAACGATTGGTCGGCGTTGACCGTCACGTCCTCTTCCACCAACAGCACATTGGGGTGGCGGCGAATCGCGGCCACTTGGCCCGCTGGGATGTTGGCTGAGAAACCGCGCAAGGCGTTGCGGTAGCGGTTGAACACGCGGCCCCCCGAGCCGTTGAGGACATCGTCGGCGTCGCGGTCGTTCTGGCCCACACCTTCTTTGAAAAGCACGATGTAGCGGTCGGGGATGCGTTCGGAGCGTCGCTGCTGGCCATTGTCCAGGCGCGTGCCGATCCGTTCAACCAAGGACGGTTGGGCGAATGCGCTCACGCCACACAACACGGTGGCACTCAGCAGAAACTGGGCGATCTTCAAAAGATTCATGGTTGATCTGTCGGGTGGATGGGCGGTGGTTTGGGGCTGGCCTGTTTCCCCGGTGGCCGGGTGGGCGCAGGGCTTCAAACCGCGATTGAACCGTGGGTTGCCACACGGGTCGTGGGCCATGGACGCGGGCGGACTCCCATTGCGGAGCGGGGCGTTTGCCCTCGGCCAGCATTCACAGCGGGACGCAGGCTACCGACGAACTGTGTCGTTGTAAAGACAGGAAATCCCGGCGCCGCCACCGGCCGTGGCGTGGGTGCGCAGTCGGTGCGGGCGCTGGGCGGCGCTCAGCCGCCCAGGCCGAGCATCAAGCGCAGGTTTTGCACGGCCGCGCCGCTGGCGCCCTTGCCCAGGTTGTCCAGCCGGGCGATCAGCACCGCGTGCGGGTGGTCGGGCGTGGAGAACACCCGCAGTTCCAGCCGGTTGGTGTCGTTGAGCGCGGTGGCGTCGAGCTTGCCGTCGGCGCTGGGGGTTTCGACCGTCACCCACTCGCTGCCCGCGTAGTGCTGGGCCAGCGCCTGGTGCAGGTCGCTGGCACGGGGGCGGCCGGGCAACAGGTCCAGGTGCAGCGGGAGCTGCACCAGCATGCCCTGGCGGAAATTGCCAACCGAGGGCACAAAGATCGGCCGCCGTGTGAGGCCGGTGTACTTCATGATCTCTGGCAGGTGTTTGTGTTTGAGCGTCAGCGCATACGTTTCAAACAGCGGCGCGGTGCCTGCCTCATAGGCCTCGATCATCGCGCGGCCGCCGCCGGAATAGCCACTGACCGAAGGCAGCGCGAGCGGGAAGTCTGCCGGAACCAGGCCAGCGTCCACCAGCGGGCGCAGCAGCGCGATGGCGCCAGTGGCGTAGCAGCCCGGGTTGGACACCCGCTGTGCGTGGCGCACCGCCTCGCGCTGGCCCGCCGCGAGTTCCGGAAAGCCATACACCCACCCCGGCGCGGTGCGGTGTGCGGTGGAGGCGTCAATGATCTTGGGACCGGGCCGCTCGCCGCTTTGGGCCAGTGCGTCGACCATGGCGGTGGTGTCGATGGCCGCCTCGTCGTGCAGGCACAAGATGACCAGGTCCACCTGGGCCAACAGCGCGCGTTTGGCGTCCGGGTTTTTGCGTTGTTCGTGGGCGATGCTGACCAGCGTCACACCGGGCAGGTGTTGCAAGCGCTCGCGGATTTGCAAACCGGTGGTTCCGGCTTCGCCGTCGATGAAAACTTTGGCCATGGCGGGGCTGCGGGCGCAGTCAGTTTGGATTCAGGAGGGTCAATATAATTATGCATTACGACCCAACAGCCCCGGCCGTTTGGTGCGTTGCAGCATGTTACAGTTTGCGCGCTGTCAAAGCCGCGTCGCACCCTGCATGCGGTCCGCGCAAGCGTCGCACCTCCCTTTCCATCGTTGCCACCCAAAGAGGCCCCATGAAAATTCACGAATACCAGGGCAAGGACATCTTGCGCAACTTCGGCGTGCCCGTGCCGCGCGGCATCCCGGCTTTCACGGTGCAAGAGGCGGTGGAAGCCGCCCAAAAACTGGGTGGCCCCGTGTGGGTGGTGAAGGCCCAGATCCACGCCGGTGGGCGCGGCAAAGGCGGCGGCGTAAAGGTGGCCAAGAGCATCGACGACGTCAAGCGCCTGGCGACCGACATCTTGGGCATGCAGCTCAAGACCCACCAGACCGGCCCTGAAGGCCAGAAAGTGCGTCGCCTCTACATCGAAGATGGCGCCGACATCCACAAAGAGTATTACGTGTCCATCGTGACCGACCGCGCCACGCAGAAGCTGGCGTTCATCGCATCGAGCGAAGGCGGCATGGACATCGAGGAAGTGGCCCACAGCACGCCTGAGAAGATCGTCACCGAATTCATCGATCCGCTGACCGGTCTGGGTGCCGAGCAGGCCAAAAAGATCGCGGACGCCATTGGCATGCCCGCCGACTCCACCGCACAGGCCGTGGACATCTTCCAGAAGCTCTACCGGTGCTACATGGAGACCGACGCGTCGCTGGTGGAAATCAACCCGCTGAACCGCGACAGCCAGGGCAAAGTCATGGCCTTGGACGCGAAGTTCAACTTCGACTCCAACGCGCTGTTCCGCCACCCGGAGATCGTGGCCTACCGTGACCTGGACGAAGAAGACCCGGCCGAGGTCGAGGCGTCGAAATTCGACCTGGCCTACATCAGCCTGGACGGCAACATTGGTTGCTTGGTCAACGGCGCGGGCCTGGCCATGGCGACCATGGACACCATCAAGCTGTTTGGCGCTGAGCCAGCCAACTTTCTGGACGTGGGCGGCGGCGCCACCCCTGAGAAGGTGACCGAGGCCTTCAAGATCATGTTGAAGAACCCCAAGGTGAAGGCCATTCTGGTCAACATTTTCGGCGGCATCATGCGCTGCGACACCATCGCCACCGGCGTGATCACCGCCTGCAAAGCGGTCAACCTGAACGTGCCGCTGGTGGTGCGCATGAAGGGTACCAACGAAGACCTCGGCAAGAAGATGCTGGCCGAAAGCGGTCTGCCCATCATTTCCGTGGACACCATGGCAGAAGCCGCGCAAGCGGCAGTGAAAGCGGTGAAAGGCTAATCATGTCGATCTACATCAACAAAAACACCAAGGTCATCACGCAGGGCATCACCGGCAAGACCGGCCAGTTCCACACCGAAAAGTGCCAGGAATACGCGAACGGCAAGAACTGCTTTGTCGCGGGCGTGAACCCAAAAAAGGCCGGTGAGTCGATCTTCAACATCCCGATTTATGCGTCGGTGAAAGAAGCCGCCACCCAAACCGGTGCCACCGTGTCGGTGATCTACGTGCCACCGGCCGGTGCGGCCGCCGCCATTTGGGAGGCTGTGGAAGCCGACCTCGATCTGGCGATCTGCATCACCGAGGGCATTCCGGTGCGCGACATGCTGGAAGTGCGCAACCGCATGAAGGCCAAAGAAGCCGCGGGCGGCAAAAAGACGCTGTTGCTGGGCCCCAACTGCCCTGGCTTGATCACACCTGAAGAAATCAAGATCGGCATCATGCCCGGGCACATCCACAAAAAAGGCCGCATCGGCGTGGTTTCACGCTCGGGCACGTTGACCTATGAGGCCGTCGCGCAGCTGACGGAAATTGGCTTGGGCCAGTCCAGCGCGGTCGGCATCGGCGGTGACCCGATCAATGGCTTGAAGCACATCGACGTGATGAAGGCCTTCAACGACGATCCAGACACCGACGCCGTCATCATGATCGGTGAAATCGGTGGCCCTGACGAGGCCGAAGCCGCCCGCTGGTGCAAGGCCAACATGAAAAAGCCCATCGTCGGTTTCATCGCCGGTGTGACCGCCCCACCGGGCAAACGCATGGGCCACGCCGGTGCGCTGATCTCCGGTGGCGCCGACACCGCCGATGCCAAGCTCGCGGTGATGGAAGAGTGCGGCTTCAAAGTCACCCGCAACCCATCGGAGATGGGCAAGTTGCTCAAAGCACTGCTGTGAACGTCTGGTGACGTCTCTGCCCCTCGGGGCGGGCGCGCCAGCGTTGTGGCAAACCACAAAACCAAGCCGGTTGTCTTGCGAGACAATCGGCTTTTGTTTTTGGAAGAGACGCGCCATGGAAACGTTGATGACCGCAGGGTTTTGGGTGGCCGTCGGCCAGATCATCCTGATCGACATCGTGCTCGGCGGCGACAACGCGGTCGTGATCGCGCTGGCCTGCCGCAACCTGCCCGAACGCCAGCGCAAGCTGGGCATTCTTTATGGCACTGTCGGCGCCATCGTGCTGCGGGTGATTTTGATCGCCTTTGCGCTGGCCTTGTTGTCGGTGCCGTACCTCAAGATCGGCGGGGCGCTGTTGCTGCTGTGGATTGGCGTGAAATTGATGATGCCCGAGGGGGAAGACGCCCACGACATCAGCGCCAGCGACAAGCTGTGGGGCGCGGTCAAGACGGTGATCGTGGCCGATTTGGTCATGAGCGTCGACAACGTGATCGCCATCGCCGGTGCGGCGCAAGGTGGTGGTGAGCACCAGCTCGCGCTGGTGATTTTCGGCCTGCTGGTCAGCATTCCCATCATCGTCGCAGGCAGTCAGCTGGTGCTGAAGTTGATGACCCGCTTCCCCATCGTCATCACGCTGGGCGCCATGCTGCTGGGCTGGATTGCCGGTCAAATGGCCTTCACCGACCCGGCCGTGAAGCCTTGGCTGCCGACCGAGAAATTCTGGGAGTACGCCGCTGCCGCCGCAGGCGCTCTGCTGGTGCTGGCCATTGGCAAGGTGGTGCAGGCGCGCGCCAGCGCGGCCCACACCGCGGCCTGAACCAGGCTTCACACGCCGTCCGGTACCGCACCCACCCGCCCCAGCCATGCTGCGCTACCAGTTCCACAGCCAGACGCACGTGGGCCGCGTGCGCGAGAACAATGAGGACGCGGTCGCCTTCGACGCCGTGGGCCAACTGGCGTTGCTGGCCGATGGCATGGGCGGCTACAGCGCGGGGGAAGTGGCTGCCAGCATGGCCATTGGCTTGATCCAGGCCGACCTGTCACGCCACCTCAGCCCCGTGCGGCCGGGCAACGGCAGCCGCGAGTTGCGCCAGGCGCTGACCACCGCGGTGCACAACGCCAACGCGTCCATCTGGTCTTGCGCGGCCAGCCAGCCCAACTGCCGCGGCATGGGCACCACCTTGGTGGCCGCGGTGTTTCTGGACGCCAGCGTGCTGGTGGCCCACGTGGGCGACTCGCGCTGCTACCGCTGGCGTGCCGGTGAATTGGTGCGCCTGACCCGCGACCACTCGGTGGTGCAGGAGCAAATCGACGCGGGTCTGGTGACGCTGGAAGAAGCCCCGTTCGCGCCCAACCGCAACCTGGTCACACGCGCGCTGGGCGTGATGGACACGGTGGAGGTGGACCTGGCAGAACACCCCGTCGGCGCCGACGACGTGTACCTGCTGTGTTCCGACGGTCTGACCGACATGCTGACCGATGAGGCCATCGCCACTGCGCTGGCCGACCTGAATCCCCTTGCCCAGCGCGCCCAGCGCTTGGTGGACGCCGCCAATGCGGCGGGGGGCCGCGACAACGTGTCGGTGCTGCTGGTGCAGGCCGTGGCCGCCACCTGAACGGCTCACCATGCGTGCGCTGATCCGGCACTGGCCGCGGATACTGGTCACGCTGATCCCGCTGGTGCTGGCGGTGCTGCACGTGCTGGGCTTGCAGCGCATCGAGCCCTTGTCGCGCCTCGACGACGTGCTGTACGACGCCCGCTTGCGCGCGACCAACCCGAAGACCCTGGACCAGCGCATCGTCATCGTCGACGTCGATGAAAAAAGTCTGGCCGAGGTGGGCCGCTGGCCGTGGGGCCGCCACCGCCTGGCCGCGTTGGTGGACGAACTGATCGCCCGGCAAAACGTGGCGGTGGTCGGCTTTGACGTGGTGTTCGCCGAGCCCGACGACAGCTCCGGCCTCAAGCGCTTGCGCCAGCTGGCCGACGGTCCCCTCAAAGACCAGCCCGCTTTTGTAGCCCAACTCAACAGCCTGCAAGAAGCGCTGGACCACGACGCGTTGTTCGCCAGGTCTTTGCAGAACCGCCCGGTCGTGCTGGGTTACTACTTCACCAATGACAACGGCGGCCTCACCACCGGGCAATTGCCCGCGCCCACGCTCGGCCCGGCCGTGCTGGCCGACCAGCGCATCGCCATCACCCGCTGGAGCGGCTACGGCGCCAACATTTCCCCGTTGGCGAAAGCCTCGCCCGCCGCGGGTTTCTTCAACTCCATCACCGAGAGCGACGGTGTGATCCGCGCCGTGCCCTTGATCGCCGAGTTCAAGGGCCAGTATTACGAGGCCTTGTCGCTCGCGATCTACCGGGCCCTGCGCGGCATGCCAGCCGTGGAGCCCGGTTACGCAGCCGAGGCACCTTATGTGGTTGGGCAGGCGCAGCCGCTGGACAGCATCGTGCTGCGCCAGGGCGCGACCCGCACCAAGATCCCGGTGGACGAGCGGGTCGCCACCCTTGTGCCGTTCCGTGGCCCGGGTGGGCCCCAGGGCGGCTCGTTCCGTTACGTGTCGGCGGCCGATGTGCTGGCAGGACGGCTCGCACCCGGCGCCCTCAAAGGCCAGGTGGCGTTGGTCGGCACCACGGCGCCCGGCCTGCTGGACGTTCGCGTCACCCCGGTGGGTGAGATTTTTCCGGGTGTGGAAATCCATGCCAATGTGTTGTCGGGTTTGCTGGACGGGCGGCTGTACCTCAAGCCGGACTACGCGGCCGGCTATGAACTGCTGGTGCTTTTGGTGGCCGGGCTGACGCTTGCCATTGCGCTGCCGCTGCTGACCGCTGCCCGCGCGGTGTTGCTCAGCGTGGCGGTCATTGGTGTGCTGGTCGCGTTGAACGTGGTGCTGTTCTTTGCCTTCCGGCAGGTGTTGCCCCTGGCTTCGGCGCTGGCCATGGCCTTGACCGCGTTCGCGCTGAACATGAGCTACGGCTACTTTGTGGAGAGCCGGTCCAAGCGCGAGTTGGCCAACCTGTTCGGCACCTACGTGCCGCCCGAGCTGGTGGACGAGATGGTCAAGCACTCGGCCCGCTACAGCATGCGCGCCACCAGCAAGGAGCTGACCGTGATGTTTTGCGATATGCGCGGGTTCACACAGATGTCGGAAACCATGGAGCCGACCCAGCTCCAGGCCTTGCTCAACGGGGTGTTCAGCCGCCTCACCAACCTGATCCGGAGCAACCGGGGCACGATCGACAAATACATGGGCGACTGCGTGATGGCGTTTTGGGGCGCGCCAGTGGACACCATCGACCACCCCCGGCTGGCGGTGAAAACCGCGATCGAGCTGGCCAGCGAAATCGCCCAAATCAACCGGGAACGCAGCGACCGCAAGTTGCCCGGCATCAGCGTGGGCATTGGGCTGAACACCGGCAACATGTGCGTGGGCGACATGGGCTCCAACGTGCGCCGCAGTTACACGGTGATCGGCGACGCGGTCAACCTCGGCGCCCGCCTGCAGGCACTGTCAAAAATCTACGGCGTTGACTTGGTGGTGAGCGAGCACACCATGCGCCTGGTGCCCCAATACGTGTGGCAGGAGCTGGACCGGGTGCGCGTGCGGGGCAAAGCGCAGGCGGTGTCGGTCTACACCCCGCTGGGCGAGATCCGAAGCCTAGACGAGCGGCAAGAGGCCGAGTTCAGCGTGTGGAACCGGCTGTTGGCGGCCTACCGCGCGCAGGATTGGGCCACCTGCGACGCCGCGTTGTCCACTTTGAAACAACTCAGCCCGCAAAAAACCCTCTACAAGCTCTACACTGAAAGGGTGGCGCACCTGCGGCAGCGGCCCTTAGACGCGTTGTGGGACGCCACCACCGAATTTGAGGCCACCTGACGCCATTTCGCGCAAGCCTCCGTCCCGTCACAGGCCTTGTCAGTCCCATGAAGCTACGCGTGCTTGGTTGCTCCGGCGCCATTGCCAAAGACTGTCGCACCACCGCGTTTTTGTTGGACCACGACCTGCTGGTGGATGCGGGCACCGGCGTCGGCGACCTGACGCTGGACGCCATGCGCCAAATCGACCATGTGCTGCTCACCCATTCCCACCTGGACCACGTGGCCGCACTGCCGCTGATGGTGGACGCGGTGGCGGCGCAGCGCACCGAGCCGCTGCACATCCACGCGCTGCCCGGCACCATCGCCGCGTTGCAGACCCACATCTTCAACGACGCGATCTGGCCTGATTTTTCCCGCATTCCCACGCCGGATCAGCCGTTCATTCGCTTCCACCCCATCGAAGTGGGCCAGGTGCTGCATTTTTCAGGCAAGTGTGTGGAGGTGCTGCCCGCGGTCCACACCGTCCCAGCGGTGGCCTACGCCGCCCGCAGCGTGGCCCCGGGCGGTTCGGGGCGGCATTGGGTGTTCTCGGGGGACACCGAGCGCAACCCGGCCTTTTGGGACCGTGTGAACCAGCTCGACGTCGCCATGCTGGTGATCGAAACCGCTTTCAGCAACCGTGAGCGCGAGCTGGCCGAGCGCAGCCTGCACCTCTCGCCCGAGGTGTTGGCCAGCGAGCTCGGCCACATCGCCCCCGGCCACCGTTACCCCGTCTACATCACCCACACCAAGCCAGCCGAGACCGAGCTGATCATGTCGGAGATCGAGCGCTTCAACGCCGCGGCCAGTGACACGCCGGGCGGGTCGCACGACATCCGCTGGCTGCGAGCGGGCCAGGAGTTCACGCTGTGAGCAGCCGGCCCAAGCCGCCCGCAGCGGGTGCCTTGGGCACGCCGCCCATGCCCGCCGCAGACGCTTTCGCCGCCGCGCAGACGCGGCCCAGCGCCGAGCGCGACGCCAACTACACAGCGCTGTTCTACCGCGAGCTGCAGCAGGTCACGGCCCGCATCCACGAAACCGACCACCTCGACCAGCTGATGGTGGACGTCAGCCCCGACATTTGCCGGGTGCTGAACGCCGAGCGCATCACCCTGTACGCGGTGAACGCCGACCACTCGGCCATCGTCTCCAAGGTCAAGACGGGCCTGAACGTCAGCAAAGAGCTGCGCCTGCCGATCAGTTCGCAAAGCGTTGCGGGCTTTGTGGCCATGACGCAGCAGCCGGTCAACATCGCCGACGTCTATGACGAGCAGCGCCTCAAGGCCATCCACCCCAACCTGAGTTTCTTGCAGGAGGTGGACCGCCGCACCGGCTACCGCACCCGGCAAATGATGGTGCACCCCATCGCCCACGGAACGGTGCTGCAGGGCGTGCTCCAGGTCATCAACAACCGCAGCGGCGAGCCCTTCGGGCCGCTGGAAATGGAAGGGGCGGCCGAGCTGTGCAAGACCCTGGCCACCGCCATCCGCCAGCGGGCCGAGCGCGCGGCCGAGACGGCGCGCCGCAAAACCGGCAAGTACGATGGCTTGGTCACCGACGGTGTGCTGCTGCCTGCGGAGCTGGAACGCGCGGTGATCGCTGCGCGCGACCAGGGCACGTCGGTGGAGCAGGTGCTGCTGGCGCAATACGCGCTCAAGCCCGCCACCATTGGCGCGGCGCTGTCGCGTTTTTTTGCTGTGCCTTATGAGCCGTTCAAGGCGGGGCGGTTGTACATCCGCGAGCTGCACAGCGTCCTGAAGCGGGAGTTTGTGGAGCGCCAGGGCTGGATGCCGCTGGAGGAGGGGCTCAACGGCTTGCAGGTCATGTGCATCGACCCCGAGGCCACCCGCAACGCGCGCCTGCTGCCCCAGGTCTACCCCCGCATCGAGCGTTTTTCTTGGTGCGTGACCACCCAGGCCGAGTTCGACCAGACGCTGGACCAGCTGTTCGCCCCTGGTGGGCCAGAAAGCTCCATCGACAAGCTGCTGTCTGACATGGCGCCGCTGGACGACGACACCCAGTTCGACGAGAACGTGGTGTCTGCCGCCGCCGACAACGAGCTGGTGAAGTTCGTCAACAAGGTGATCCTAGACGCGCACAGCGCGGGCGCATCGGACATCCACATCGAGCCGCTGCCCGGCAGAGCCAAGACGGGCATCCGCTTCCGCATCGACGGCACGCTCATGCCCTACATCGAGGTGCCGTCGCAGTACCGGCAGGCCATGGCCACGCGCATCAAGATCATGTGCGACCTGGACATTTCCGAGCGCCGCAAACCGCAAGACGGCAAGATCAAGTTCAAGAAGTACGGCCCGCTGGACATCGAGCTGCGGGTGGCCACCATTCCTTCCACCGGCGGGGTGGAAGACGTGGTCATGCGCATCTTGAACGCGGGTGAGCCTATTCCGCTCGACCGCCTGGGCCTGACCGACCACAACAAAACCCGCCTGCTGCAAACCGTGCACAAGCCGTATGGCCTGTTCTACGTCTGCGGCCCCACGGGCTCTGGCAAAACCACCACGGTGCATTCGGTGCTGCACCACTTGAACCGGCCCGACACCAAAATCTGGACGGTGGAAGACCCGGTGGAAATCACCCAGCGCGGGCTGCGCCAGGTGCAGGTCAACCGCAAGGCGGGCATCGACTTCGCGCTGGTCATGCGCGCGTTCTTGCGGGCCGACCCCGACATCATTTTGGTCGGCGAGTCGCGCGACAAAGAAACCGTGGCCATGGGGGTGGAAGCGTCCCTCACCGGGCACTTGGTGTTCTCCACCCTGCACACCAATTCCGCGCCCGAGAGCATCGTTCGGTTGCTGGACATGGGCATGGACCCGTTCAATTTTTCAGACGCTTTGCTGGGCATCCTGGCCCAGCGTTTGGCCAAAAAGCTGTGCGATTGCAAACAGGCCTACGAGCCCGACGCGGAAGAACTGCGCCTGTTCGTGGCCGAGTACGCTGAAGAGCTGGCTCCCACCGCCGCCTGGCGCGCCGACGCCGCGGGCGAGGCCGAAAAACTCCTCAGCCACTGGCGCAAATGCCACGGCCACGGCGGCAAGCTGTACCTGTACCGCGCGGTGGGCTGCGACAAATGCGCCAACACCGGCTACAAAGGCCGGGTGGGCCTGCACGAGCTGCTGGTGGCCGACGACGCCATCAAACGCCTGGTGCAAGAACGCGCCCGCGTCAGCACGCTGTTCGCCACCGCGGTGGAGCGCGGCATGCGCACCCTCAAGATGGACGGCATGGAAAAAATCCTGCACGGCCAGACCGATTTGAAGCAGGTTCGGGCGGTCTGCATCAAGTGAGGCTGACCCAGGTGCGCAGCACCGCCCACGCCACCCATGCGTTGCCAGCCAGCCTGAGCCTTCAAGCGTCACGCCTTCGGCATGGGGCCCACGCCAACGGTGTTAGGTGGCGTGCCCCCGAAAAAGACGCCCTTTTGGGCCGCACATCCACGCACTGTGGGTACGCCAAAACGGCACCATCACCACTCCCCATTTCTAAGAGGTGTTTGTCGTGCGCACTGTTGCCCAAAAAGGCTTCACACTGATTGAGTTGATGATCATCGTGGCCATCATTGGCCTGCTGAGCGCCATGTCGCTCCCGGTCTATCAGGGCTACACCCAGCGCGCCAAAATGGCCGAGGTGGTGTTGGCCATGTCCAAATGCCGAAACCAAATCACCGAAGGCTATGCCGGGGCGGCGAACACCTTGCCAGCGGCCAACCAGTGGGGGTGCGAGGTGGCGCCAGGCACTGGCGGCAAGTACGTGTGGCAGATCGACACCGACGAGAACGGCGTCGTGGCCGCCACCGTCACCGGTTTTGGCTCACCCGACATGGACGGCAAGGTGCTGACCATGGTGCCCTACGCCGACGCTGCGCTCACCCACCCCATGACCACCAGCGACATCGGTTCGCGCATCGCGGTGTGGCACTGCAAGCCTGCCGACACCAATGGTGTGCCCGCCAAGGCTTTGCCTGCCACCTGCCGGGGTTGACATTTTTGTCAGCCCACACGCGTGTAGCGTCACATGAACCAGCGCCACACCGTGATTTTTATAACCGCATGAGCAAAATTGGTCGCTCACATGACACCCCCACTGCAAAAAGACGCTGTTTGACAGCTGTTTTGGGGTGGCATGGCGCTTGCAGGTATCCTGCGCCTATCAAACATAAGGAGTTTTCAATGAAACGAACTGTCCAACAAGGTTTCACCCTGATCGAATTGATGATCGTCGTGGCGATCATCGGCATCTTGGCCGCTGTGGCCCTGCCCGCGTACCAAGATTACACCGTTCGCGCTAAGGCATCGGAAATGCTGCTGGCCGCATCTGGCCCACGCACTTCCATTGCCGAGCAGGCTCAGGTGTTCAGTCAAATGCCAGCAACCGCATCTGCGAACGTCGATGCGTCCTTGACCGGCAAATATGCCTCGTCGGTGGTGTACACGCAGACCAACGCCAGCGAGGGCGTCATTACGGTCACCGGCAAAGGTGATAACAAGCTCGACGGTAAGACGATTACTTTGACCGGCAAATACGCTGAAAGTGGCCAGGTGTCTTGGGAATGCAAACCCGGGACCCTTGAGGCGAAGTTCTTGCCAGGCAGCTGCAAGTAATTAGCCTCAAGTTCAGGCTAACGAAAAAGCCCCCTCGGGGGCTTTTTTCATGGCCGATTCGAACCAGCCGCCCTCCCCAATGTCACGTTTTTGGCTCGCCCTGTGGACCGCCGCCCTGTCGCTGGCGTGGCTGATCCCCAATCACTTCCCGCCTTGGTCCACTTTCCATTCCGACGCCTGGGTCGCGGCGCTCACCTTGGTGGCGGCGTGCTGGGCGGTGTGTCGGCCCTCTTGCCGCCAGGCTTCGCCCTGGCCGGTGTTGGCGTGGGTCGCTTTGGGCTTGGCCCTGGTGCCTTGGGCGCAGTGGGGCGCAGGCCTGTTGTTTTTTTCGGGGCAGGCGTGGATGTCCTCCATCTACCTGCTGGGTTTGGCCACGGCGGTGGTGGTGGGGGCCCGCTGGGAAGGGCACCAGCCCAACCAGGTGGTGGTGGCGCTGTTGGTTGCGATGGCATTGGCCAGCGTGGCGTCGGTCGGCTTGCAACTGGCCACCTGGCTGGGGGTGGACAGCACTGAAGTGACCAGTGTGTGGTCCATGGGTCTGGTGGGCAACCGGCCTTACGCCAACGTGGGCCAGCCCAACTTGCTGGCCACGCTGCTGGTGTGCGGTCTGCTGGGCACCTTGTTGGCTTACCAATCGCGTTGGTTGGGCGCGGCCACTTCGGTAGTCGTGGCGGTGTTTTTGCTGACGGGCTTGGCGCTCACCCAAAGCCGTACAGGGCAGTTGGAACTGCTGATGCTGTTGGGGGCGTGCTTTGTCTGGCGCGCCCACTGGCGTTCCACGTGGTTGCCTTGGGCAGGTCTTGGGCTGCTGGGGGTGTTTGTTGCGCTGTTGATGGCCCTGCCGTGGCTGTATTCATGGGTCTGGTTGGCGGAACCAGCGGACATGGTGCGCGAGATCACCACCAGCGAATTGCGTTTGCCCGCTTGGAAAATGTTTTTGCAAGCGGTGTGGGCCGCGCCGCTGTGGGGCTACGGTTGGACCGAGGTGACCCAAGCGCAACTGGCCATGGCGGACACCCAGCCCTGGCTGGGTCTGAACTTTGCCCACTCCCACAACCTGCTGTTGGACTTGGTGCTTTGGCTGGGTCTGCCCCTGGGCGGGTTGGTGGGCGGCTTCCTGGTGTGGACCTGGATCGTGCTCGCACGCGGTTTGAACACGCCCACCGAGCGGGTCGCGTTCCTGGCAGTCAGCGCCATGGGGCTGCACGCCATGCTGGAACTGCCGCTGCACCACGCCACTTTCTTGCTCCCTGCGGGGTTGTTGCTCGGATTTTTGTGCGCCCGCCGCAACGACATGTCACACACCCGCCTGAGCGCCATGCCGTTGGCGGCACTGGTGATGGTCTCGGGCGCAGCGCTCGCCGTGACGGTGCACGATTACCTGAAAGTGGAGGAGGCGTTCTACGAGCTGCGGTTCAAAAAAGCGCGCTTCGCCAAATCGCTGGAGCAACCGGTGGCGCTGCCCGACGTGTGGGTGCTGAACCAAATGCGCGCACTGATCTGGTCCGAAGACACCGACTTCGACGACGAAGCCTCCGCCGCTGACCTGGCGACCTTGGAAGCCCTGGTCCGCCGTTACCCCAGCGCGGGTACGATTTACCGACTGGCCCGGCTACACGCACTGGCACACAACGCCACACGCGCCGATTTCTGGCTGGCCCGACTGAGAGGCTTTTCCGATGACACCACCTGGTCTGCCCTGCGCACGCGCTGGGCGGAAGAATCCCAACGCCACCCGCGCATCGCCGCCGTGCCGTGGCCCCTGGCAGGGCCTGAGCCGCGACCCCGCCGTCCCTGATCGGCGAGTGTGCGTGGGGCTGTCATGGAGGTGACGTCCTCGCCACGACCCAGCGGTGGCATGCCGCCAGCCAGCGCGCACGCGGCGCTGGAAATTTCACTTGCCCGCGTCACGTGGGTGGGCCTCGCAATCACCCTCCCCTGGCTCAACCCCTTCGCCCCCGGCCCGTCGCCTGGGGTGGTGCCGTGGCTGGTGGCATTGGTGTGCGTGGCGGGCTTGCGTGCGGGGTTGCCGCTCACGCGGGCGCCGCGGGGTTGGGTGCTGGCGGCGTGGGCGTTGGCTGTTGTGGTGTGGCTCAACAGCGTGGCGGGTGCGGGGCAGAACCTGTTGACGGTGGCGGCGCTGGTCACTTTTCTGGTGGGCGCGGCGGTGGGGCGGCAGGCGGCACACCAGGAAGGGCTGCTGAAGCTGGTGATGGCGGCGTGGCTGGTGGCGGGCGGGCTCAGCGGGCTGTTGGCCCTGGTGCAATACAGCGGGTTCAGCGGGGCGTTGGCGCCGTGGGTGAACGGCACCCCGGCGGGCGAGGCGTTTGCCAACCTGCGGCAACGCAACCAGTTCGCCACGCTGACCAGCATCGCGCTGGTGGCACTGTGTGTGGTGGTGGGGCAGGGCTGGCAGGTGGCGCCACCGCAACAGGCCGCCCAAGGCCCGCAGGCAGGCGGACAGCCAGCCTGGGGCAGGTGGGGCTTGCCCATGGGTTTGGCGGTGATGCTGGCGGTGGGCAACGCGACGTCGGCCTCGCGCACGGGGTTGGCGCAGTGGGCCTTGGTGGGCCTGCTGTTTGCGGTGTGGGGGCTGTGGCGGCAACCGGTGGTGCGGGGTGTGTGGCTGTTCGCGGCGGCGGCCTACGCGCTGGCGGTGTGGGCCCTGCCCCTGACGCTGGGCGAGGCGGCGGGCAGCCGGGGGCTGCTGGCCCGGTTGGCGGGCGAAGTGGCGGGCTGCAGCAGCCGCGCGGTGCTGTGGTCCAACGTGTGGGACCTGGTGACGCTCAGGCCGTGGTGGGGCTGGGGCTGGGGCGGGCTGGACCGCGCGCACTACCTCACCCTGTTCAGCGGCCAGCGTTTTTGCGACATCTTGGACAACGCCCACAACCTGCCCTTGCACCTGGCGGTGGAGCTGGGCCTGCCGGTCGCGGCGGCGGTGTGCGGCGCGTTCGCATGGGCGGCGTGGCGCCAGCGACCATGGCGGGCCAGCACCCCAGCTCGGCAGCTGGGCTGGGGGGTGATGGCGGTGATCGGCCTGCACAGCCTGCTGGAGTACCCGCTGTGGTACGGGCCGTTCGCGCTGGCGTTTGGTGTGGCGGTGGGGTTGGTCTGGGCCGGGCCAGCGCCGGGCATGGTGGGCCCCGCGACGGGCACGCCTGGCGGGCCGGGCGGTGCGACCGCTGCCTTGGGGGCCGGGCAAAAAGAGGCGCTTTCAACGTTTTTTGACCGTCCTACGCCGAAATTGAAGTCAAATCGGCGTCTGGCCCTTGTCAAATCAGCCGCAACAGCTCTGTTTTTGATGGCAATGGTCGTTTGGGTCGGCTGGGACTACTGGCTGGTGAGCCAGGTGTACAAGGCCCCGGCGGAACGCCACCCGGCCTACCAGACCGACGCCCTCGCCAAAGCACGCACCACCTGGTGGTTCCGCGACCCGGTGGATTTTGCGGTGCTCACGCTCACGCCGCTGACGCGGGCCAATGCGGCCGAGGTCGCCGCGCTCGCCGACCGGCTGCTGACCTATTCGCCCGAGGCGCGGGTGATTGAAAAGCGCATCGAGGCTGCCGCGCTGTTGGGCGACGACGACGTGGCGGTGCGTCACCTGGCGCGCTACCGTGCCGCCTTCCCCGACGCCTATGCCCAATGGACACGGGGCAACCGCGTGTTGCCCGGTCTGCTGCCAGGCCTGTTGCCCGAACAGCATCCCAACGGGCCACCCGAACAATCGCCTGATCAGGCGTCCGAACAACCGCCACCGTTCCAAGGCCCGGCACCGCGCTGAGCTGACCTGGGGTCAGGCAACGCAGGTTCTGGCCATGCAGCGTCAGGCGACGAAGCTGCCCGACTTGCCGCCGTGCTTTTCGGCCAGTTTCACCTCGGCCAGGGTCATGCCGCGGTCCACCGCTTTGCACATGTCGTAAATGGTCAGCAGCGCCACCGACGCGGCGGTGAGTGCCTCCATTTCCACCCCCGTCGGCCCCACGGTTTCCACCGTGGCGCTCACGTGCACGGCTGGGGGGGCGTGGTCCAGCGTGAAGTCGATCGCCACGCGGGTCAGCGCCAGCGGGTGGCACAGCGGGATCAGGTCGCTGGTTTTTTTCGCCGCCTGAATGCCTGCGATGCGGGCGATGCCCAGCACGTCGCCCTTTTTGGCGCTGCCGCCTTCGATGATGGCCAGCGTTTCTGGCAACATCTCAATGCGTCCCCGCGCGATGGCGATGCGGTGGGTGGCGGCCTTGCCCGCCACGTCCACCATGTGGGCCAGGCCTTGGCTGTCGAAGTGGGTGAGTGCGCTCATGGTGTTGAAAAATCCGGTGTGAATGCAAACTGACGGGTTTGTCTTGAACTGAAAGGATCATAGGGCCATGCTGCATTGGCAAGAGCGGTTGCGCGCCGCGGGCATTCACCTCCTCATCAGCCTGTTGCTGGCCGCCCTGGCGGGCGCCTTGGTGTTTGGCCTGTGGTACCCCTACCCCTACCGCGAGATCTCGGGCGGGCGCGAACTGTTCCTGCTGGTGGTGGCGGTGGACGTGGTGATGGGCCCGCTGATCACGCTGGCCGTCTTCAACCGCGCCAAGCCCCGCCGCGAACTGCGGCGCGACCTGGCGATCGTCGGCCTGCTGCAGTTGGCGGCGTTGGTCTACGGCCTGTGGACGGTGTCGGTGGCGCGGCCGGTGCACCTGGTATTCGAGTACAAGCTGTTCCGCGTGGTGCACGCGATCGACGTCGCGCCCGACGCGCTGCCCCAGGCCCCCGCCGATTTGCGCCGCCTGCCGCTGCTTGGCCCCCGCACCGTGTCGCTGAGGCCCTTCACCAGTGGGCAAGAACAAATGGACGCGACGCTGGCCGCCCTTTCGGGGGACAGCCTGAGCGCCCAGCCGCGTTTGTGGCAACCTTACGAGGCCGCCCGGGCCGAAGTGCTGAAAGAAGCCAAGCCGATGGCGGAACTGGTGGCACGCTTCCCGGCTCAAATCGAAGCCATACAGAGCGCGGTGGCCCGCACCGGCCGCCCGTTGGACCGGCTGGTGTACCTGCCCATGGTGGGCCGCAGCGCCGCCTGGACCGTGCTGCTTGACCCCGACAACGCCCGCGTGCTGGGCTTTTTGCCCCTGGACCCATTTTGACCCTGCCACCCGCGCCCCTGCCTCAACAACGGCCCCCACGGGCCGCAGCCCTCGTCAAAAAAGGGTTGGCAGCCCTGCTGTTGGTCGCCAACGGGCTGGCGCCGCTGGGTGCGCAGTCGTCCCTGCCCGCGCTGGGCGACGGCAGCGAGATGACGGCCAGCGCCGAACGCCGTTTGGGCGACCGCATCGCCCGCGAGATCTACCGCGACCCCGACTACCTGGACGACCCGCTGCTGGTGGAGTACCTGCAAGCGATTTGGCAGCAGCTGATGGTGGCGTCCCGCGCGCGCGGCGAGCTCAGCCCCGAGCTGGAAGAGCGCTTCGCCTGGGAGGTGTTTTTGGCGCGCGACCGCAGCGTGAACGCGTTTGCGCTGCCAGGCGGCTACTTTGGCGTGCACCTCGGGCTGATCGGCCTGGTCACCACGCGTGACGAACTGGCGTCGGTGCTGGGGCACGAGATGAGCCACGTGACGCAACGGCACATCGCCCGCTTGATCGCCCGGCAGGGCCAGCAAACGCCGTGGCTGATTGGCGCGCTGATCTTGGGCGCGTTGGCCGCCAGCAAAAACCCCGACGCCGCCAACGCGCTGATTCTGGGCGGCCAGGGCGTGGCGATCCAGAACCAACTCAACTTTTCTCGCGACATGGAGCGCGAGGCCGACCGCGTGGGGTACGCCGTCATGACGGCCGCCGGTTTCGAGGGCGAAGGCTTTGCCAGCATGTTCGGCAAGCTGCAGCAGGCCAACCGCATCAACGACAACGGTGCCTTCCCCTACCTGCGCAGCCACCCGCTCACCACCGAACGCATCGCCGACGTGCAGGCCCGCCAGCAGCTGGCCGCGCCCAGCCGCCGCAACGGCCCGCCCGACCTGGTGCACCCCATGATGGCCGCCCGCGCCCGCGTGCTGGCCGCGCCCGGCGTGGACGCATTGCGCAGCTGGGTCAAAGAGGCCGAACTCGCCAGCAACGGCCCCGCCGCCACCAGCAAATCCGACGCCCTGGGCGCGCACAGCGCCAGCCAGCGCCGGGTGGGTGTGCTCTACGCCGCCGCACTGGCCGCGGCCAAGCTGCGCGATGGGCCCAGCGCCCGCGCACAGGCCAACCGCCTCACGCCCCTGGTGGCGGCCGATGCCGACGCGCAGCGGGTGGTGCAACTGCTGCAGGCCGAGATCGCGCTGCTGTCTGGCCAACCGATCCAGGCGCTGCAGACCTTGCAGGCCCTGCCGGTGGACAGCGCCGTGGCCGTGGCCGGGCCAGCGTCCGCGTGGGCGAATGGGGGCGGTGCAGGTGGTGGCTCAGGTGGCGTTGGAGGCGTTGGAGGCGTGGGGGGCAGCGCATCTAACGCTGGCAGCCGCGCCGGGTGGGTGGCCTACCCCACCCGGGGCCGCGCCGAGCTCATGCTTCTGGCCCAGGCGCGCCTGGCCGCGCCCACGCCCGCTGGCTTGGGCGAGGTGGCGCAGCGGCTGCAAACCTGGGTCAGCGTTTACGCCAAAGACGCTCAGGCGTGGACGCAGCTGTCGTCGGTGCAGGCCGCGCTGGGGCAGACGGTGCAGGCGGCCCGCTCGTCGGCCGAGTCGCGCGCTGCGCAGCTCGATTACCCCGGCGCGCTGGACCGCATGAAGGCCGCGCAACAACAGCTGCGGCAGCTCCCGCAGCGCAACGGCAATGACCACATCGAGGCCAGCATCGTCGACCAGCGCACCCGCGAGTTGCAGGCGCAGGTCAATGAGTTAGCGCGGGAAAAGGCGCTCGAGCGCTGATTCGATCACCAGCCCCAGCACCGAGTAAACCAGCGAGCCGACCAGCGCGGCCCAAAAGCCGCTGACCTGAAAGCCATCCAACAGGCCCGAGGCGGCCCAGAACATCAGCGCGTTGATGACGAACAGGAACAGGCCCAGTGTGATCAGCGTGACCGGGAAGGTCAGCACCACCAGCACCGGGCGCAGCACCACGTTGAACAGCCCGATCACCGCTGCGGCCAGCAGGGCCGAGGTGAAACTGGCCACCTGAACGCCGCTGAACAAGTGGGCCACGGCAAGCAGGGCGGCCGCGCTGAGCAGCCATTGGAGAATCGGTTTCATGGGCGGCAAGGTCGGGACGGTGGGGTGGCATTCAGCTTACCACCCCCGCACGGCGCGGCCCCGGGGCTATCATCGAGGCCCTATGCCCGGCATCCACATCACCGACATCGAGGCCGCCATCAACCACTGGCGGCAACGCTCGCCGTCGCCCGATGGCATCACCCTTGCGCCGGAGCTGCGGGCGCTGGCCGAGGTCTATGCGCTGATGATCTACCACCGCGAAGACGAGGCCGACGAGGCGAGCTTCCCCGCCCGGGCGCGCGAAGCCTGGCTGGCCTGGTACCACACCACACCCGACACCCCGTGCATCGCGATCTGCTCCACCAGCCAGGGCGACGACTGGTGCAAGGGCTGCGGCCGCAGCTTTGCCGAGGTGCAGCACTGGCCCGAAATGACCCCCGCCGCCAAGCGCGCCACCTGGCGCCGCATCACCCTCCAGGCCGACGCCTGGCGCTTCAACCGCTACGCCGAGCGCGCGGCGGAAAAATGAGCGGCATGCCGCCTCGCCACCGTTACTCCGCCGGGTTGTCCCAAAGAAAAATGCAGCCCGCTCGCACGGCAATGCGCAACACACCGTGCGCGCACGCGGTGGCCCCATGAAACGCCTGTGCCAAGCGCCCAACCTGGCCTTGGCCATGCTGTGGGCCGACACGCTGCGCGAAGCCGGTGTAGACGTTTCTGTGCAAAGGCAGTTTCTGGTGGGTGTGGCGGGCGAGTTGCCACCCGACCAGTGCCTGCCGGAACTCTGGTTGCGCCACAGCGAGCAACTGGCCTGGGCCCAAGCCCTGCTGGACGACCTGCAGCATGTGCCGCAGCGCGACTGGCGCTGTGCCTGCGGCGAGCGGGTGGAAGGCGGCTTTGAGCAGTGCTGGTCTTGCGGGGCGCTGATGCCTGTGCCGTAGCGCCGAACCGCCAATTTGCTATGTTGGTTGTAGCAACTCAGCAAGGACTGGCGTGGGCTATTGGCCTAAAAGCCTCTCAATATGCAAAAAGTCGCCGCACGGCCTTAAAAAAAGCCGGAAAGTGAAAGAAAAAAGTGGATGAACCCAAGCGCACGGTTCAGGTACGGTTCAGGGGGGGCAGGTGCGGCTCACTGGGTTCACAGCCATCTCACGGGCTCGATGTCCACGCTGCGTTGACCGTCGCCCAAGGTGAGGGTGTTTTCCTGTACCGTGGCCTGCAGCTGCATGCTGCGCTGGGCCAGCGCCGCCAGGGCCTGCGATGCCTCGGTGGGCACGCGCCAGACCTGCAGGTTTTTGGGCCGGGTGAGTTTGGTCTGAATGCCGCGCCACCAGACCTCGGACGCGGACGAAAAGCAGTACAGCATCACCTCGTCGGCCTTGTTGCAGGCTTTCATCAGCGGCTTGTCTTCGGGCTGGCCGACCTCGATCCACAGCCGGTGGCGGCCGGTGAAGTCGATGAGTGACACGTCGGGGTCATCCGGGTTGGACAGGCCCGCGCCAAAGGCCAGCGTGCCGTCGCCGTTGCAGACGCTGTTCAGCTTGTGCGCGTTCAGTGCCAGCGCCACCAGCCGCACCATCATGCGCTCGTCGGTCTCGCTTGGGTGGCGGGCCAGGGTCAGGGCGTGGTCGGCGTAGTGGCCGTGGTCAATGTCGGCGATCTGCAGGTTCGCCTTGAAGATGGTGGATTTGAGGGCCATCAGATTCGCCGCCGGGCCGCCCCATGGCGAATCAACCCCCCGGGGGGGCAGCGGCGACACAGCGTGCGGCGCGTGGGGGCCATGATCAGACCCGCTTTGCCAGCTCGGCGGCCTTGCCCACGTAAGACGCGGGGGTCATCGCCAGCAGGCGCGTCTTTTCGGCCTCCGGGATCTCCAGCGAGCGGATCAGGCCGTACAGGTCTTCGGCGCGCACCGTTTTGCCGCGGGTCACTTCCTTGAGCTTCTCGTAGGCGCCTTGCACGCCGTAGCGGCGCATCACGGTCTGGATGGGCTCGGCCAGCACCTCCCAGGCGGCGTCCAGGTCGGCGGCCAGGGCTTCTTCATTCAGTTCCAGCTTGTTCAGTCCGGTCATCAACGCGCTGTACGACAGGGTGCTGTAGCCCAGCGCCACGCCCATGTTGCGCAGCACGGTGGAGTCGGTCAGGTCGCGCTGCCAGCGCGAGATGGGCAGCTTTTCGGCCAGGTGGCGCAGCAGTGCGTTGGCCAGGCCGAGGTTGCCCTCGGCGTTTTCAAAGTCGATCGGGTTGACCTTGTGCGGCATGGTAGAGCTGCCGATCTCGCCCGCCTTCAGGCGCTGCTTGAAGTAGCCCAGGCTGACGTAGCCCCAGATGTCGCGGGCCAGATCGATCAGGATGGTGTTGGTGCGGGCCACCGCGTCGAACAGCTCGGCCATGTAGTCGTGCGGCTCGATCTGGATGCTGTAGGGCTGAAAGGTCAGGCCCAGGCCCAGCGGCTCGGGCGTTTCGATGACCTTCTGGCTGAAGGCTTCCCAGTCGAACCCGGGCCAGGCGCTCAGGTGGGCGTTGTAGTTGCCCACCGCGCCGTTCATTTTGGCCAGCATCTTCACGCTGGCGATGCGCTCGTGCGCGGCGGCCAGGCGCACCACCACGTTGGCCAGCTCTTTGCCCACGGTGGTGGGGCTGGCGGTTTGGCCGTGGGTGCGGCTGAGCATGGGCACCTCGGCGAAGGCGTGCGCCATGTCGCGCAGCTTGGCGACCACGCCGTCCAGCGCGGGCAGCACCACCTGGCCCACGGCGGCCTTCAGTTGCAGCGCGTGGCTGGTGTTGTTGATGTCCTCGCTGGTGCACGCAAAGTGCACGAACTCGGCGGCCGCCTCCAGCTCGGGCCGGGCCTCGAACTTGGACTTGATCCAGTACTCCACCGCCTTCACGTCGTGGTTGGTGACCTTCTCCAGCTCCTTGATGGCGCGGGCGTCGGCCTCGCAGAAGTTCTTCACCAACCCGAGCAAGTAAGTGCGCGCTCCGGGGGTGAGTGGCTTGAATTCGGCAAAACCAGCGTCGCTGAGTGCGATGAACCAGGCCACTTCGACCTGCACCCGGCGGTGCATGAAGCCCTGCTCGCTCAGCAGCGGGCGCAGGGCGCTGAGTTTGGCGGCGTAACGGCCGTCCAGCGGCGACAGGGCAGACAGGGTGGAGAGAGTCATGCCGAGATTGTAGGTGTCGGGTCATGCCCAGCCCGTGCGGCGGCGGGGCTGGCTAGAATCGTTGCGACACGCATCAGCAAGCACCCGCACCATGAAATTGATCGGATCGTTGGCCAGTCCTTACGTGCGCAAAGTGCGCGTGGTGATGGCCGAGAAAAAGCTCGACTACCAGTTCGTCACCGAAGACGTGTGGGCCGCCAACACCACCATCGCCAGCGCCAACCCGCTGGGCAAGGTGCCGTGCCTGGTGATGGAAGGGGGCGAAGCGGTGTTTGACTCGCGGGTGATCGTCGAATACCTGGACACCTTGTCGCCGGTCGGCAAGCTCATCCCGCCCAGCGGCCGCGAGCGCGCCGAAGTCAAGACCTGGGAAGCCTTGGCCGACGGGCTGGTGGACGCCGCCATCCTGGCCCGGCTGGAGGCCACCTGGCCTGGCCGCGCCCAGGGCGAGCGCAGTCAGGCCTGGATCGACCGGCACATGGCCAAGGTGGACACCGCCCTGCAGGCCATGGGCCGCGGCCTGGGCGACAAGCCGTATTGCAGCGGCATCCACCTGAGCCTGTCCGACATCGCCGTCGGCTGCGCACTGCTGTGGCTGGAATTCCGCTTTCCCCAGGTCGGCTGGCGCGCCGCCCACCCCAACCTCGACAAGCTGGTGGACAAGCTCAGCCAGCGCCCCAGCTTCACCGACACCGTGCCGGTCGTTGCCTGAGGCACAAAGTGCCGGACGCCAAGCAAGGCACGAAGTGCCAGACGCCAAGCAAGGCACAAAGAGCCGAGCGTCAGGTAAGTCACAAAGTGCCGAACGCCATGTGAGGCGCACCGTACCGGTCACGGCCTGACGCCGCGCCGGGGCGAACCCCGGCCCACGTTGGCGGCGGGTGCGCGACCCAGCGGTTTGGCGCACCGTGGTGCGGCCGCAGCGTGCGGCACCAGCCCCCGCTGCAGGCTGCGGTCCTTTGGGTGCCCACCCTGTGCGACCCACTTCCCGCCCCAGCGGCCCCACTGCGTTCTCACCCCCCCATGCCATGGACAAAACCCGCTGGGTTGCTGGGTCACTGCCCTGGCGTGGTTTTTTGGGGTTTTCCGGCCCTTGGGGCCTTTTTGTTCTCCCGAGACCGGTTATTAACCAAATCACCTGTCAGCCCTTGCTGCGATTGACCGGGGTGCTATCGTTTTCATGCCTCAGCTGGTCTCTTAGATGCCTGTGAGCCGCTGAAACCCGCCTCGCCGAGGCGTGAAGCGGGGCTCGATTGAAATATTTGTCTTGGACAAACTCGCAAACGCGGTATATTTTGTCCATGCGAATTTCCATGAAAGCCCGAATGGCCGTGGCGGCGATGGTGGACCTGGCCGCTTACAGCGACCACACCAACATCACCATCCGGAGCATTGCCGACCGGCACCAGGTGAGCTTCGCTTACCTTGAGCAGGTGTTCTGTGTGCTGCGCCGCCAGGGCCTCGTGCGGTCAGCGCGCGGGCCAGGCGGGGGCTACACCCTCGGCCGCCCCGCCACCGACATCACCGTGGCCGATATCCTGTCGGTGATGGAGCCGCCGCTGCCGTCGGTCCGCACGCGCCATGAAGGCGCGATCGACCGCCCCGACGCGGACGACGACCACGGCCCCGAGCGCATGGGCGACGCCCTGTGGCAGTCGTTTGACGCCTTTGTCCAGAGCTATTTGGCCAGCGTGAGTTTGGAGTCGCTGGCCTGCAAGCTGCGGCCCGAAGCACCCCAGGTGGTGGCCAAGCCGTATTCCCTCAACAAAGGCATCGCCAAGCGCAAACCAATGGAGGTGCTGCGCCCGCGCGCGCCCAGCTTCGTTTTTGCCCTCGGTGCCGACCCGGTGGCCTGACGCGGCCCCACCGCCCCATCCCCCGATTCACCGATCCCCCACTTCCACCTCCACTTCATTCCCATTCCATCCCCGTAACTCAATAGGAGACCCCCATGAACGATCGCACCCCCACCACCCTGTCTAACAGTAGCCCATCCACCCGCCGCGTGTTCATGCTGCACGCGCTGGCCGGTGCCGGTGCCGCCGTGTGGGCCACCCAAGCCGAGGCCCAAGCCGCTTTGGCCGAGACCGACGCCCAAGCCGTGGCGCTGGGCTACAAGGCCGACACCACCAAGGTGGACAAGGCCAAATACCCCAAGCATGCCGCCACCCAGCTGTGCAACAACTGCGCGCTGTACGCGGGCAAACCCACCGACGCCGCCGCGGCTTGCCCCCTGTTCCCCGGCAAGCTGGTGGCCGGTAAAGGCTGGTGCTCGGCCTGGGCCAAGAAGGGCTGATGCCCAGCTTGGGCAGCGGCCGGGCATTGGCCCGGCCCCCAATGACCCACCCGGTGGTCGAGGTGGCGGGCGCTGGACCTGCCCGCGCCAGCAGCGCTTGGATGCCAGCGATGGCGACACCGCCACCGTCGGACGCACCCAGTGGCACGGGTGCTGCAAGCACAGGCCGCGCCGTCGCTTCTGCGGGCAACGCCAACCCCGGCTCGACGGGTCATAACACCCCCGCGGCACGGGTCCAACTCGCTCTGCGTGATGCAACGCCCCGACCCGGTCAGGCCACACCCCGGCCGGGTGAGGCCATCTCGCCCGAGGGCGAAGCAGCCCTCACCGTGTTGTACGACGGCGCTTGCCCCCTGTGCCAGCGCGAGATCGCGTGGTACCGCGAACTGCCCGCGTCGTGCCCCGTGGCGTGGCTGGACGTCAACGACGCACAGGCGCTGTCAGTGGACGACGCCACCCGTTCGCGCTACCTGTCGCGTTTCCATGTGCGGCGGGCCAACGGGGAAACCCTCAGCGGCGCGGCCGCTTTCGTGGCGCTGTGGCTCACGCTGCCGGGCTGGCGCTGGCTGGGCCGTGTGGGCCGCCTGCCTTGGGTGACCCCGCTGTTGGAGCTCATGTACCGCGGCTTCCTGCCCCTGCGGCCCCGCCTGCAGCGCGTGGCCCACGCGCTCGCCACACCACACATCCCGGCCGCGCTGGTGGCCGACCTGCGGTCAGACCACGCGGGCGAAACCGGCGCGGTTTACATCTACCGGGGGGTGCTGGCTCTGGCGCGCGACCCCGGTCTGCGTGCCTTTGCCACCCACCACCTCGCTACCGAGCAACGCCACCTTGACCAAGTGGCCGCTGTGCTGCCCGCCTGGCGGCGCAGCTGGTGCCTGCCCGCCTGGCGCGTGGCCGGGTTCCTGACCGGTGCCTTGCCCGCGCTCTTTGGCCCCCGGGCGGTGTACGCCACCGTTCACGCGGTGGAAACCTTTGTCGATCGCCACTACCAACAGCAGATCGACCGCCTGGACGGGCTGGCGCACACAGCGTCGCCGCGCCCGGGCGCTGGCACGGGGGAGGGCGCGGACCGCTGGGCCGACCTGCGCGCCCTGCTGGTCGCCTGCCAGCAAGACGAACGCCAGCACCGCGACGAGGCGCTGGCATTGCAAGCCGGGCCGGTGGGCGTCTTCACGCGCGCATGGTGTGCGCTGGTCGGCACCGGCTCTGCGGCGGCGGTGCACCTCGCCCGGCGGCTCTGAACCGGGGCGTCAGCCTTTATGCTGTGGCCTCCACCACAGCGCCCATGACGACCCCACTGCCCCTGCTGAGTGCCCACGGCTTGGTGTTTTCGCACGCCGACACGCCGCTGTTCACCGACTTGTCGCTGGACATTGGCCCCGGTGTGACCCTGTTGCAAGGCGATGACGGCGCCGGAAAAACCACCTTGCTGCGCCTGCTGGCCGGAGCGCTGACACCACAGCGCGGCACGCTGCACTGCCAAGGGCGGCCACGCGCCGAGCATGGTGCCACCTGGGCACAGCAGGTGCATTGGGCCGACCCACACAGCCCCGCACACGACGCGACGGTGGTGGCCGCGTATTTCGCCGCCCAATCCGCACAACACCCCCGGCATGACGCGGCCTTGCTCGCCGAGCTGCTGCCAGCCCTGGGCCTGTCCGACCACCTGCACAAGCCGCTGCACATGCTGTCCACCGGCAGCAAACGCAAGGTGTGGCTGGCCGCGGCCTTTGCGTCGGGGGCACCGGTTACCTTGCTGGACGACCCCTGCACCGCGCTGGACGCCCGCTCCGTGGGCGTGGTGCGCGCGCTGTTGCAAGACGCCGCCGACCACCTGCACCGCGCCTGGGTGGTGGCGGCCCATGCACCGTTGCCCGGCGTGCCCGCCACCGTGTGGCCCCTGCCGCCGCGCCAGACCTGACATGGACCCCATCGCTGCCGCCGACGCCACCAACGTCATGGCCCCCCAGGCCGACGCGCTCCCGGCGCGCCGACAGCGGGTAATGTTGCTGGGCGCCACCGGCACCATCGGCCAGGCCACGCTGCAGGCCCTGCTCGCGCGCGGCCACGAGGTGGTGTGCCTGGTGCGGCCACACCCGAACGCCCAGGCCGCCGCCGACCCCGGACCGGCCGCGCTCGCCGAACGTTTTCAAGGGGCCGAGGTGCGTTTCGGTGCGGTGACCGACCCGGTCTCATTGGCGCGCGACGGTTTTCGCGGTGAGCGCTTCGACGTGCTGGTTTCGTGCCTCGCGTCGCGCACCGGTACCCCACGCGACGCGTGGGCGGTCGACCACCAAGCCCACCTGCACGCACTGGCCGCCGCCCAGCAGGCTGGGGTGCGGCACATGGTGCTGCTCTCGGCCATTTGTGTGCAAAAGCCGCTGCTGGCTTTTCAGCACGCCAAGCTCGCGTTTGAGCGTGCGCTGATCGGCTCGGGGCTGGGCTACAGCATCGTGCGGCCCACCGCGTTCTTCAAATCGCTGTCGGGTCAGGTGGAGCGGGTACGCCGAGGGCGGCCGTTCCTGGTGTTCGGCCACGGCCGCTTGACGGCCTGTCTGCCCATCAGCGATGCCGACCTCGGCGCGTTCATCGCCCGTTGTGTGGACGACCCGGCCTGCCACCAGCGGGTGTTGCCCATCGGCGGCCCGGGGCCCGCCATCACCCCACTGGCGCAGGCCGAGCGGCTGTGCGCCCTGCTGGGCCAGCCGCTGCGGGTGCGCCATGTGCCCGTGGGCCTGCTGGACGCCATCGTGGCGGTGCTGGCGGTGTTGGGCCGGTGGTTTCCACGGCTGGCCGACAAGGCCGAGCTGGCCCGCATCGGTCGCTACTACGCGACCGAGTCCATGTTGGTGTGGGACCCGGAAACCGGTCGGTACGACGCCGACGCCACCCCGCGCACCGGCCAGGACACCCTGTGGGACCACTACGCGGCGCTGGCCCGAGGGGCCACCCCGCCCGACCGCGGCGACCACGCCGTGTTCTGACGCGGCCCCGCCCAGGCCAGGCTGGCCCGGGGGATGGCCGGACCTCCTCCGAGTGAAAGCCAGGCTCAAGCGAGGGGCCGCCGCGCCGAAGACATGGCCTGGGTACGGCCACTTCCTGGCAGCCCCTTATCCTGACCCGCCTTCGCCATGAACGACGCCAGCCCGTACCACGACCTTCAGCGCCAACTCGACGCCCAGGGCAGCCTGCCACCGGAGGCGATTCGAAGCCTCTTGAGCGTGGCGCTGGCGACCGACCGCACCCAGGCGGTGATCGAGTTCAATGTGCAGGGCGAGGTGCTGGACGCCAACGCCAACTTCTTGAAAGCCGTGGGCTACACGCTGGCCGAGATTCAGGGCCAGCACCACCGCATGTTTTGCGAGCCGGGCTACGCCGAATCGCCGGAATACCACGCGTTCTGGGCCGCGCTGGCGGCGGGTGAACCACAGGCGGGCGAGTTCATGCGGGTCCACAAACGCGGCCAGCCGGTGTGGCTGCAGGCAACCTACACGCCCATCGTCGGTGCCGACGGCCAGCCCTACAAGGTGGTGAAGTTCGCCAGCGACATCACCGCTGCCAAGCTCAAGTCGCTCGAAGACGATGGCAAGGTCGCCGCGATCTCGCGCGCGCAGGGGGTGATCGAGTTCGACATGGCGGGCCACGTGCTGGCCGCGAACGAGAATTTCCTCGCGCTGATGGGATACACGCTGAACGAGGTGCTGGGCCAGCACCACCGCGTGTTCCTGGACAAAGACGAAGCGGGCAGCGCCGCCCAGCGCCTATTCTGGCAAAAGCTCGGCCGTGGGGAGTTCGACCAGGGGGAGTACCTGCGGGTGAACAAGCGCGGCGAGCGGGTGTGGCTGCAGGCCACCTACAACCCGATCATTGACCTCGAAGGGCAGCCCGTGAAGGTGGTGCAGTTTTGCTCCGACATCACCGCCAGCAAGCGGCACAGCATGGAAGTGGCCGGGCGCATGGACGCAGTGTCGGCCAGCTCTTGCTGGATGGAGATGGACCGCGACGGTCTGGTGATCGCCGCCAACGAGCGCATGCTGCGTGCACTGGGCTTGAATGCGGGCGACCTGGTCGGCAAGCACGAAGCCGTTCTGTGGTTCGACGACGCCACCGAAGCCGCCGCCCGCAAGGAGCGCTGGGCCCAGTGGCGCGACAACGCCGCCTGCAGCGCCGATCTGCGCTTGCGCGGCGCGGGGCAAACCGAGGTCTGGCTCGCGGCGACCATGAGCCCGGTGATGGGCCTGGACGGGCGACTCGACCGGGTGGTGTGGCTGGCGCAGAACGTGACGGAGCAAAAGCTGGGTCGGCTGGAGGCCGATGGCAAGCTTGGCGCGATCGACCGGGCGCAAGCGCTGATCGAGTTCGACCTCACGGGCCGGGTGCTGTGGGCCAACAAAAACTTCCAGCAGTTGATGGACTACGGCCTGGACGACATGGTGGGGCGGCACCACCGGATGTTTGTGGGCGCGGATCAGGCGGCCTCCGCCGAGTACCAGGCGTTTTGGGAACGCCTGGGGCGCGGCGAGTACGAGTCGGGCGAGTACAAGCGCTTTGGCCGCGACGGCAAAGAGGTCTGGATACAGGCCACCTACAACCCCATCCTCGACCCGCGGGGCAACCCGGTCAAGGTGGTGAAGTTCGCCACCGATGTGACCGAAGCCAAGCTGCGCAGCGCCGAGTTCCAGGCCAAGGTGTCGGCCATCGACAAAGGCCAGGCGGTGATCGAGTTCGGGCTGGATGGCCACGTGCTGTGGGCCAACCGCAATTTCCTCAGTGCCATGGGCTACACGCTGCGCGAGATACAGGGCCAGCACCACAGCATGTTCTGCACCGACGACTACACCCAAAGCACCGAGTACCGTGACTTCTGGCTGCGCCTGAACGAGGGGCAGTTCATCACCGGCCGTTTCCACCGCAAAGGCAAGTTCGACCGCGACGTGTGGCTGCAGTCCACCTACAACCCCATCCTGGATCTGAATGGTCAGGTGACCAAGGTCGTGAAGTACGCGTTCGACGTGACCAAGGAGGTGCAGCTCGAGCGCAGCATCGCCACCCGGGCCAGCGAGATGAACAAGAACATCGCCAGCCTGGTGCACAACATCGGGCAAATCGCTGAAAGCTCGGGCGTGGCCTCGGCCATGGCCAGCGACACCGCGAGCGCCGCGCAAACCGGGTACGAGGCCATCCACCAGTCGATCGCTGCGATCGGGCGTATAGAGACCAGCTCGGCCAAGGTCGCAGAGATCGTGCGCGTGATCAGCGACATCGCCAACCAGACCAACCTGCTGGCGTTCAACGCCGCCATCGAGGCGGCGCGTGCCGGTCAACACGGCGTGGGCTTCTCGGTGGTCGCGTCCGAGGTGCGCAAGCTGGCCGAGCGCAGTGCGGTGGCCGCCAAGGAAATTGCGAACCTGATCGATGAATCCACCCGGCATGTGAGCGACGGCGCGCGGGTCAGCAAGGCCGCCGCCAGCAGCTTCGAGGGCATCCTCTCCAGCGCGCAGTCCACCGTGGTCAATGTCGGGCAGATCGCCAACGCCACCAGCGCCCAGCGCGACACCGCCCAGCAGGTGGCCCAACTGATCGAAGCATTGACGCGGTCGGCCCAGTCATGACCCCCGGCCGCACCACGCTGCGTTACGGCGTGTTCTGGCTCGGCCCGATGCAGCTGGCCCTGCCGATCGAGGCGCTCAAAGAGGTCGTGCCCATGGGGCCGGTCAGCGCCCTGCCGAGCGAATGCGCGTGCCTGCTGGGCGGTATATCGTTGCGCGGCCTGATGATGCCGGTGGTGGATTTGCGCGCGCTGCTGCGGCCAGGTGTCGCGCCCGCCGCCACCGCAGGCGTGGTGGTGCTGGCGCACCTGGGGCGCTGGCTCGGTCTGGCGGCAGATGGCATTGTGGGCGTGTACGACCTGCCCAGCGACGAGGTGCATGCCGTCCGGCCCACCGACCCGTGGGCCTCGGTCTTGCAAGCCGCTTTCAGCCGCCCCGACGACGGCTCACTGGTCAGCGTGCTGCACCCCGACGCCATCGTCGCCCACGCGCACGTGCCGTTGCTCACCCCGCCCGAGGGGGGCACCGGCAGTCCTTCCAGCGCTGGTCAACCCACCGACGCCCAAGCCGACGCCCACACCGACGCCTTGGCCTTCACCCCCGCCGGGGGCGATGCACACCACCGCAACGCGCGCTGTTATTTGGAAGACCCGCGCCACCTGATGCTGCTGCGGTGCGGCGGCATGCCGTTGGCCATCGCGTCGCAGGCGGTTCACACCACCGTGATCCAACCGGCGCTGGGCGAGTCGCAGCTCGCGTCCGGCTACTTCCGCGGCATGATGCGCTTTGACGACACCGACATCCCCGCGGTGGCGCTCAGCAGCCTGTGCGGCTTTGGCCCACCCGCAGAGGACCGCTCGCCCCAGGCGTTTCTGGTCCGTTACCCGGGCGGGCTGGTGGCGTTCTTGGTGGACGAAATCGTGGACGTGGTCACCGCCGACGGGCAGCGCATCGCGCCCGTGCCGCTGTACGCCCACCTGTCGCCCGGCTGGTTCAGCGGCACGCTGCCCCCAGAGGCATTGGCGCACAGCGCCGGGCCCGCCGGGGCAGCGCCGATCGCCCCGTTCCACCTGGTGGTGAACGACGCCGCCTTGCTGGCCGACGACCGGCTCATCGCGCTGGCGGACATGGGCCAGCAACACCGGCACGCGAAAGAGAAGGCCCGTTCGCCTGCGTCGGCGGGGTCGGCTGACCCCACCGACGCCGCTGGCCAAGTGTTCAAGGTGCCGCTGCAGGTACTGGCCTACCACGCCGGTGCCGACCTGGCCACCCCCATCACCCAGGTCGCCGAGATCCTGCCTTGGGAGCCAGACCGCGCGGTCGCCACCGCCGATGGCGTGGGTTTGATCATGAGCCGGGGGCGGCCCATCCCGGTGCACGCCCTCGGTGCGCTGCTGGCCCCGTCGCGCTGGCGCGCCGACGAGCCCACCGCCAACGTGCTGGTGGTCGACGATGGCGGCCACCGCATCGGTTTCCGCGTGCCCCGGCTGGTCACCATCGGCGAAGGCCGCACCGTGGCGTCCGTCGACCACAGCGCCGCGACCGACATGGTGCAGTTGTCGGTCGGTGCAGAAGACCGCTTGCTGCGTTTGGTGGACTTGGTCGCGCTGGCGCGCGGTCTGCGCCCAGCGGGCGTGCCAGCCTGAGCCGCGCTGGTCAGCTGTTCGCGTGGCGCGTCAGCCAACGCACCGCCCCGCCCAGCACCGGCACCTTTTGGTATAGCTCTTCGGCGGTGTCCCAGTAGTCGCGGTGGTCTTGTACCCGGCCATCGGCGGCCAGCCGGAGGTGGCAACTGCCGCGCACCGTCTGGGTCTCGCCCTTCTTGAAGTTATTGAAGCTGAACCGGAAGTTCCAGCCCAAAAAGCACTGCGCCCCTTCGGTGATGTGGGCGGTGATCTCAAAGCGTGGGTGGTCGAGTGCCACGAACATGTGGGCGAACACCCGCTTGATCTCGTCCAGACCCTGCACCTCGTTGAACGGGTCTTTGAAGCGGGCGTCTTCGGTGTAGACCGTGGCGAAGTCGGCCACCCGCTCGGGGCTCAGGGTCTCGAAGAAATCGCAAATGCGGGCCACGGCGGGCGAACTGGGGCGGGGGATGTTCATGGCGTTGGGCCCGTGGTCATAGGCCGGTGAACTTGCGGGTGAGCGGGAAGTACAGGCGGTAAGGCAGCAGGCGCATGAACTTCAGCCAGCGGGTGAAGCGCTTGGGGAAATGGATGTCGAAGTCGCCGTCGGCCCAGCCCTGCAAGATGGCGCTGGCGGCTTGCTCGGGCGTGAGCAGCGCGGGCATCTTGAAGTCGTTCTGCGCGGTGAGCGGGGTTTCCACAAAGCCGGGGTTGATCACGCTCACGCCCACACCGGCGTCCTGCAAATCCATGTACAGGGTTTCGGCCAAGTTGATGAGCGCGGCCTTGGTGGGCCCGTAGGCCAGGCTCTTGGGCAGGCCGCTGAAGCCGGCCACGCTGCTCACCAGGCTGATGTGGCCCAGACCGTCGGCGCGGGTCTTGGCACGGGCCAGCAGGTGGGGCAGTACCGCGTCCAGAAGGTACAGCGCGCCGAGGTAGTTGACCTGCTGGTGCTTGACCATTTCTGCCAGGTTGTAGGCGGTGGCGCGCTGCTCGGCGTAGTGGCCCGCACAGTACATGACCCGGTCCAGCCCGTGCTGGGCGATCAGGCTGGACGCGGCGGCGGCCACCGCGGCGGGGTTCGACGCGTCCAGCCGCAGGGCGATGGCCCCTGGGTGCTGCGCGACGAAGGCGTCCAGTGCCGCCTGGTTGCGGGCCGAAACCACCACCTTGGCGCCGCGCGCGTGCAATGCCGACGCGGTGGCCCGGCCAATGCCGGTGGACGCGCCCACCAGCCAGACGGTGAGGCCGCGCCAGTCGGTCACGCCAGTGTTGAATCCCATGGGGTCTCCCGTTTGCTCATGTTTTTATAGCTAAAAATCCAGTATTGACTTGGGCTATAGCCGAAATGGATTTCAAAAAGCCTTGGATGGCGGCCCCGACCTGCCCGGCAGGCCGTTTTGGCCCCCGATCGGTGCAGCCGGTGGATGCGGGGCCCGCGTCGCCGCGGTGCTTTCCGCGCCGGTCAGCGTTTGGTGAACGACAGGGTCACTTCGCCCAGCGTCACGCCGTACTTGCTCATCGTGGCTTTGTTCAGCATGACCTTGTCGGTGATGAGGTACATCCAGTCGTCGAACTGCACCTCGATCAGGCGGTCGTCCACCGGCAGCGACAAGGTGTAGTTCCAGTGCAAAGTGTTGCCGCTTTCCACGCCAACGGCTTCGCCCACCACGTCGTCGGCGCGGCCGATGTAGCGCCCCTCGCCGGTGCGCTTGAGGCGCCAGATGCGGCGCTGTTTGGTGCCATCGGAGAAGGTGAAGTCTTCGTTCAGCACGCCTTCTTCGGCGCCCGGCTCGCCTTTCCAGGTGCACGTCATCAGCACGGTGAAGCGTTTGACCACCGCGCCCGAGCGGTCGGTGAACACGCCGTAGGCGTCCAGCGTGCCGTTGAAGTACTTGCGCAGATCGAGCTTGGGTTTTTCGTTGGCGTAATCGGCCGGTTTCGGGCCAGCGCAACCGACCAGGGCCAGCGCCGAACTGGCGGCCACCACACCCAGCCATTGACGTTTGTTCATGATGACTCCTTCAAAGCTTTGGGAACCGCCGTTGACGCCGGTGCGCGGATGACCAGCCCGTACAGGGCCAGGGCCGCCGCCAGTTTAAGGGCGCAGGGCAGGCCGCAGTAGGCCCACACCAGCGCTTGCAGCGCGTCGGGATCGGTGGTGCCTGGCGAGTAGCCAAACAGCCCCAGCAACGGCAACGCCAGGCCAGCCGCCAGCGCCAGATTCAGCTTGGTGGCGAAGTTCCACCAGCCAAAATACACCCCGGTGATGGACGGGTTGGTGGCTCGGTCGGACCCCGGCTCGCCCGGTGCGTTGGCGATCACCCCGGCCAGCATCGCGCCGGGCAACGCCAGGTCGGTGCCGAGCGCCACGCCGGAGAGCACACACACCACCAGAAACTGCACCGCGTCGCCCGCGCCCAGTTGCGACACCCAGACGAACACCGCGATCGACTGCACCATGCCCAGCAACCAGCAACGCGCCAACCCGAGCTTGGCCACCAGCTTCAGCCACAGCGGGATGGACAGCGCCGCGACCAGAAAATAGCTGCCCAGGAAGGCCGGCTCCATGGCCTTGGGCGCTTGCAGACGGTCCTGGATGAAAAACAGCACCAGCGTGGCGGGCACGGCACTGGCAATGCCATTGAGCATGAACACCGCGAGCAGGCGTTTGAAGGCCGCGTCGCGGAATGGCAGCCAGGTGCTGGGGGCGGCGTGTCCCTCGGCCAGCTGCGGGCCACGGCTGGCGGCGCTGGGCCGCCCGGAGCGCTGCCAGGCCCACCAGCCTGCGGCCAGCGCCACCACAAACACCGCCACCGTGGCGGGCAGGCCAAAGGCCACCGGTGCGACCGACGCGAGAACCACACCCGCCAGGCCCAGCCCTTCGCGCCAGGCCACCACCGTGCTGCGCTGGTGGTCGCTGCCGCCGTTGAGGTTTCCCAGCATCGCGCCCCAGGCCTGGTGCGCCACGCTGACCGCGCTGTAGGCGGCGTAGGTCAGCACCAGCAGTGCGCTGGCCCAGACCAGCAGCGCGTCGGGCGATCGGGTGGGTGGGAAAAACAGCAGGGTGAAGCCCCCCGCCAGGCCCACCGAGGCGATGCCCGCGAACAGCAGCACAGCGGCCAGCGCCTTGGCGAACAAGCGGTCCACCCAGCGGCCGATCAGCGGGTCGATGAAGGCGTCGAGCAGGCGCGCGCCGAGCAGGATCGCCCCCAGCGTGGCCAGCGGCACACCGAATTCCCGCGAATAGTGGTTGGGCAAGATCACATACAGCGGCAGCGCCACAAAGGCGAGCGGCAGGCCCATCAGCCCGTAGGCCAGACCGTTTTTCCAGCCGGGCTGCCAGCCCGCAGGCAGCTGCCCGCTCACTGCGGTGCCTTGGCGAGCAGGGCGCTGCGCAGCGCAGGCTCCGAGGTGTTGGGCGACAGCCAGATGCCGAAGAAGCGGCGCGAGAACTCGGTGTCGCGCACCTCGGCCAGTGGCTGGCCGTTGTGCAAGAAGCGCGCGCCCACACCCGGGACGTGGATGCCCAGCAACTGGTCGCCCTTGCGGATGTTGGGAAACACCTCTTTCATTTTGGCCAGCCACTGCGCGCCCTGCGCGTCAGAAAACCCGCCTGCGCGCTTCATTTCGGTCAGCGACCGTTCAGCGATGTCGGCCCCGGCAAAGTCACGCTGGTAGTCCAGCGCCAGGGCGAAGGGCTGGCCGGTGAGGTCGGTCGGCTTGAACTGTGGGGACACCCACAGCCGTGCCTTGTACACGGCGAAGCCGAAATAGCGAAACAGGCTCTCACCGCTCAGTCGGGCATCGGCCACCACGGTGCTCACTGGGTGAGGCACCGCTGGGCCGGCCGCGTCTTGCGCCAGCGCGGCGGTGGTGTGCAGCGCGCCCAGCGCCACACAGGCGGCCAGGGTCAGCGCTTGCGCAGCGTGTACTGGACCACGTCGGTGCTCGATTTGGCGAACGCCGCTTCGCAATAAGCCAGGTAGAACTCCCATATGCGCATGAACCTTTCGTCAAAACCCACTTGCAAGACCCGTTGCTTTTCGGCGAGGAACTTCTCGCGCCAGCGCTTGAGCGTCTCGGCGTAGTCCAGGCCGAAAGAAAACTCGTCCACCACGTCCAGCCCGGCCGCGTTCGCTTGCTTGCGGAACTCGCTCGGGCAGGGCAGGCAGCCCCCGGGAAAGATGTACTGCTGGATGAAGTCGGTGGACGCGATGTACTGGTCGAAGTACTTGTCGTCAATGACGATGCTCTGAATGCAGGCCTTGCCGCCGGTCTTGAGCAGGCGCGAGATGGTCTGGAAGTAGTTGGGCCAGTACTCGCGGCCCACCGCCTCGACCATCTCGATGGAGCACACCGCATCGAAGGGGCCGTCGTTGATGTCGCGGTAGTCCTGCAAGCGCAGGTCGGCCCGCTCGGCCACGCCGAACTTGGCCATGCGGGCATTGGCAAAGGCCAACTGCTCGTGGCTCAACGTGACCCCGGCGATGCGGGCGTTGAACTCGGTGGTGGCCATCTCGGCCAGCGCGCCCCAGCCGCAGCCGATCTCCAGCACCCGTTCTCCTGGCTTCAGGTCCACCATGCGCAGCGCGCGGCGCACCTTGGCGTGTTGCGCGTCGCGCAGCGGTTTGTCCAAGTCGCCCTCGAACCAGGCCGACGAGTAGTTCATCGTGTCGTCCAGCCACAGCTCATAAAAGCTGTTGCCCAGGTCATAGTGGGCCTGGATGTTCTTCTGGCTGTTGGCTTTGGTGTTGCGGTTCAGCAGGTGCTTGATGCGGTAGATGAACCGGCCAATCCAGGTGCCGTAGATCACCTCTTCCACCTCGTGGCGGTTGCCCAGGAACACCTTGAGCAGGTCGGTCAGGTTGGGTGTGGTCCAGTCGCCTGCGATGTAGGTCTCGGCAAATCCGATGTCGCCCGACTTCAGTGCCGCGCTGCAAACGTTCCAGTTCTTCAGCGTGAGGCTGGCCGCCGGGTGGTCGCCCGACAGATCGGCTTGGCCGAAGCGGTAGTGGCTGCCGTTGGGAAAGTGCACCGTCAGGCTGCCATGGCGCAGACGCTGCAGCAGCTTCACGGTGGCCCGTGCCGAGGCTGGCGCGCCTTGGATCAGGGCGATGGGGGAGGCGCTGGTGGTCGTGTTCATGGCGGGTGGACCTCGTCAGAAAGTGGGACGGTGAAGTATCGGGTCAGCGTGTGACAAAGTGCTCAGGCGGCGCTGGCTTGGAGACAAAGCGCACCCGCTTGAGCCACAGCTTGAGCGCCTGCCAGTGGATGCGGGCCATCACGCCCAGCGTCATGGCGGGGTAGCGCCACAGCGCGCGGCGCACGCTGGCAGCCGACACCGGCACCAGGTCGCCACTGACGCTGGTTTGCAGCAGCAGGCCGTTGTTGTCGTGGTAGTCGATCCGCACCACGGTTTTGCCTTGGCCATGGCGTTCGGTGCGCAAAAAGCGGAAGCGGTAGCCGCCTTCCACCTGGCAGAAGGGCGAGACGTGGAACACCTTGGTGGCTTGCAGCTCGGCGCCGTAGCGGGGCTGGTCCAGCAGGTAGCAATGGCGTTCACCGAAGGTGTTGTTCACCTCCACCACGATGCAGCGCAGGCCACCGTCGGGCCGGTGGCAGTACCAAAAACTCACCGGCTTGAAGGTGTAGCCCAGCACCCGCGGGTAGCAGTGCAGCCAGACCTCGCCGGTCGCGTCGGTCACGCCCTCGCGGGCCAGCAATTCGTCCAGCCACGCCAGTGCGCCGCCGTGTGAAGGGCCGCGGCCGTCGCCGTGGTCACAGTCAAAAAAACTCAGCCATCCTCTGCGGTTGTGGGACAGGTGGGCGTCGCCGTGCTGGGCCAACGCCCGCATCGGCAGCATCAGGAAGTACGTGGGGTAGGCAAACGCGTTGCGTGCGGGCCGCACCCGGGTGTGCCGCACCTGGCCAAAGCCGAGCATCGCCCGCGCGGGGGCGACCGGGTTGGGGGCGTGGGTGGGCCGGTCGGGCATCAGGTGTGGGGCAGCAGTTGCCTGGCGGCGGCCAAGCCGGACTTCAACCCGTCTTCGTGGAAGCCGTAGCCCAGCCACGCACCGCAGTAGTGGGTGTGTTGCTGGCCTTGGAGCGGGGCCATGTCGCCCTGCGCGCGGATCGCGGCGAGGTCAAAGACCGGGTGTGCGTAGTGGAATTCGCCCATCACGAATTTACGGTCGATCGGCCGCACTGGATTCAGCGACACCACCACCGGCTGTTCGAACGGAATGGGCTGCAGTTTGTTGATCAGGTAGTGCAGGCAGACCGCAGCGTGCTCGCGGTCGGTGCCTTGGGCGCGTTCGTAGTTCCAGGCCGCCCAGGCCAGTGGGCGCTCCGGCAAGACCGACGCGTCGGTGTGCAGCACGGCGGTGTTGGCGTGGTAGCGGATCGCGCCCAGCGTGGCCTGCTCTTGCGTGCTGGGGTCGCGCAGCAACGCCAGGGCCTGGTCGGAGTGGGTGGCGATCACCACTTTGTCAAAGCGCTCGGCGTGGCCATCGGTGACGATGCGCACGCCATCGGCGTCGCGCTCGATCAGCCGCACCGGCGTGTTCAGGCGCTTGTCGGCGATCTTGGCGACGATTTTTTCCACATAGTGCTTGGCGCCGCCGCGCACGGTGAACCAGCGCGGCCGGTTGCTGACCTGGATCAGGCCGTGGTTGTGGCAGAACCGGATCATGGTGGCGATCGGGAATTGCAGCATCTGGTCGGTCGGGCAGCTCCAGATGCAACCGATCATGGGCAGGAAGTACCAGTCGCGGAACTCGTCGCTGAAGCGGTGCTGGCGCAAAAAGTCGCCCAGCGGTTGTTGCAGCTGGGCGTCTTGGTTGGCTTCAGCGATCTGCGTGGCCAGCTTGTTGAAGCGCAGCAGGTCGCGGATCATTTTCAAGAAGCGGCCGTTCAGCAGGTTGCTGCGCTGCGCGAACACGGTGTTCAGCGTGGAGCCGTTCCATTCCAGCGCCCGCCCTGGCCCAAAGGCATTGGGCACCTTGACCGAAAACGACATGTCCGAGTGCGCGGTCTCTACGCCCAGCTCAGCAAACAGGTTGATCAGGTGGGGGTAGGTGCGCTCGTTGTAGACCAGAAAGCCGGTGTCCACCCCGTGGGTTACGGGGCCACGCGGGGTGGGCAGGGTGATGTCCACCGTGTTGGTGTGGCCGCCGAAATAGCTGCCCGCTTCATACAGGGTGATGTCCGCCCGGCCGTGCAGGGTGTGGGCCACCGCGAGGCCAGAAATGCCAGAACCGACGATCGCGAGTTTCATTGGTGACCCCGCGCGCTGGCCGTGGAGAAGAAAAATGTTGCGAAGCGCCCCGACGCGAACCAGGGAGGGAGGGAGGATGAAAATGGCACCGGGATTGCATCCGGGTGAGGGTCACCCGAACGGCTTCGCAACACAAAACCAACCACCAACGGTGCCACACCATTGGCAACATTTGTGAGTCGGCGATGTGCCAAAAAGTTCCAACGGGTGTGGGTGGGCCGGGGCGGGCGGTGCGATGGGGCGCGAACGGACATGGCAACTCGAAATTACTGTTGAGTCACATTATGACCGAATGGTAATTTCGGCGGTGCAGTCACACAACGGCGCGTCGCAAGGGCAGAAAGAGTGGGCACAGGGCAGGCATCGGCCGTGCCATACCCTGTCTTGGCACGACCACTTTGCCCTTGTGTTTTCCGCGCCCCGCGCCCCCCGCCCCCCCCCCGCATGCGCCGGACCGCGCGTTGGGTCGGGGCAGGTGTGTTGTGTCTATATCTGCGGCTCGGGCCCCGGGGCGGTTCAGCGCTGGGCCAGCAGGCGCTCGACATCGGCCACGAAGGGCCGGTCTTGCGGGTTGGTTGCGCTGGGGTGGCTGAGCACGGTTTGGCCGTCGCGGCCGATGATGTATTTGTGGAAGTTCCAGCCCGGTGGTTGGCCGGTCTTGGCGGCGAGGGCTTTGTGCAGCGGGTTGGCGTCGGGGCCGACCACGCTGGTTTTGGCCAGCATCGGGAAGCGCACGCCGAAGGTGTTTTCGCAAAACGCGGCGATTTGGGCGTTGTTGCCGGGCTCCTGCGCACCGAAATTGTTCGCCGGGAACCCCAGCACCACCAGGCCCTTGTCTTTGTAACGGTCGTACAAAGCTTCCAGACCCTTGTACTGCCCGGTGTAACCGCAATAGCTTGCGGTGTTCACCACCACCACCACTTTGCCCGCGTACTGGCAGAGGTTTTGTGGCTTTTCGTCTTGCAAGCGGGCAAAGGTGTGTTGCAACACACCGCAGGCGGCGGGGGTGGCGGTGGGCGCAGCGGCCGAGCCCGTGGGGTTGGCGTGGGCGGGCACAGCCAGGCCGATCCACAAAACCAGGCCGACCCATGTGGCGGTGAGCGGGGCGGCCATCCGGGGGGGCAAGCGTCGCAGCATGGTATTCGGCCCTTTCGTTGTGTGGGTGGTTTGTCCAAGACATAATCTTAGGCTGTCCAGCGACGGCCCGAACCGACCCCCACAATGACCTTGCTCTCCCAGCTGCCATGACCAGCGCCGCCGCCAACATCGCTGCCGTCGAGCGGGACACCGGCATTGGCAAGGACACCTTGCGGGTGTGGGAGCGCCGCTACGGTTTCCCCAAACCTGAACGCGACGCGCTGGGCGAGCGGCTGTATCCGCACGACCAGATCGAACGGCTGCGGCTGGTGCGCCGCCTCATCGACAGTGGCCACCGCCCCGGCCAGGTGGTGGGGCTGCCGCACGACGCTTTGCTGGCCCTGGCGCCCGGCCCCAAGGCCGCCGCCCACGCCCCGGCCGCGCTGCCGGTCGCAGCGGCGCGCACCGCGTCTGAACGCCCCGCGGACACGGGGCAGCGGCCAGCATCCGGGGCGGCATCGCCGGCGTTTGCAGGGCAGGCTGCTAATTCCGACGTCGCCCCATTGGCCGATTTGGCCACCCGCATGGCCTGGCTGCGCAGCCACGACGTGGACGCCCTGCGGCGCCACTTTGGGCAGGCAGTGGCGCAGCTGGGGCTGTCGCGCTTTGTGCAAGAGGTGGTCGTGCCCATGAACGCGCAGGTCGGCGACGCGTGGTTGCGCGGCGATTTGCAGATTTTTGAAGAACACCTCTACACCGAAACAGTGACTGCGGTGCTGCGCCACGGCATCCACAACCTGCCTGCGGGCGCGCCCGACCGCCCCCGCGTGCTGATGACCACTTTCCCCAAGGAGCCGCACGGGCTGGGACTGCTGATGGCCGAGGCCATGCTCGCGCTGCAAGGATGCCGCTGCGTCTCGCTGGGGCCGCAAACGCCGGTTGACGACATCGTGCGGGCGGCCGACGCCCAGCGGGCCGACGCGGTGGCGCTCAGTTTCACCGGCAGCCTCAACCCCAACTACGTGCTCTCGGGTCTCAAGGCCCTGCGCACGCAACTCGCCGAGCGGGTGGAGATCTGGGTCGGCGGCCAATGCCCGGTGCTGTACCGCAAACCCCTGGACGGGGTCACGCCATTGCCAACCTTTGAGGCCCTGGCGTCCCACCTGCGGCAGTGGCACCGTGTGGAGGGCAGGGCATGAGCCGGGGTGGCGACTCCAGCGCCCGTGGCTTCAAGGGCAACAAGCAAAGCCTGCCGCAAAAGCCCTGCGTTGCCTGCGGTTTGCCCATGACCTGGCGCAAAAGCTGGGCCAAGAACTGGGACAGCGTCAAGTACTGCTCCGAGCGTTGCCGCCGCAGCGCGCCCGCAGGCCGTTGAGCGCCGCCCCGCCAGCCGCTCCCTCACCTCCCACCCCCCCCACACTACCAGTCGCGCCCATGCCAGCCATTGACTGCCCTCTCGGCACCGAACAGACCCCGGTTCGCCGCTTGGTGTTGGTGCTGGGCGACCAGCTCTGGCTCGGCCACCCGGGGTTGGTGGATTTTGACCCGGCACAAGACGCGGTGCTGATGATCGAAGCGCACAGCGAAGGCACCGCGGTGTGGAGCCACAAGGCGCGCATTGCGCTTTTCCTCTCGGCCATGCGCCACTTCTGCAACGAGGTGCACCGCCAAGGCTGGCGCTACCACTACGTGGCGTTGAACGAAGCCACCAAAACGCTCTCATATTCGGAGCATCTGAGCCAATGCCTGCAAGGGCTGAAGCCGGAAATCATCCAAATTTGCGAGCCCGGCGAGTGGCGCACCCTCGAAACCGTGCAAAACACCGCCAGCGCGTGCGACGTGCCACTTCAGGTGCTGCCCGACACGCATTTCATGTGCAGCCGCGAACAGTTCGCCCGATGGGCGAGCGGGCGCAAAGAACTGCGCATGGAGTATTTCTACCGCGAGATGCGGCGCCAGCACGGGGTGTTGGTGCAGGGCCGTGGCAAGACCGCCGAGCCGGAAGGCGGGCAGTGGAATTACGACGCCGACAACCGGCAGGGCTACCCCAAAGCCGGGCCTGGCGTCATCCCACCCCCGGCCCGGTTCGAGCCCGACCGCGTCACCCGCGAGGTGCTGGCCCTGGTGCAGCAGCACTTTCCCGACCACCCCGGCACGCTGGACCACTTTGGCTGGCCGGTCACCCGTGAGCAGGGCCTGCAAGCGCTTCAGGTGTTCGTGGAGACGCGGCTGGCCCATTTCGGCCCCCACCAAGACGCGATGTGGACCGACACCCCCTGGGGTTGGCACAGCGTGGTGTCGGTCGCCCTCAACCTGCACTTGATCGACCCGCGTGAGGTGGTGGCCGCCGCCGAGCAGGCCTACCGGACGCGCGCCCTGCCGTTGTCGAGCGTGGAAGGTTTCATCCGGCAGGTGATGGGCTGGCGCGAATTCATCCGCGGCATGTACTGGCTGGACATGCCCCAAATGAAGGCCGCCAACCATTTCAACCACCGCCGCGCCTTGCCCGCCTGGTATTGGACCGGCGACACCCAAATGGCTTGCATGCGCGACGTGGTCGGCCAGACGCTGAAACATGGCTACGCCCACCACATCCAGCGGCTGATGGTCACCGGCCAGTTCGCGTTGCTGGCCGAACTGGAACCCCAGCAAGTGGCCGACTGGTACCTGGCGGTCTATGTGGACGCCATCGAATGGGTGGAGTTGCCCAATGTGGCGGGCATGGCGCTGTACGCCGACGGCGGGCGCTTCACCAGCAAGCCCTACATCGCCAGCGGACAGTACATCAAGCGCATGAGCAACTACTGCCAGGGCTGCCGGTACCAACCCGAGCAGCGCACCGGCGAGAGCGCCTGCCCGGTCACCACGCTGTACTGGCACTTCCTTGACCGGCACGAAGCGGCGCTCAAGGCCAACGCCCGCACCGCGCTGATGGTGCGCAACGTGGCCCGTTTGAGCGACGACGAGCGCGCATCCATCCGCGGCCATGCGGCGTACCTGCTGGAGAATTTGGATGCTTTGTGACCGCTGCGCCCCCGCGCAACGTCACCGAACCCGACGCAACGTCTGCAAAAGTCCCTGAAAACCCACTGAATTTTCTGCCCTGGGCGCACCACCGTCACTGGCGTGTCACCGCGGCCCGCGTAAAATTTAAGCAATCACAAGGTACCACCATGCTCTACCCTGAACTCTTCAAGCAGCTGGAGTCCGTCCGTTGGGACATGGACAAAGACATTCCCTGGTCGTCGTTCGATGCGTCCAAGCTCACCGATGAGCAGGCCCAAACCATCAAGATGAACGCCATCACCGAGTGGTCGGCCCTGCCCGCCACCGAGATGTTCCTGCGCGACAACAAGGACGACAGCGATTTCTCCGCCTTCATGTCGATCTGGTTCTTTGAAGAGCAGAAGCACTCGTTGGTGCTGATGGAGTACCTCAAGCGCTTCCGCCCCGACCTGGCGCCGACCGAAAAAGAGCTGCACGAGGTGCGCTTCGAGTTCGAGCCCGCTCCGGCGCTGGAGACACTGATGCTGCACTTCTGCGGCGAGATCCGCCTGAACCACTGGTACCGCCGCGCCAGTGAGTGGCACACCGAGCCGGTCATCAAGCACATCTACACCACGCTCAGCCAAGACGAAGCCCGCCACGGTGGCGCCTACCTGCGCTACATGAAGCGCGCGATCAACAACTTTGGCACCGAAGCCAAGGCCGCGTTCACCAAGGTGGGCGTGTTGATGGCCAGCGCCCGCCGCACCGCGCAGGCGCTGCACCCCACCAACCTGCACGTCAACAAAGACCTGTTCCCGCGCGACACCATCCAAAGCCGCCTGCCCAACCCCGAGTGGCTGGAACACTGGCTGGACAAGCAAATCAACTTCGACGCGGTGTGGGAGACCAAGGTGGTCGAGCGCATCCTGCACAACATGAGCCTGTTGATGGAGCGCAGCTTCGGCACGGTGCAGGAACTCAACCGCTACCGCAAAGAACTGGTGCGGGAACTCACGCCCGCCAGCGTCGCGGCCGCCTGACACCTGAACCCCGGAGCGGTTTGCCCACCGCTCTGCCCCAGCCTGTCGCCGCCGGAAATCTCAGGGCGTTTGGGCGGTCTTCAGCTTTTCATCCTGTCTGGCACCGTTTTGGAGCCGTTTTGGCACCAGCCGGTGGTGAGCCACGCTTTTTTGGCCTTGATTGGCTGCTGACCCCGCCGTTCTGAGCGCAGTTGCTATTGAAAACATAGCAATCATCGCGGGCGGTGTCCCCGCCTGAATGACCGCACCCGCGAGCGACCGCCGGTGTCAGTGGGGCGCTGGGCCCAACACCGATTCCCACAGCGTGAGGATGGCTTGCCGCTCAGGCAGCAGTTCGTCCGCGCCAATCTGGGTCGGCGCTTCGTTGAGGCGGGCCTCGTGCTGGCGCCGCCGCAGTGTGCGGTAGGCGTCGGCTGCCGCTTCGCCCACACCTACGGGCAGCAGCCCGGCGGCTTCGGCGCGGCGCAGCAGCGCGATGTTGCCGACGTTGTCCACCAGCGCCGGGCAGGCGGCCGACTCGGCCAGCACCAGGTACTGCACCACGAACTCGGCGTCCACCATGCCGCCAGGGCTGTGTTTCACGTCGAAGCGGTTGTCTTTCACTGGGTGGGCGGACCGCACCTTGTCTCGCATCGCCACGATTTCGCCGCGCAGCGCCACTTTGTCGCGCGTGGCGGTGATGACGGCGGCGCGCACCGCATCGAACTGCGCCCGCAGCGGCGCGCCGCCCAACACGCAGCGTGCCCGCGTCATGGCCTGGTGCTCCCAGGTCCAGGCGGTGTTGCTGCCCCGGCCCAACTGGTACTTGGCGTAGGCCGCAAAGGTGGTCACCAGCAGGCCGGAGCTGCCGTTGGGCCGCAGCGCGGTGTCGATCTCGTACACGTCGCCCTCGGCGGTTTTCACCGTGAGCCAATTGATCAGTTTGCGCACCAGCAGCGGGTACAGCTCGGGCGCGCTGTCGTGCGGGTCGTCGTAGACGAACACGATGTCCAGGTCGCTGCCGTAGCCGAGTTCCTTGCCGCCCAGCTTGCCGTAGGCGACCACCGCGAAGTGGCCGCTGGCATCGTCATCCGGCAGCGGACGGTTGGTCAGGCGTTGCCAGCACCAACGGGTGGTGACGCGCAGCACGCTGTCGGCCAGGGCGCTGAGGTCGTCGGCCACCTGCTCGACCGTGAGCACGCCTTCCACGTCACGCGCCAGCGTGCGAAAGACCTCGGCGTGGTGGGCGCGGCGCAGCAGGTTGAGCAGCGCCTCGTCGTCGTCTTCGCGGCTGGCTTGCAGCGCGGCGCGGCGGGTCTCCAGCTCGCGCTCGAACTCGGCCGCCACGAAGCGCTGGGTCAGCAGCTCGTTGCTGGCCAGTTCGTCGATCACCCCGGGGTGTTTCATCAGGTAGCGGGCGGGCCATTTGGCGGCCCCCAACAGGCGCAGCAGGCGCTCGTGCACCGCGGGGCGCTCCAGCAGCATGGCGAGGTAGCTCTCGCGGCGCAGCAGCGGCTCGATCCAGTCGGCGATCCGCACGGCCGCGTCTTCGCTGGCCTTGCCTTCCTGTAGCCATTGCGCGGTGCGCTGCACCAGCCGCGTCAGCCGGTGGCGGGCGTCCTCGCGCAGCGCCAGCACGCGCGGGTGGTCGCGCCATTGCCGCACCCGTTCGCGGAACATCGCGGGCAGTTGCTCCGACAGCCTGGTCAGGTCGGGCGGCGGCTGGTTGCCTGCCTTGTGGCAGCCTTTGCCGCTGCACTCGCCTTTGCCCGGGCCGCCCAGCAGCTTGTCGAACTCCTGCGCCACCAATTCCCGGTGGCCGTCAAGGTCGCCCAAAAACGGGCAGCAGCTGGCGTAGCCCAGGCTGTGCGCGATCCAGTGCAGGTCGTCGTCGTTGGTTGGCAGCACGTGGGTTTGCTGGTCGTCCAGGTACTGGATGCGGTGCTCCACCCGGCGCAAAAAGGTGTAGGCCTGCACCAGCGCGTCGGCGGTGGCCTGTGGCATGAGCCCGGCGCGCGCCACGCGTTGCAACGCGTCCACCGTTGGCCGGGTGCGTAGCTCGGGGAACTGCCCGGCGCGCACCACCTGCAACAACTGCACGGTGAATTCGATCTCGCGGATGCCCCCGCGTGAGAGCTTGACGTCGTTGGCGCGTTCCGGGTGACCGGCAGCACGCTGCGCCGCCTGGTTGCGGATCTGCTGGTGCAAGTGGCGCAACGACTCGAACACGTTGTAGTCTAGGTAGCGGCGGAACACAAAAGGCAGCACCACCGCGCGCAGCTGTGTGGCCGACCATTCCGCACCGCCCTCGGTGGGGCTGGGTCGGCGCGGCGCCACAACCCGGCTTTTGAGCCAGGCGAAACGCTCCCACTCGCGGCCTTGCACCTGCAGGTATTCCTCCAGTGCGTCGAGCGAGACCGCAGGCGGCCCCGAGCCGCCGTTGGGGCGCAGGGCCAAGTCAACCCGGAACACAAACCCGTGTTCGGTGGTGTCGCCCACCAGGGCGGAGATGCGGCGCACCGCCTTGGAAAAATACTCCTGGTTGCTGATGCGGGCGCGGCCCTCGGCGTTGCCTGCGGTGCCGCCATCTTCGTCGTAGACGTAGATCAGGTCGATGTCGCTGGAGACATTGAGCTCACGCGCGCCCAGTTTGCCCATGCCCACCACCCACAGGCAGGCGCGCACGCCGCCGTGGGTCATGGGCGCGCCATGCAGGGCGTCGAGCTCGCGCTGCGCACAGTCGTTGGCGGTTTGCAGGGCGAGTTCGGCCAGCTCGGTCATGGCCCGCGTCACCACCGGCAACGGCGCCTGGGCGTCGCAGTCCAGGGTGGCGACCCGTTCCATCACCAGCTGGCGCAAGATCCGCAAGGCGGCGCCCAGTTCCTCGCCACGGCCCAGCAGCTCGGCCAGCGTGTCCGCCATGGTGGTGTGGGTGGGTGAGCCGGGGGCCAGCAGCGCCAGCTGGTCGCCGTAGCGGCGGCGCAACCGCTGGATGAAGCGCGGGTAATCGGCGCCGCAGAGGGCACCATCCGGGCGGGCCGCGGGGGTGCAGGCGCGCAACAAACCGTCACCTTGTCCGCCAGCGGAGCCCTCGGGTCCGCCGGTGATAATAATCGCCACCCTCAGGTCCTCGCGAACGAATTGCCACTCTTGCTGTCTCGACGTCTGAAAGCTTTTGTCCTGCTGTCTCGCATGGCGCTGTGGGGGGTGATGGCGGCTTGGGGCGCGGTCCTGGCGGCGTGGATCGCGTTGTCTTGGTTCATTGTGCCGCGAATCGGCGAGTTTCGCCCGCAGCTCGAAGCGCAAGCCTCTCGGGCGTTGGGGGTGAATGTGCGCATTGGCGCGGTCACCGCCGAGTCGGCTGGGTGGCTGCCCAGCATTGCGTTGCGCGATGTGGTGTTGCTGGACGCCGAACAGCGCGAGGCCTTGCGGCTGCCCAAGGTGCAGGTCGCTCTGTCTCCGCGCACCCTGCTGAACCTGCGCTTTGAGCAAATCCACATCGACGCGCCAGCGCTGGACGTGCGCCGACTGGCCGACGGTCGACTCCGGGTGGCGGGCCTGGACCTCACTGCGCTGCCGGGCGGCGCCGACCGCGACGGCCCCGCCGCCGACTGGTTTTTCTCCCAGACCGAGTTCGTCATCCGCCGCGGCAGCGTCCGCTGGACCGACGAGCAGCGCGCCGCCCCCCCGCTGAGCCTGACCGAAGTCGATCTGGTGGTGCGCAACAGCGGGCGCCACCACCGGGTGCGGCTGGACGCCACGCCCCCGGCCGACTGGGGCAGCCGATTCAGCCTGCACGGCGACTTTGTGCAGGCCTTGTTCGCTGGCGGTCCGTCGCGCCTGCAGCGCTGGCGCGGCGAGGCCTACGCCGACTTCCCCTCTGTCGATCTGTCCCAGCTGCGCCGCCACGCCAACGTGGGCGTGGACATCGCCCGTGGCGACGGCGCGCTGCGCGCCTGGGTCACGGTGGACGAGGGCGCAGTGACCGGTGCGGTCGCCGACCTTGCGCTGCACCGGGTTGATGTGTCTCTGGGCCGCGACCTGGCCCCTCTGTCACTGAACACGGTGTCGGGACGCGTGGGCGGCGAGCGCTTGCCGGGGGGGCTGGCGATGACCACAGAGGGCCTGCAGTTCCGCACCGACGACGGCCTGCAATGGCCGGGCGGCAACGTGGCGTGGCGCTACACCGAGCCCGGCGACGCGGCGTCGGCGCGGGGCGAGTTCCGCGGCGACCGGCTCGACCTCGCCGCCCTCGCCCAGATCGCCCAGCGCCTGCCTTTGCCCGAGCGCTGGCGCACCGCCTTGGCCGAGCTGGCCCCCAAGGGCCTGGTGGCGCAGTTGCAGGCGCAGTGGCAGGGGCCCTTGCATTCACCGGCGCAGGTCAAGGCCAATGGCCGGGTCACCGGGCTGAGTTTGTCGGCCGCGCCGGGGGCCGTGCCCCCCGCGCTGGTTGCGGCATCGGCGGTCCCGCCCGCTTCAAGCACCACCCCGGCAGCCGAGCCCCCCCGGGAGCCGGTCGGCCGCCCCGGTGTGGAGGGGGCCGACGTCAGCTTCGAGCTCACCGATCAAGGTGGCCGTGCGCAGCTGGCGCTGGCCAACGGCCGACTGGTGTTCCCAGGCGTGTTCGAGCAGCCCGAGCTGCCTATGGACCAACTGACCGCCGAGGTGGTGTGGCGGGTCGCGGGCCCGCGCATCGAGGTGCAGTCCGATTCCGTCCGTTTCGCCAACGCGGACACCGCTGGGGAGCTGCGCGCCACCTGGCGCACCAGCGACCCCGCCACCGGGCCAGACCAGCGCCGTTTTCCCGGCCACTTGGACCTGCAAGGGAGCCTGAGCCGCGCCGACGGGGCCCGTGTGCACCGTTACCTGCCGCTGGGCATTCCCAAAACCACCCGCGAGTACGTGCGCGCCTCGGTCTTGCGCGGGCAAGCCAGCGCGGTGAAGTTCAAGCTGCGCGGCGACCTGCTGGCCTTCCCGTTCGCCCCGACAGGGGCGGGCGAGTTCCGCATCGCCGCACAGCTCAAAGGTGTGGACTACTTGTACGTACCGCCCTCGCTGCCCAGCCGGGACGGCACCCGCTGGCCTGGCCTCACCCAGCTCAGCGGTGAACTGGTGGTGGAACGCAACACCCTCAAGGTCCAGAAAGCACAGGCCCGCTTCGCCGGGTCGCCCAACCTTGTGCTGCAGCCGCTGGAGGCGCGGATCGACGACCTGTCGAACGCGGTGGTGGTGGTCAATGCCCAAGCCCGCGGCCCGCTGGCCGAGCTGCTGAGCTTGGTCCAGCAGTCGCCCCTGAACGGTCTGACCCAGCAGGCGTTGGCAGAGGCCAGCGCGAGCGGCAACGCCGAGCACAAGCTGCGGCTTACGCTGCCGCTGCGCGAAATGGCCCGGACCACCCTGCAGGGCAGCGTGAATTTCAAAGACAACGACCTGCGCATTTCCCCGCAGTCGCCCGCTTTCCATAAGCTGGTTGGCCAGTTGCAATACAACGAGCGCGGTTTCACCGTCCTCGCCGCCCAGGGCCGAGTGCTGGGCGGCGAGATCCGCTTCAGCGGCGGCACGGTGCTGGACGCAGCGGGCGCGCCTGTGCCCGACGGCGGCTTGCTGTTCACCGCTGACGGCAGCGTCACGGCCGACGGGTTGCAGCAGGCCAGCGAACTGGGGGCGGTCGCGGCGCTGGCCCGCGGCGCGGCGGGCAGCGCGGCTTACAACGCGAGCCTGGCGATCAAGCGCGGGCGGCCGCTGCTGAGTTTCAGCACCAACCTGCAAGGCATGGCGCTGAACCTGCCCGCCCCGCTGAACAAACCGGCCGCTGCGGTCTGGCCGCTGCGCTACGAGAACACGCTGCTGCCGCCCGAGGCCGGCCGGGCGCCGCAGGACCAGCTGGGCATCACACTGGATGGCGTGTTGTCGGTGCTTTACCAGCGCGACCTGTCGGCGCTGGAGCCGCAGGTGCTGCGCGGCGCATTGCGCATGGCCCAAGGCGGCCCTGCGGCCCTGCCGGTGGCGTTGCCGCCCGGCGAGGGCGTGGTGGCGCGCGTGGCGCTCAACACCGTCAACGTGGGTGCGTGGCAAAAGGTGCTGCAGGGCTTGCAACCCGCCGCGCCACTGGCTGCGGTGCCACGCGCGCCCCGGGCCGTGGCCACCTCGCCATCGGCCTACCTGCCGACGCAAATCGCGCTGCAGGCCGAGCAGCTGCAATGGGACGCCTACCAGCTCAACGGCGTGGTGCTGTCTGGCTCCCGCGACGGCCCGCTGTGGCGGGCCATGGTCAGCGCGAGCGAGTTGAACGGCAGCCTGTCGTATCGCCCGCCCGACGCCAGCGGGGCCGGTCGGGTCGTGGCACGGCTGCAGCGGTTGCGCCTGGCGCCGTCGGCCGCCAGCGGGGTGGAGAAAATCCTGGACCGCCAGCCCGACAGCATCCCGGCGCTGGACATCGTGGTGGACGATCTGGAACTCAATGGCAAGGCGCTGGGCCGGGTCGAGATCGACGCGGTGAACCGGGGCGCGCAGGCGCGGGAGTGGCGGCTCAACAAGCTCAACGTTTCTGTGCCGGAGGCCAGCCTCAGTGCCAGTGGCAGCTGGGTCGCGCGCGATGGCGCAAGCCCAGGCGCGCCGCGCCGCACCCGCATGGATTTCCGGCTCGACGTGAGCGACTCGGGTGAGCTGCTCAAGCGCTTCGGTACGCCTGGCGCCATCCGGCGCGGCAAGGGGCAGATCGAAGGCCAGGTGGCCTGGACCGGCTCGCCGCTGGCGCTGGACTACCCCAGCCTGGAGGGTGCTTTCAACGTGGGCATGGAAAGCGGTCAGTTCCTCAAGGCCGAGCCGGGGCTGGCGAAATTGCTGGGCGTGCTGAGCCTGCAAGCGTTGCCGCGCCGCCTGACGCTCGACTTCCGCGACGTGTTCAGCGAAGGCTTCGCGTTCGACTTCATCCGGGGCGACGTGCGCATCACCGACGGCGTGGCCTTCACCAACAACCTGCAAATGAAGGGCGTGAACGCCGCGGTGCTGATGGAAGGCCGTGCCGACCTGGCTCGCGAGACCCAAGACCTGAAGGTGGTGGTGGTGCCGGAGATCAACGCAGGCACTGCGTCGCTGGTGGCGGCCGTCATCAACCCGGCGGTCGGCCTGGGCACCTTCTTGGCACAGGCGGTGCTGCGCCGACCGCTCATCCAGGCCACCACGCAAGAGTTCCACATCGACGGCCCCTGGGTCGACCCCCGCGTGACGCGTACCGACCGCCCGGTGGGCGCGACCTTGCCCCCCGCCGTGTCCCCCACCTCACCCCCTGCCGCCCCACCGGTCCCGCCCACCCCACCCGCGTCGTCTGGGCCGGCAGTCCCTGGCGCGGCGAACGCATCGGTGCCTGCGGGGGTGACGCCATGAAGGTCGCGGCGCTGCAAATGGTGTCGGCCCCCGACCTGGCCGAGAACCTCGCCACCGCCGCCGGTTTGCTCGCACAGGCCGCCGATGCGGGCGCCGAGCTGGCGGTTCTGCCCGAATACTTTGGGCTGCTGGGCCACCAGGACACCGACAAGCTGGCTTTGGCCGAGCCCGCGCCCGGCCCCGACGGCCTGCCCACGGGCGGGCCGATGCAGCGGCTGTTGTCCGACGCCGCGCGCCAGGGCCAGATGTGGGTGGTGGGCGGTACCGTGCCCATCGCCACGCCGGACCCGCAACAGGTCTTCAACACCACGCTGGTGTTTGCGCCCACCGGTCGCTGCGTGGCCCGCTACGACAAAGTCCACCTGTTCAATTTCCAGACCGACACCGAACGGTACGACGAAGCCGCGGTGTTGCGCGCGGGCCATGGGCCGGTGGCGTTCGAGCTGCCCTCGCGCGATGGCCACCGCTGGCGCGTGGGCCTGAGCATTTGCTACGACCTGCGCTTCCCGGAGCTGTACCGCGCGCTCGCCGCCGAATTGCTGCTGGTGCCCAGCGCGTTCACCTGGACCACCGGCCAAAAGCACTGGGAGGTGTTGCTGCGCGCCCGCGCCATCGAAAACCAGGCCTACGTGCTGGCTGCGGCGCAGGGGGGGCGACACGGCAATGGCCGCCGCACCTGGGGCCAAAGCCTGCTGGCCGACCCGTGGGGTGAGTTGCTGGCCCAGCGGCCCGAAGGCACGGGCCTGGTGCTGGGCGAGTGCCATGCCGAACGCCTGGCGACGGTGCGGCGCCAGTTGCCCGCACTGACCCACCGCCGCGTGCCATGAACCGGTCCACCGCGCTGCCGCCCACCGTGTCTTCACCCGTTGCGCCGTCCCTGTCCGCGCCTTCGGTCGCCGGGTCGTGGCCCAGCCGGCTGGGTATGCCGCGATGGTCGCTGTGGGTGCTGGTGGTGGGTCTGGTGGTCACCTTGCTGGGCACCCTGGTCTGGTTGGCCAGCCGCTATGAGGTGACCCAGCTGCAGTCGCGGTTGGACCAGGACGCCACCGAGGCGCAAGGCAACCTGCGCGCCTTGCTCAGCCGCAATGTGCAGAGCTTGCAGGCGCTGCATTTCAACCGGCCCACGCCCGGTTCTTGGTCGCAAGAAGCGGCCGAGGTGTTACGCCAGCACCGGGAGCTGCTGCGCCTGGAGTGGCGCGACGACGCCTTGCGCACCGTGGCTTCGGCCGACACGCCGTTCCTGCCGCCGGTGTTCGACCGCCTTGGGCGCGACCGGGCGCAGGCCGGAATCGAGCTGGCCTGTGCCACCGCGCAGCGTTTGGGCGTCCCGGCGTATGCGAGCAGCTACTTTGTGCCCCAGTACAGCGGCATGGGCTTGGAAGTGATGGACCTGTGCCTGCCGTTGGTGGAGCGAGGTCAGACCACCGGTTACCTGGTCGCGGTTTACGGGCTCAACGGTTTGCTGGCCGAGCTGTTCGCGCCGCGCTTGCGCGCCGACCTCGCGGTGTCGTTCACCGAGGCCGACGGCACCCGCCTGGCGGTTCACGGCCTGCCCAATCCGGGCCAGCGGGTGTTCACCGCGCAGCAGCTGATGGACCTGCCCGGTCAAGCCATGGTGTTGCGGCTTGACAGCTGGCGCGACGGCCCCGACCTGTTCCCCAACCTGCTCACCGCCTTGGTGAGCGCGATGTCGCTCGCACTGCTGGCGGTGCTGGCGTTGCTGGGCCACGACATGCGGCGCCGACTGCGTGCCGAACACGACCTGGCCGATGCGCTGGCCTTCCGCAAAGCCATGGAAGACTCGCTCGTCACCGGCCTGCGCGCGCGCGATTTGCAGGGCCGCATCACCTACGTGAACCCGGCCTTTTGCAGCATGGTGGGGTTTGAGGCGCACGAGCTGCTCGGCAGCAAGGCCCCGGCCGCTTACTGGCCGACCGAACAGCAAAGCGAATACCAGCGCCGACACGACATCCGCATGGCGGGGCAAATGCCCCCGCGCGAGGGCTTCGAGTCGGTCTTCATGCGCAAGGACGGCACCCGCTTTCCGGTGCTCATCATCGAAGCGCCACTCATCAACGCCGCGGGCGCGCAGACCGGCTGGATGAGCGCCTGCCTGGACTTGAGCGCCCAGCGCCGCACAGAAGAGCTGTCCCGCACCCGCCAGGAGCGGCTGCAGGCCACCGCGCGGCTGGCCATGGTGGGCGAGATGGCGTCGCTGCTGAGCCACGAACTCAACCAGCCGCTGGCGGCCATTTCCAGCTACGCTAGTGGCTCGCTCAACCTGCTGGAGCGCGCGCAGCAAGAGCCGCTCAACGCCCCAGCGCAAAGCAGCCTGGCCGAGGCGGTGCAGCGCATCGCGGGCCAGGCCGAGCGGGCGGGCAAGATCATCAAAAGCGTGCACGACTTCGTTCGCCGCCGCGACCAGGACCGCGCAGCGGTGGCGCCGCACGCCCTGCTCGACGCGGTGATGCCGCTGGCGTCGCTGCAAGCCCGCAAGCTCGGCGTTCGGGTGGTCACCGACTGCCCCACCGACCTGCCCCACGTGTTGTGCGACCGCACCATGGTTGAACAGGTGTTGCTGAACCTGGTGCGCAACGGCATGCAAGCGATGGACCTGCCCGCAGAGCCGTCGGCCGCGCCCGCCCCGGCGCTCGCCGACCGCACACTGCACATCGGTGTGGGGCGGGTGCCCGACACCGAGGCGGTGGCGTTCTCTGTCGCCGACGCGGGGCAAGGCATCAGCGAGGCGGTGGCCGCGCAGCTGTTCACCCCGTTCTTCACCACCAAAGCCGAAGGCATGGGCCTGGGCCTGAGCCTGTGCCGCACCGTGGTGGAGCAGCACGGTGGGCAGTTGTCGTTCGCCCGGCGCGAGCCCCGCGGCACCGTGTTCACCTTCACCCTGCCGCTGGCCAAAGCGGGCTGAAGCGGCCGCCACCTCAGGAGACAGCATGCAACCCGCAGCCCACGCCACCGTGTTCATCGTTGACGACGACACCAGCGTGCGCGACGCCCTGGGCTGGTTGCTTCGCACCCGGCGCTTGCACAGCGAAGCGTTTGCCAGCGCCGAGGCCTTTCTGGCGATGCTGTCCCAGCGCCGCGCGCGCGACGCCAGCTGCGTGCTGCTCGACGTGCGCATGCCCGGCGGCATGAGTGGCCTGGCGCTGTTCGACCAGCTCAGCGCCCAAGGCCTGTTGGCCAGCCTGCCGGTGATTTTTCTAACGGGCCACGCCGATGTGGCCACGGCGGTGGACGCGGTCAAGCGCGGCGCGTTCGACTTCTGCGAGAAGCCGTTCTCCGACAACGCGCTGGTGGACCGGGTCGAGCAGGCGCTGGCGGCGTCGGCGGCGGCCTTGGCGCGCGACGCCGAACGCGAACGCCTGCGCGCCCGCATGGCCGAGCTCACCGAACGGGAGCGCGACGTGATGCAGCGGGTGGCCCAGGGCCTGCCGAACAAACTGATCGCCGACGCGCTCGACATCAGCGTGCGCACCGTCGAGGTTCACCGCGCCCGGGTGTTCGATAAAATGGGGGTCAAGTCGGCGGTCGACCTGGTTCACTTGCTGCAAGACCTGTGACCACTTGATCCATTGACGCCACGGGCCTGTGGCCCCGCGATGGGGTCATTTTTCCGAATTCGGGTCTGCTGAGTCAGCGTCTTTTTTTTCTGGCGGCAGCTCGCCGCCCCGGCGACCAGAAAACATGGTCCACCACACAATGCCCACCAACAACAGGCCAGCGGCCAACGCCTCCAACAACAGCAGCGTCATGTCTCACATCCTCCAGTGGTCCAGCATGGCCGCGATTGTAGGAAGCCTTGCCGCCTGCGGGGCTTTGGCCCCCAAACCGCCCCCAGCCCTCCCGCCCCCACCCCCGCCTGCCCCGGTGGTGGTGCCCGCACCGCCGCCCGCGCCCAAGCCGGTGTTTTCGTTCGAGGCGGAAGACCTCGCCCCCCTGCCACCAGTGCGTCTGCAGCCCAAAAGCCGCTGGGTGCCAGTGCGCTGGCGCGACCTGCCTGGCCTGACCCAAGACTCGATGCACGAGGCTTGGAACGCCTGGATCCGCAGTTGCGAGCGGCCGCTGCCGAATTTCACCGAGCTGTGTGCCGAGGTGCGGCAGCTCAGCATCGGCGGCGATCTGGCGCAGCGGCAGTGGCTGGTGCAGCGCCTGCAGCCCTACCGGGTGGAGTCCCTGGAAGGCCAGTCCGTCGGGCTGCTGACCAGCTACTACGAGCCGCTGGTGGAGGCCAGCCGGGTGCAGACCGCGCAGTTCAAGGTGCCCTTGTACCGGCCCCCGCCCGGCCTGGACGCCAACAAGCCCTGGTTCACCCGCCAGGAGATCGATACCCTGCCCGAAGCCCGGCGCAAGCTGCAGGGCCACGTGATCGCCTGGGTGGCCGACCCGGTGGACGTGTTGATCGTGCAGATCCAGGGCTCGGGTCGGGTGCGCATCAGCGAGCCGAATGGCGACAAGAAGCTGGTGCGTATCGCCTTTGCGGCGACCAACAACCACCCCTACAAAAGCGTGGGCAGCTGGTTGCTGGAGCGCGGTGAATTGCGCAGCGTGAACTGGGCCAACATCAAGCGTTGGGTGGCCGAGAACCCTGGCCGCGTCAACGAGATGATGTGGAGCAACCCGCGCTTTGTGTTTTTCCGAGATGAGGCCATGACCGCGCTGGACAGCGTGTTCGGGCCGCGCGGCGCGTTGGGCGTGGCGCTGACACCGGGCCGCTCCATCGCGGTGGACAAAGGCAGCATTCCCTACGGTGCGCCGGTGTGGCTGTCCACCAGCGGGCCTGCGGTGGAGCTGCAGAAGCTGGTGTTCGCGCAAGACACGGGGTCGGCCATTGTGGGCGCGGTGCGGGCCGATTACTTCACCGGCTGGCACGACGAAGCCGGTGAACTCGCAGGCCGCATCAAGCAGCCGCTGCGCCTGTGGGTGCTGTGGCCCAAGTGACGGCGCGTGGAGAGGGGCCCGCGCCACGCCGCTGAATGGCGCTCTGGCGCATCGGGCGGCAGGGCGTACCTGCAGCGCTTGAGCCTGTGTTTGGACAAAGCCACATTTTTGGGGTTTTGGGCCATTGCAAGGGGGTTCCAAATGCGTTTTTGGCCCTCAGCCCACGTTTTGTATGGCGATGCAGCTATCAAAACAGGAGTGATCCGCAGTGGCGAGGGAGGGCGAGGGGTGGCGAGGGGTGGCGCCGCCCGCAGGGCATTCGCGCCGCGTCGGGCGGCGTGGTCGCCGGTCGGTTGTAATCTCACACACCAAAGACACAAACGGCGACGGCCGTGTCCCCTGACACACGCCCGCCACCGGGCGCTGCCAGCCGGTTCGGCCCCCGATCTTTCATTTTTCGGTCCATTCATCCCACGTCAACCCCATCTGAGAGGCTTCCCATGAAAACCCGCGCCGCCGTTGCCTGGCAAGCAGGCCAACCCCTGACCATCGAAACCGTGGACCTCGAAGGGCCGAAGTTCGGCGAGGTGCTGGTGGAAATCAAGGCCACCGGCATCTGCCACACCGACTACTACACCCTGAGTGGCGCCGACCCGGAGGGCATTTTCCCGGCCATCCTGGGCCACGAAGGCGCCGGTGTGGTGGTGGACGTGGGCCCCGGCGTCACCAGCCTGAAAAAGGGTGACCATGTCATCCCGCTCTACACCCCGGAGTGCCGCCAGTGCAAGTTTTGCCTGAGCCGCAAAACCAATTTGTGCCAGCTGATCCGCGGCACCCAGGGCAAGGGCCTGATGCCCGACGCGACCTCGCGTTTCAGCCTCAACGGCCAACCCATCTTCCACTACATGGGCACCAGCACGTTCAGCAACCACACGGTGGCGCCCGAGATTTCGCTGGCCAAGATCTGCCCCGACGCGCCGTTCGACAAGGTCTGCTACATCGGCTGTGGCGTCACCACCGGCATCGGTGCGGTGTTGTTCACCGCCAAGGTGGAGGCGGGCGCCAACGTGGTGGTGTTCGGCCTGGGCGGCATTGGCCTGAACGTGATCCAGGGCGCCAAGATGGTGGGGGCCGACAAGATCATCGGCATCGACATCAACCCGGCCCGCGAGGCCATGGCACGCCAGTTCGGCATGACGCACTTCCTGAACCCGAAAGACATCGAGGCCGCAGGCGGCAACGTCGTGGACGCCATCGTGCAGCTCACCGACGGCGGTGCCGACTACAGCTTCGAGTGCATCGGCAACACCAAAGTCATGCGGCAGGCACTGGAATGCACCCACAAGGGCTGGGGCCGCAGCATCATCATCGGCGTGGCCGAGGCGGGGGCCGAGATCAGCACCCGTCCGTTCCAGCTGGTGACCGGGCGCAAGTGGGAGGGCTCTGCCTTTGGCGGCGCACGCGGCCGCACCGATGTGCCCAAGATCGTGGATTGGTACATGGAAGGCAAGATCAACATCGACGACCTGATCACCCACACCATGCCGCTGGAAGACATCAACAAGGGCTTTGACCTGATGAAGCGCGGCGAGTCCATCCGCGGCGTGGTGTTGTACTGATGGTGGCTGAACTGGAGCTGCTGAGCCAGCACGGCTGCTTTGGCGGTGTGCAGCGTTTCTACCGGCACGCCTCGCGTGAGATTGGCCTGCCCATGCGGTTTGCGGTGTACCTGCCACCGCAGGCCCGGATCGACGCCGCCGGGGGCAAGGTGCCCGCGCTGCTGTACCTGGCGGGCCTCACTTGCACGGAGGAGACCTTTGTCATCAAAGCCGGTGCGCAGCGCCTGGCGGCTGAGCTGGGCCTGGCCCTGATCGCGCCCGACACCAGCCCCCGCGGGGCCAACCTGCCGGGGGAGTCAGATCACTGGGATTTCGGCCTGGCCGCTGGTTTCTACCTGGACGCGACCGAGGCGCCATGGTCCAGCCACTACCGCATGGAGAGCTACCTCATCCACGAGCTGCTCGGCCTGGTGACCGAGGCCTTGCCCATCGATGCGCAACGCCTGGGCATCTTTGGCCACTCCATGGGTGGCCACGGCGCACTGACCCTGGCCCTGCGCCACCCCGGTGTGTTCCAGTCGCTGTCGGCTTTTGCGCCGATTTGCGCACCTGTGGACTGCCCGTGGGGCCAAAAAGCGTTCACCGGCTACCTGGGTACCGACCGCAGCACTTGGCACACGCACGACGCCAGCCGATTGATGGCCGCGCAAACCCGGCCGCCGTTCCCCGGAGGCATCTTGATCGACCAGGGGCTGGACGACAAGTTTCTGGCCGACCAGTTGCTGCCCGCCGCGTTCGATCGGGCCTGTGCGACGGTGAGGCAGCCTTTGCGGTTGCGCCAGCACCCCGGCTACGACCACGGCTATTACTTCATCGCCAGCTTCATCGCCGACCATCTGGCGCACCACGCCCAGCAACTGGTGCGCTGAGTGCGGCGGGGTGATCGGATGTTGGACACACAAGCATCACGCCAGTGCCACAGACGTGTCATCGGTGTCCCTTACCGTTTTGGGTCTGTGTCCTCCTGACTTGAAAGGTGATCCCCATGAACGCCATGCCACCCCTGAACCTGAACGATGTTGACCCCGACGACATCGGCCGTAACCCCACCAGCGGCCCTTCTTTCGAGGAAATTGTTGAAGCGCGCTTGAGCCGCCGCAGCCTGTTCAAGGCCGGTGTGGGCACCGCCACCAGCGCGATGCTGGGCACCATGGCGCTGTCGGCATGCGGCGGCGGCGGTGGAGGAACCGCCGCTGCGGCCGCCCCCTCGACCCCGCCAACCCCAATCCAGCCTGCCAGCATCAACCTGTCTTTCAACCCCGTTGCCAAGTCCCTGGCGGACATGGTCACGGTGCCCGCAGGCTACACCGCCAGCGTGTTGTACCGCTTGGGCGATCCGATCGCCGCTTCGGTGGCTGCTTATGCCAACGACGGCTCCGACGCCGCTGCGACCTACGCGCTGCGGGCAGGCGACCACCACGACGGCATGGAGTATTTTGGCCTTGGCGCCAATAACCAGTACGACAAAAACGCGGCCAGCCGCGGCTTGCTGTGCATGAACCACGAGGCCATCACCCCAGCTTTCTTGCACCCCACAGGCCAAACCATTTCGGGCACAGGGTTGGCGATGGCGCGCACTGTGGCCGAAGAAGTGATGAAGGAATTCTTTGTTCACGGGGTCAGCGTGATCGAGGTCAACCGCGGCGCCAACGGCGCCTGGAGCTACAAGCAAGACTCCGCCTTCAACCGGCGTGTGCACACGCTGACCGAAATGGACCTGGCCGGCCCAGCCGCCCGCGCCCCTGGCATGGTCACCAAGTTTTCGCCCACCGGTAGCCGCACGCGTGGCACGGTGAACAACTGCGCCCATGGCTACACCCCGTGGTACACCTATCTGACCTGTGAAGAAAATTGGGCGGGTTACTTCCGCCGGGTCAGCGTCGCCGCCAACCCGACCGCCACGCCGCCGGTTATCGCCAGTGGCGACAACCTGGTGCGAACCGCCAAAGAAATCGCCTCGTTCAACCGTTACGGTGTCAATGGGAGTGGCCGCGAACTGTGGGCCACCGTCACCCCGGACACGGCGGATAACCTGTATGGCCGCTGGAACGCCGAAAAGCGTGGCACTTCCGCCGACGGCAGCGACGACTACCGCAACGTGGCCAACACCTACGGCTGGGTGGTCGAGATCGACCCGTTCAACCCGAGCTCGGTGCCCAAGAAGCGCACCGCCCTGGGTCGCATGGGCCACGAAGGCGCTTGGTTGGGGCCGGTGGTCGCAGGCCAGCCGCTGGTGTGGTACATGGGCGACGACTCTCAAAACGAATACATCTATAAGTATGTGTCCGACGCGGTGTGGGACCCAGCCGACGCCACCCGCGGTACTGCTGCTGGTGACAAGTACCTCGACAACGGCAAGCTTTACGCAGCCAAGTTCAACGCCGACGGCACCGGAACGTGGCTGGAGCTGCGCTTTGGCATCAACAACATTACAACCAGCTACGCCGGGTATGCCTTCGCTGACCAGGCCGACGTGTTGATCAACGCCCGCCATGCGGCCGACGCCGCTGGCGCCACCAAAATGGACCGCCCCGAGTGGGCGGGCGTCAACCCTGCCAACGGTGAGGTCTACGTCACCCTCACCAACAACAGCTCGCGCCGCATCGACAACACCGACCCGGCCAACCCGCGCTTCTACGACAACACCACCACCAGCGGTCAGGTGACACGGGGTAACCGCAACGGCCACGTGATCCGCATGGCGGAATCGGCGGGCGTGGCGGGGACAAGCATGCGCTGGGACGTGTACCTGTTCGGCGCACGAGAAAACACCGCCGCCGCTGCCAACATCTCTAAGCTGACCGCTAGCAACGACTTCTCCAGCCCCGACGGGCTGTGGTTCAGCAACGCCACCCCCGGGTTGCTTTGGTTGCAGACCGACGACGGTGCTTACACCGACGTCACCAACTGCATGATGATGGCGGCGGTTCCCGGCCGTGTGGGCGACGGTGGTGCGGTCACGGTGACCAACACCAACACCGCCGTGTCACCGCCCGCCACAGCGACACAAGCCACGTTCGCTGGCGCAGCCGCCACGAACAACACGCTGCGACGATTCTTGGTCGGTCCCAAAGAGTGTGAAATCACTGGCATCACCGAGTCCCCAGACGGCAAGGCGATCTTTGTGAACATTCAGCACCCGGGCGAGTCCACTGCGCCCAATTTCTCGACCAACACGTTTGGCAGCTACTGGCCATACAGCACCGACGCGACCGCCACGGCCGATGTCTCGGTGGCCAACAACCGCCGCCGCCCACGCTCGGCCACCATCGTCATCACCAAGAACGACGGCGGCAAAGTCGGCGTTTGACTCAACGTCTGACGTTTCCCTGTCCTAGCGGGAAATACTGACGCATTGGCGAATTTGTAAGAGGCAAATGGCCCACAAGCCCAGCCGTTTTCCCGGCTGGGCTTTTTCATTTGGATGCGGATCATGGGTCACCCAACGGGCAATGAGTCTGTAGGCTGTGGTTGTTCCTCGTTTTCAACCGCCCAGCTTTCGCGCAAGATGAGGGACGGGTGGCAACTGCTTGGCCACCCGCCAACTTGGAGCAAAAGCCGATGAACGCCCTCCTCCCAGACCATGTGCGCCGGGCTTTGGAGACGGTGACGCTGGACGACAAATACCGCCTGGAGCACGGGCGTGCGTTCATGAGCGGTGTGCAAGCGCTGGTCAAGCTGCCCATGCTGCAACGCTGCCGGGACCAGCGGGCAGGCAAAAACACAGCGGGTTTCATCAGTGGCTACCGGGGTTCGCCTTTGGGGGGGTACGACCAAGCGCTGTGGAAGGCTGCGCCCCACCTCAAGGCGCAGAACATCGTGTTCCAGCCGGGCGTGAACGAAGAGCTGGCGGCCACCGCGTTGTGGGGCACGCAGCAGCTGGGTTTTGCGCCGTCCGGAAGCAACAAGTTCGACGGCGTGTTCGGCATCTGGTACGGCAAAGGCCCGGGTGTGGACCGTTGCTCCGACGTGTTCAAGCACGCCAACATGGCAGGCACCGCGCCCTGGGGCGGGGTGATCGCGGTGGCCGGGGACGACCACGTCGCCAAGAGCAGCACGGCCGCGCACCAGAGCGACCACATCTTCAAAGCCTGCGGCCTGCCGGTGTTCTTTCCAGCCAGCGTGCAGGACATTCTGGACCTCGGCCTGCACGCGTTCGCCATGAGCCGGTTCTCCGGCGTGTGGGCGGGCATGAAAACCATCCAGGAAATCGTCGAGTCCAGCGCGACGACGGTCATCGACCCGGAGCGGGTGGGCATCGTGCTGCCCGAGTTCGACATGCCGCCGGGCGGTGTGCACATCCGCTGGCCCGACAACGCACTCGACCAAGAGACCCGCCTGTTCGACTTCAAGTGGTACGCCGCGCTGGCCTACATCCGCGCCAACCGGCTGAACCACAACGCCATCGAAGGCCCGAACGGTGGCAACGGGGACCGCTTTGGCCTGATCGCCAGCGGCAAGGCCTACAACGACACCCGGCAGGCGCTGCTGGACCTGGGCCTGGACGACGACGCCTGCCGCCACATTGGCATCCGCCTGCACAAGGTGGGGGTGGTGTGGCCGCTGGAAGCGCAGGGCACGCGCGAGTTTGCCAAGGGCCTGCGTGAGATTCTGGTGGTGGAAGAAAAGCGCCAGGTCATCGAATACCAGCTGAAAGAAGAGCTCTACAACTGGCGCGCCGACGTGCGACCCAACGTGCTGGGCAAGTTCAACGAGGTCGAAGGGGACTTCTCAGGCGGCGAATGGGGCATGCCCAATCCCAGCGCCAACACCTTGCTGCGCGCCAACGCCGATCTGTCGCCCGCCATCATCGCCAAAGCCATTGCGCAGCGCTTGAAGAAGCTCGGTGTGGATGGCGACATGATGGCCCGCATCGACGCTCGGCTCGCCGTGCTGCAAGCCAAAGAGCGCGCGCTGCAGGTGCTGGAGGTCAAAGCCGAGCGCCAGCCCTGGTTTTGCTCCGGCTGCCCGCACAACACCAGCACCCAGGTGCCCGAGGGGTCGCGCGCCATGGCGGGCATCGGTTGCCATTTCATGGCGTTGTGGATGGACCGCAGCACCACCGGCTTCACCCAAATGGGGGGCGAGGGGGTGCCGTGGGTCGGCCAGCAGCCGTTCACCCAAGAGCGGCACATCTTCGCCAACCTCGGCGACGGCACCTACTTCCACAGCGGCATCCTCGCGGTGCGCCAGAGCATCGCTGCGGGCGTCAACATCACCTACAAGCTCCTGTACAACGACGCGGTCGCCATGACCGGCGGCCAACAGATCGGCGAACGCCCGGAAGGGCACAGCGTGGTGCAGATCGCACAAAGCATGCGGGCCGAAGGCGCGGTCAAGATCACCATCGTGACCGATGAGCCAGAAAAATACGCGGGCGCGACCGGTCTGCCCGCAGGCATTGCGGTCCAGCACCGCGACACGCTGGACGCGGTGCAGCGCGCCTTCCGCGAGATCCCTGGCACCACGGTCATCATTTACGACCAGACCTGTGCCACCGAGAAGCGCCGCCGTCGCAAGCGCGGCACGCTGCCAGACCCAGCGGTGCGGGTTGTCATCAATGAATTGGTGTGCGAGGGCTGTGGCGATTGCGGCGTGCAAAGCAATTGCCTGAGCGTGGAGCCGCTGGAGACCGAATTCGGCCGCAAACGCACCATCAACCAGAGCACTTGCAACAAGGACCTCAGCTGTGTGAAAGGCTTTTGCCCGAGCTTCGTCACGGTGGAAGGCGGTCGCCTCAAAAAGAAAGCCACCGCCGTTGCCGTTGCCTCACCCGACGACGATACGCTGTTTGGCGGCCCCCTGCCCGAGCCGCGCGTGCCTGAACTGGGCGGCGCGGGGGTGTGGGGCATTGTGGTGGCGGGTGTGGGCGGTACCGGCGTCATCACCATCGGTCAGTTGCTGGGCGTGGCCGCGCACCTGGAAGGCAGGGGTATCGTCACGCAAGACGCCGGGGGGCTGGCCCAGAAAGGTGGGGCGACCTGGAGCCATGTGCTGATCGCGCCCCACCAAGACAACATTCGCACCACCCGCGTCGGCATGGCCGCGGCCGACCTGGTCATCGGTTGCGACCCCATCGTCACCGCCAGCAAAGAAACGGCGCTGCGCATGCGGGTGGGCCGCACCCATGTGGCGTTGAACAGCCACGGCGCACCCACCGCCGCTTTTGTGAGGAACGGCCACTGGCAGAACCCGGCCGACGATTGCGTGGCCGCGATCGCCCAGGCCGTGGGCGAGCAAGCCGTGGCCCGCTTCGATGCCGACGCGGTCGCGGTCAAGCTGATGGGCGACAGCCTGTACACCAATCCCATGCTGCTGGGTTACGCCTGGCAAAAGGGCTGGGTGCCCTTGGCGTTGTGGTCGTTGCAGCGTGCGATCGAACTCAACGCGGTGGCGGTCGACCTCAATCTGGCCGCGTTCGCTTGGGGGCGCCGCGCGGCGGTGGACCCGGTCCGGGTGGCCTCGCTGTGCACACCTGCCCAGGTGGTGCATGTGCAGAAGCGCGAGACGCTGGACGACGTGGTCGCGCGCCGCGTGGCCTTTCTCACCGGCTACCAAAACGCCGCCTACGCCGCGAAGTACGCTGCTTTCGTGGACACCGTTCGCGCCTCCGAAGCGCCGCTGAAGAAAACCGACCTCAGCGACGCCGTGGCCCGCAACCTGTTCAAACTGATGGCCTACAAGGACGAGTACGAGGTGGCGCGGCTTCACTCAGACCCGGCCTTTCATGCGCGTGTCAACGCGATGTTCGAAGGCGACTTCAAACTCACTTACCACCTCGCGCCACCGTTGTTGGCCAAGACCAACGACAAAGGGGAATCGCAAAAAAAGAAGTTCGGACCTTGGGTGCAGACCGCGTTTCGCCTGCTGGCGCCGTTCAAGTTCCTGCGCGGTACCGCGTTGGACGTTTTTGGCCACACCGAAGAACGCCGGACCGAACGGGCCCTGATCGGTGAATACACCGACGCGGTGCGTCATTGGCTGACCCGCCTGAACGCAGAAAACCATTGCCAAGCGGTCGAGCTCGCGCGCATTCCCGAGCAGATCAAGGGCTTCGGCCATGTGAAAGCCCGACACCTCCAAGCCGCGCGCGCGAAATGGGCGGCATTGCGGGCGCCTTGAGCCTACCCGCACCTAGGACGGACTGGATAACCAAGCCTCCAGATCGGCCGCTTCTTTCGGGCCAATCGTGTCGCGCAAAAACCGCATTTGGTTGATGGCTTGGACCGCAAACAAAATACTTGATGCGCTGGCCCGGCGGACACCTCGGCGGTCGTCGTCTGGGTTGGGTGCGTGGCAGTTGATGCAAATGGTTTGGTAGATCGCGCGGCCTCGGACGGTAGCGCCTGCAACGGCGCCTGTGCCCGTACCGCCACTTGCTGACTCAACGGCTGGAAGTGCCTCCGGGGTCGAATCGGCACCCCCGCCGCCACAGGCGGCCAGCGCCACCCACGCGATCAGCAGGACCCATGGAGCCAAAGCGCGTTGAACGAAGAAAGTGCGGAACATGCGACCAGCTTAGGCATTGGACGTGTAAGGCAGATGACGGCCGGGCGCAGCCGCCACAGAAAAGTCTTGCCGGTCTGCAGGAATTGGCTGCTTAGCGATGAAAAGTGCCCCGCATACAATCGCAAAAGCCGCCTCAGCGCCCGGGTTGAACTGCGCGTGAGGACCTTCTTTGGGGCCTGCCAACAGCAGGCCAACGTTCTTGGAGCTTCCTGTGTTGATTTCTTTCGCTTTTGCCCAAACCGCACCCGCCGCTGCTGCCAGTGGCGGTGACCTGATGTCGACCCTGGCTGGCATGGGTCCGATCGTGTTGATGTTTGTGGTGCTGTATTTCGTGATGATCCGGCCACAAATGAAGAAGCAAAAAGAGCACCGGGCCATGATCGACGCGCTGGCCAAGGGTGACGAGGTCGCCACCGCCGGGGGCTTGTTGGGCAAGGTCAGCAAACTGGGCGACGCCCACCTGAGCTTGGAGATCGCCAACGGTGTGGAAGTGCAAATCCAACGCAGCGCGGTGATCCAGGTGTTGCCCAAAGGCACGCTCTGACCCGGCAGTCCCAATACTTTTCTGAAGCGCGTTCATGAACCGTTACCCCATCTGGAAGTACGCGATCATCGTGGTCGCGCTGTTGATCGGTGCCCTGTACACCTTGCCGAACTTCTTCGGTGAAGCGCCTGCGGTCCAGGTGTCCAGCGGCAAAGCCACAGTCAAGGTGGACAACACCACCCTGGCCCGCGTGACCGAAGCCTTGCAAGCGGCGGCGATCGCGCCCGACGCCTTGGCGCTGGAGGGCAATTCGGTTCGCGCGCGTTTTGGCAGCACCGACGTGCAGTTGAAGGCCAAAGACGCGATCGAGCGCGCGCTGATCCCCGACGCAACCGACCCGTCTTACGTGGTGGCGCTCAATTTGGTGCCACGCTCGCCTGCTTGGCTGACCGCCTTGCACGCCGCGCCCATGTACCTCGGCCTTGACCTGCGCGGCGGCGTGCACTTCATGCTGCAGGTGGACATGCAGGCGGCTCTGACCAAGCGGGCCGAGTCCCTCACCAACGACATCCGCAGCGCACTGCGCGAGAAAAACATCCGCCACAGTGGCATCGCCCGCAGCGGTCAGGTGGTCGAGATCCAGTTCCGCGACGCGGCCACCCTGCAGGCCGCCACCAACCTGCTGGCCGACCAATTCGCCGACCTGCAAACCAAAGGCGGTACCGATGCGGCCAATGGCGGGGTCGAGTTCAAACTCAGCGCCACCATCAAACCCGAAGCCGCCCGCCGGGTGCAAGACCAGGCGCTCAAGCAGAACATCACCACGCTGCACAACCGCATCAACGAGCTGGGTGTGGCCGAGCCGGTGATCCAGCAGCAAGGGCAGGACCGCATCGTGGTGCAGCTGCCAGGCGTGCAAGACACCGCCAAAGCCAAAGACATTCTTGGCCGCACCGCCACGCTGGAGGTGCGTTTGGTCGACGAAAGCGCCGAGGCCCGCAGCGCCGAGGCCAACGCTGGCCCGGTTCCGTTCGGCGCCGAACGCTACCTGGAGCGCAATGGCCAGGCGGTGATCGTGAAGAAACAGGTGTTGCTGACCGGCGAGAACCTGACCGACGCCCAACCCGGCTTCGACAACCAAACCCAAGAGGCGGCGGTGCACCTGACGCTGGACGCCAAAGGCGCACGCATCTTTCGCGACGTGACCCGCGACAACGTGGGCAAGCGCATGGCCATTTTGTTGTTTGAAAAGGGCAAGGGCGAGGTCGTGACCGCGCCGGTGATCCGCTCCGAGATCAGCGGTGGCCGGGTACAGATCTCGGGCCGCATGACCACTGCCGAAGCCAACGACGTGGCGTTGTTGTTGCGCGCCGGCTCGCTCGCCGCGCCGATGGAGATCATCGAAGAGCGCACGATCGGCCCCAGCCTGGGTGCTGAGAACATCGCCAAGGGCTTTTACAGCGTGGCTTGGGGCTTCGCGGTGATCGTGGCTTTCATGGCCGGCTACTACATGCTGTTCGGCCTGTTTTCCGGTATTGCACTGGCCGTCAATTTGCTGCTGCTGGTGGCGGTGCTGTCGATGCTGCAAGCCACCCTCACGCTGCCAGGCATGGCAGCCATGGCGTTGGCGCTGGGCATGGCCATCGACTCCAACGTGTTGATCAACGAACGGGTGCGCGAGGAGCTGCGCAACGGGGTCTCTCCTCAGGCGGCCATCCACGCGGGCTATGAGCGGGCTTGGGCCACCATTTTGGATTCCAACATCACCACCCTGATCGCGGGTTTGGCGTTGCTGGCGTTTGGCTCGGGTGCGGTCCGCGGTTTCGCGGTGGTGCACTGCATCGGCATTTTGACCAGCATGTTCTCCGCGGTGTTTTTCTCGCGCGGGCTAGTGAACTTCTGGTACGGGCGGCAAAAGAAACTCAAGAGCGTGTCGATCGGCACGATCTGGAAGCCAGAACCCGCTGGCGTAGCCAAAGCAGACTGAACGGATCAAGGACAGACGACCATGGAGTTTTTCAAGATCCGCAAAGATATCCCGTTCATGCGCCACGTGCTGGTGTTCAACGTGATCTCGTTGGCCACTTTTCTGGCCGCCGTGTTCTTCTTGTTCACCCGGGGTCTGCACCTGTCGGTGGAATTCACCGGTGGCACCTTGATGGAGGTGAGCTACTCGCAGCCCGCCGACCTGGAGAAGGTGCGTGGTGTGGTGTCCCAGCTGGGCTACACCGAGGTGCAGGTGCAAAACTTTGGCACCGCACGCGACGTGATGATCCGGTTGCCAGCCCAAAAAGGCACGACGTCTGCACAGCAGAGCGATCAGGTTTTAGCGGCTTTGAAAGCGGCCACGCCCGACGTGTCGCTGCGACGCACCGAATTCGTGGGCCCGCAAGTGGGTCAGGAACTGGTGGTGGACGGTCTAAAGGCCTTGGGCGTGGTGATCATCGGCATCATGATTTACCTGGCGTTCCGCTTTGAGTGGAAGTTCTCCCTCGCGGCCATCGTTGCCAACCTGCACGATGTGGTGATCATTTTGGGCTTCTTCGCCTTCTTCCAGTGGGAGTTCTCGCTGGCGGTGTTGGCGGCCGTGCTGGCCGTGCTGGGCTACTCGGTCAACGAGTCGGTGGTTGTGTTCGATCGGATTCGTGAAAATTTCAAGCGCTTCCGCAAGATGACGCCCACCGAAGTGATCGACAACGCCATCACCTCCACCATCAGCCGCACCATCATCACCCACGGTTCGACCCAGATCATGGTGCTGTCCATGTTGTTGTTCGGCGGGCCCACCCTGTTTTACTTTGCGCTGGCGTTGACCATTGGCATTTGCTTTGGCATCTACTCGTCGGTGTTCGTGGCGGCGGGCATCACGTTGTGGCTGGGCATCAACCGTGAAGATCTGATCAAGGCGACCGATAAGAAAGACAAGGGCGACCCGTCGGACCCCAACGCCGGCGCCACGGTTTGAACTTTCCCGTACCGATGTGACCCCCGTTTCCCGCAGCCTACCGGCGGCGCCTCTGGCGCTGGCGGCGCAGGCGCGGGAGCGGTTCACCCAAGTGGCCTGTGCCGGGTTGCCTGGCGTGGCCACAGGCATCCAGGAGCGGCTGGACCAACTGATTGACGAAGCGGGCAACGGCCGTGAGGTCCAGGTCCGGCGCGACGCTTGGGCCGCGTTCCGCGAACACAGTCACCAGTGGGTGCAGCGCAGCACCGCCGCCTGGCAAAACGCCGCCCGCGCCCTTCACAGCGAGCACACGGCCAGTGGCCCAAGGACCGGCACGCTGGAGCTGATGGGCAAAGATGTGGTGGAGAACCACATCCTCTCGTCTCGCCTGAGCTTGTCGATGCTCGACCACGTCAGTTGGGAGCTGAACGACTTGCGGCTGCGGGTGCAGCACCTTGAAGCCAGCAGCGATCTGCCCTCCCACGATGTGTTGCGACCCGAAGTGCTGGCGCAACACCTGGTCGCGCAGTGGCTGGGCAGTGGCTTGAGCCACGCCGCCTGGAACCTGTTGCCCGACGTCTGGCCCCAGCACCTCGCCCCGGCGCTGATGGCGGCCTACCACGAGGCGAACGTGCTGTTGGTCCGTGCTGGTGTGATGGCCGAGATCGACCTGCGCCCCCTGGTGCGACGCACCGAATGGGGCGCGCTGGACGCTGCCACCACCCACCGTGGCGAGACGCCGCCGGTGTCGGTCCGAGGGGCGGTGGCGTCGTCGTGGTCGCCGTTGGGGACTCCGGCGCAGGCCCCTGCGAAGCCGCAGAGCGCCGAGAGCGTGTTGGACGAACTGATGCGGGTGTTGGGGGAGCAGGCCGGTGACGCAGGCCCCGCCCGTGGGCCGTTGCCTGAGGTGTCGCCAGGTTTGTTGCGTGCCTTGCGCTCGCCCCCTGCGGGTTTGGCGACCGACCCGCTGACCGGCGCGCTGCCCGACGCCAGCGGGGCGCCCGACCGGGTGCTGGCCGCGGCCCGGTCGCTGCGCCAGCACAGCACCGAGTTGAAACAGCAGGCGGGCAGCGCGGGCGAGAAAGCCATCATCGAGGTGGTGGCGTTGATGTTTCAGAGCATCCTGACCGAGGAGCGCATCCCTGCCGTGATCCGGGTCTGGTTCGCCCGACTGCAAATGCCGGTGTTGCGGGTGGCGCTGGCCGAGCCTGCGTTCTTTGGCACGCTGAACCACCCAGCGCGGCTGCTGATCGACCGCATGGGGGCGTGCGCCATGGGCTTTGACGCGTCCACCCTCAATGGTCAGGCGTTGGAGCTTGAGATCCGCCGGGTGGTGCAGGTGATTGAACAGTACCCCGAGACCGGTCGCCGGGTGTTCCAGCTGGTGTTGGACGAGTTCCAGAAGTTCCTGGCAAAGCACCTCACCTCGCCAGACGCGACCCAGCGGGTGGTCACTGTGGCGCAGCAGGTCGAGCAACGCGAGACGCTGTCCATCCAGTACACCATCGAACTGCGCAACCTCCTTAAGGACATGCCAGTGCGCGAGTCGGTGCGCGAATTTTTGTTCAAGATCTGGGCCGAGGTGCTGGCCATGGCCGACATCCGCAACGGCCCACAACACGCCGACACCTTGGCCCTCAAGCGCTGTGCCGCTGATCTGGTGTGGGCCGCCAGTGCCAAGCCCACGCGGCACGAGCGGGCGCGCGTCATCGCCAACCTGCCCTCGTTGCTCAAGCAACTGCGTGTTGGCATGGACATGCTGGGCCTCACGCCGAGCGAGCAAGAGCGACGCATCAAGGGGCTCAGCGACACGTTGGCCGAGGCCTTTCAGTCCCGCACCGAACCTATCGCGCAAGCGCACATCGAAGCCATGGCCCAGCGGCTGTCCAACCTGGAGGACTATCTGGTGGCCGACGAGGGTGAGCTGGGCGGGCTGCCGCTTGACGCGGTCAGCATCGAGCTCATGGTGGGCGTGGACGCCTCGTCCATCGAGGTCCTGGCCGACGCCGACCTGACCTCACCGCCACCGGCCGAGGCTTGGGCGTTGTTGGACCACCTGCAGCTGGGCGCTTGGCACACCTTACGCCACAACCACCGGGTGAGCCAAGTGCAATTCGTTTGGCAAAGTGCCCGCCGGCAATTGATGTTGTTTTCGTCGTCCGACGGATTGAACTTTTTGGTGCAGGTGGGCCGTGTGGCAGCGGCTTTGGCCAAAGGCGATTTGGTGCCGCAAGACAGCGATGCGCTCACACTTCGCGCCACCCGGGACGCGCTGGACAAGCTCAGCGCCGAGCCGGGTCGGCTGCTGGGCTGAGCGGAGGGTTCATGCCATAGGGCCGCGCCGGGCAAGCCCATGATCGGCGCAACCGGGCCGGTGCGTCAATGGGCCAGGCGGCCTTCGGTGTCGTCGCAGAGTTCGTCCAGCACCAGGGAATCGGGCTCTTCGCCGAAGCGCCAGTACACCATCATCACGATGATTTTCAGATCGTCGATGGCCACCGGGTGGCCGGGGGCCGCCATCGCACGGTCGATCACGATCTCCCGCATGAAGGCGGGCAGCACGCCAGAGCTTTCCAAAAAGCTGACAAAGCCCAGGCATTGGGCGCCCAGGTGGTCTTGTTCCTCGGCCGAATACACGCGCAGGCTGTGGGTCGACTGGGGCAGGGCGTTGGGCGGGCGAACCGCCGAGGCCTGCGCGGTGAGGTTCAAACCGTCCAACCAGTGCAGGGCTTGTTCGATGTCTTCTTCTTCAAAACCCACCGCGCTGAGTTTGCGGCCCAGCTGCGCCAACTCTGGGCAGGCGTCTCCCCGCCAGTAATTCTCGTAAACGAACACAAGCACTTCAAACATGCTTTTAATGTAGCGCAGATGGGTGGCGCGCCCCAGGGCCTGTCGGTGGTGTGTCGGTGCTGAAGGCAGGGCAGGGGCGGGTCAGGCGGTGCCAATGCGCTGGAACAAGCCGCCCGGCAGCCGGGCCACCCGCTGGTCCAACTCCAGCGTCAGCAGTTGGGCTTGCAGGTGGGCGGCGTCCAGCCCGGTTCGCGCCATGAGAACGTCCAAACTGGCTGGATCGTGGCCCAGGGCGGTCAGCAACGCATTTTCAGTGTCAAAAAACGCCCTCAGCCCTTTCTGATTGGTCGTCTTCTGCTACTTTTCAATAGCATTTTCTGGATTTGTAGTGGGCCAGTGGAGCTCTTCCAACACGTCCTGGGCCGATTCCACCAGCTTGGTGCCTTGTTTGATCAGCGCGTGGCAGCCGCGGGCCTGTGGGGCGTGGATGGAGCCGGGGATCGCAAACACCTCTTTGCCTTGCTCCAGCGCCAGTCGCGCGGTGATCAGCGAGCCCGACTGCAGCGCCGCTTCCACCACCAGGGTGCCTTGGCTCAGGGCGGAAATCAACCGGTTGCGGCGCGGGAAGTTGTGGGCCAGCGGTGGTGTGCCCAGCGGCAACTCGCTCACCACCGCGCCGTGTTCGGCGATGCGGTGGGCCAGTGCCAGGTGGCGCTTGGGGTAGACGCGGTCCAGCCCGGTGCCCACCACCGCCACGGTGGTGCCGCCCGCATCAAGCGCGCCTTCGTGCGCCGCACCGTCGATGCCCAGCGCCATGCCCGACACCACCACCAGACCGGCCTGTGACAGGCTGTGCGCGAAGGCGCGCGCATTGACCACGCCCTGCGGCGTGGGGTTGCGGCTGCCGACGATGGCGACCGCCGCGGGCATGCTGGCAAGCCGGTCCACGCAACCACCCATCGCATAGAGCAACAGGGGCGGGTCTTCGGTGTGGAGCAGTGCTGGCGGGTAGCCCGGGTCCGACAGGCACCACACACGCCGGTCTGCACCGGCCCGCAGCCATGCCGTGGTGATGGCAAGCTGGCCAGGCAAGGACTCAGGCGGGGCGGCAAGGGCGGCGGCCTGGGCGGCGCTGACCACCTGCCGAAGGGCGCTGACCGGTTGCTCAAACACTGCCGCGGGCAGGCCCCAGACGGCCAGCAGGCGCCGGGCCGTGTCTGGCCCGACGCCGGGCGTCAGTGTGAGCCTGAGCCAGGCGGCCAGATCGCTGTCGGGCATGGCGACGGTCAGCGCGGGTTGCCGAAGCGGTCGCCGACCTGCACGCCTTCGGAGATTTGCAGCACCAGCGCGTAAGACAACCGGTCGAAGGTCCGGAACACCATCATCAGGCCGTTGCGTTCGTCGGGCAGCTTGATGGCGGTGCGCTCGCCGTTGGTGCGGTCGATCAGGCGGCGGCCGTCGCTCATCAGTGCCAGCACGTGGCCACGTTCCAAACCATCGCGGGCGCCGCGGTTGAGGACCACCACCTGGTTTTGCGCGGCGTAGCGCACCGCGTTACCGTAGACCGACACGATCTGCCCGGATGTGGGCTGCGGCGGCACACGGGGCGCGTAGGTCAGCAGCTCGCGCGGCGGCTCGGGCAGCATCCGGTCGCCCGGCCGGATCTCTTCCTTGGCGTCCAAGATGTCCACTGTCGCCGGGACGATGTCGGTCGTCGCCCGGCCTCGGCCGTCTGTGACCTCCCGCACCGACTCGCCCCGGATCAGTTCGGCGCGGCCAATGAACTGCGCTTCGTAGCCGAGCACAGCTTGGGTGTTGGGGTCCCGCAGTGGTTTGGCATTCCGGTAGATGCGCCAGTAGCGCGGGGTGCTGTCGGCGTCCGGCAGGTTGCCCCGGGCGTAGGCGCGCTCACCGCGCGTGACCAGCACCCGGCTGTCTTTGTTGGCCACCAGGCGAGGGGCTTTCTCCAGGGCGTCCAGCTCGACGATCAGCGCGTCGGTCAAGAAGGCCTCGGTCAGGTTCGGGGCCAGCGTGGGGATGGCGTCCTCGTTCAAGCCATTGCTGCGGGTGCGTGGCGACAGGCGCACCGTCTCGATCGGTTCCGCGTCGGCCACATTCCCCCCAGCCGCGCTGCCGCTGGCCTTGGCCATGCGCAGCCGGGCCCGCCCCCCCGACTTGTCCAGGTACATGGTCTGGCCTGGATAGATGCGGTGGGGGTTGCTGATTTGGTCCATGTTCAGCCCCCACAACTCGGGCCAGCGCCAGGGTGTTTTGAGGAACAGGCCGGAGATGCCCCACAGCGTGTCGCCGCGCTTGACGGTGTACTCCTCGGGGGCATTCGGCGCGAGTTCGCTCAGTGGCACACCGCTTTGTGCCACCTGTTCGGCGGTGGCGCGTTGGTTGGGGTAGATCGGGAAATTCTGCGCGTGTGTGGGCAGCGTGGCGAAGAGGCTTGCCAGCGCGGCGCCCAAGGCCGCCGCCAGCGTGCGGGGAACGTGAGGTGTCAAAGAGAACTCCAAGCGGACCGGGTGGGAGGGGGGTGCTGGGATTTTGCGCGCAAGGCCTCCCGTCGGCAACGCTTATTGGCGGTCTGCCCAGGGTGGTCCGGCAAATTAGCGAAAATGCCAACAAATCACCGAGTCGTTGCCATGGCCGTTCTGCCCATCCTTTGTTACCCCGACCCCCGACTGCACACCGTGGCCAAGCCAGTGCCGCAGGTCGACGGCACCGTGCAGGCGCTGGTGGCCAACATGTTCGAGACCATGTACGCGGCCAACGGCATCGGCCTGGCGGCCACGCAGGTCAACGTGCACCAGCGTGTGATCACCATTGATGTGAGCGAGGAACGTGACCAGCCCCTGGTGCTGATCAACCCCGAGATCGTGTGGTCCAGCCCCGACACCCAGGTCAACGACGAAGGCTGTCTGTCGGTGCCGGGCATCTACGACGGCGTGGCGCGCGCCAGCAGTGTGCGCGTCACCGCGCTCAACCTCGACGGCCAACCCCACACCTTGGAGGCCAGTGGGCTGTTGGCGGTGTGCATCCAGCATGAGATGGACCACCTGCTCGGCAAGGTGTTCGTCGAGTACCTGTCTCCGCTCAAACGTAACCGCATCAAGACCAAAATGGCGAAGGCCCAGCGCGAGGCGACGCGTTGACACCTGCCCTGCGCGTCGCTTTCGCGGGCACCCCTGAATTTGCCCGTGTCGCGCTGCAGGCCCTGCATGCGGCGGGTTGTCACATTCCCCTGGTGCTGACCCAGCCCGACCGCCCGGCGGGGCGTGGCATGAAATTGCAGGCCTCGCCCGTCAAGCAGTTCGCGCTGGCGCACCACATCCCGGTGGCCCAACCACGCAGCCTGCGTGTGGACGGCAAGTACCCCGACGACGCCACCGCCGCTCGCGACGCGCTCGCCCAGGCGCAAGCCGACGTGTGGGTGGTGGCCGCGTACGGGTTGATCTTGCCCCAGTGGGCGCTGGAAATGCCCCGCCTGGGGTGCCTGAACATCCACGCCTCGCTGCTGCCGCGCTGGCGCGGTGCCGCGCCCATCCACCGCGCCATCGAGGCCAGTGATGCCGAGACCGGCATCACCATCATGCAAATGGACGCGGGGCTTGACACCGGCGACATGCTGCTCGTCGAGCGTTTGGCCATTGGCCGCGACGAAACGACCGGTCAGTTGCACGACCGCCTCGCCGCACTGGGTGGCCGCTCCATCGTCCAGGCACTGGAGCAGGCAGCCCGTGGCCACCTGCGCCCGGTGAGCCAGCCGGTCTTGGGTGTGACCTACGCGAACAAGATCGACAAGGCCGAAGCAGCCATCGACTGGTCTCTGCCCGCAGAAGCGATCGCCTGCCGCGTGCGCGCGTTCGATCCCTTCCCCGGCGCGGCCACGCAAGCGGCGGGCGAGCCGATCAAGGTGTGGCGGGTGGCGGCCGAACCGGGTGTTGACACCCAGTACCCAGCGCCTGGCACCGTGCTGTCGGTCAGCACCGACGCGGTGCTGGTCCAAACCGGCAGGGGCGCCTTGCGCCTGACCGAGCTCCAGCGCGCGGGTGGAAAACGCTTGGCGGTGGCCGAGTTCTTGCGGGGTTTCCCGCTGCAAACAGGCCAACGGCTCGGATGAACCCGCTACGCCGGACCTTCACCCATCCGGCGTTTGCGCAAAGCGTGCGCGAGATGGCGTCGGTCGCCCCCGGCATGGCCGCGTGGGGCATGATGACCGGCGTGGCCATGGTCAAGTCAGGCATGAGCGTGGTGGAGGCCACGGCCATGAGCTTGCTGGTGTTCGCTGGCAGCTCCCAGCTGGCGGCCATGCCGCTCATTGCCGCCGGTGCGCCCATGCTGGTGATTTTGGTGACGGGCTTTTGCGTCAACCTGCGATTTGTGGTGTTCAGTGCCCATCTGCGGGGTTACATGATGCATTTGCCGCTGGCGCGCCGCCTGGTCACCGGCTACCTCACCACCGACCTGAGCTATGTGCTGTTCACCCGGCGGTTTCCGCACCCCTCTGCCGACCCGGCAGCCCGTGAGGCCGAGCAGGCCTACTTGGCCGGGGGCAGCGCGCTCAATTGGGTCAGTTGGCAAACCGCCAGCCTGCTGGGCATTGCATTGGCCCACGCGGTGCCCATGGCATGGGGGTTGGGGTTTGCTGGCATCCTGGCGCTGCTGGGCATTGGCTGTTCGCTTGCCACCAGCCGGTTGAGGGCCGTGGCCGCCGGGGTCGCGGGTGCGGCGGCGGTGGCGGCTTTCGCGCTCCCGTTCAAACTGAACATCGTGGTCGCGATCGCCGCGGCCGTGGCTTTGTGCCTGATGTTGGAGCGGCCTGGGCGGGTGCGCGGCTGATGCCTCCCGACATCACCGACCCTTGGACTTTGTGGGTGATCCTGGGCCTGGCCGCGGTGACGGTGCTGTCTCGCAGCTTCTTTTTCATCTCCAGCCGGCCGTGGCAGTTGCCCGGCTGGGCGCAGCGCGGCCTCAACCATGCGCCCATTGCCGCGTTGGCGGCGGTGATTGCGCCCGAGGTGGTGATGCAAAGCGGCCAGTGCCCCATGACCTGGCAAGACGCCCGGTGGTTTGGCGCGGGCGCGGGGGTGGCCTTCTATTTCCTGCGCCAGGGGCGTGGTCAGGCGGTGCTGGGCACCATCGTGGTGGGCATGGCGGTGTACCTGCCGCTGCACATCGGCCTCGGCTGGTGATTTGCAGGGGCGCGGGTGGGGCCCGCCTCTTAAAATCGTGGGTTTATGACTCCCACCCGATCCGCCATGAACATCCTCCGTTTCACCGACCTTTGCGCACAAGACCAGGTGCGTGGCCAACGGGTGCTGATCCGTGCCGATCTCAATGTGCCGCAGGACGAGGCGGGTCACATCACCGAAGACACGCGCATTCGTGCGTCGGTGCCGTGCATTGAACTGGCGCTGAAGTCCGGCGCAGCGGTGATGGTCACCTCCCACTTGGGCCGCCCGACCGAGGGCGAGTTCAAGCCAGAAGATTCGCTGGCACCGGTCGCTGTGCGCCTGGGCGAGTTGCTGGGTCGCCCGGTGCCGCTGGTGGCCAAGTGGGTGGACGGCGTGGCGGTGAACCCGGGTGAGGTGGTGATGCTTGAGAACTGCCGCCTCAACAAGGGGGAGAAAAAGAACGACCCCGCCCTGTCACAAAAGATGGCCGCGCTGTGCGACGTGTTTGTGCACGACGCGTTCGGCACCGCGCACCGCGCAGAAGCCTCCACCTACGGTGTGGCGCAGTACGCCAAGGTGGCTTGTGCGGGCCCGCTGCTGGCGGCCGAGATCGACGCCATCACCCGGGCACTGGACAACCCCAAGCGCCCGCTGGTGGCCATCGTGGCGGGCTCCAAGGTCAGCACCAAGCTGAGCATCTTGAAAAGCCTGGCGGCCAATGTGGACCAGCTCATCGTGGGCGGTGGCATCGCCAACACCTTCATGCTGGCCATGGGCCTGCCGATTGGCAAATCGCTCGCCGAGCCGGGCTTGGTGGACGAGGCCAAGGCCATCATCGAGATGATGCAGGCCCGCGGCGCCGCGGTGCCCATTCCGACCGACGTGGTCGTGGCCAACGAGTTCGCTGCCATGGCCCGCGCCAACAAGGTGCCCGTAGAAGCGGTGCAGGACGACGATCTGATCCTTGACATCGGCCCCCGCACAGCGGCCGAGCTGGCCAGCATCATCGCCCGCGCTGGCACGGTGGTGTGGAATGGACCGATGGGGGTGTTCGAGTACGACCAGTTCGCCGGTGGCACCCGCACCCTGGCCGCAGCCATCGCCCACTCGCCTGCGTTCAGCATCGCTGGCGGCGGCGACACCTTGGCGGCGATCGCCAAGTACGGAATTGAGAAAGACATCGGCTACATCTCCACCGGCGGCGGCGCCTTCCTGGAGGTGCTGGAAGGCAAGACCCTGCCCGCATTCGAGATCTTGCAAAAGCGGGCGGTGGCGTAACCGAGTGGTCACCCCCGCGTGCGAAACTCCGTGTCGGCAGCACAGACCGTCTGCGCCGCTCTGGATCAAGCCCTGATCGCCTTCTGAGAAAGCCCCCCCATGCGCCGTGCCACCAAGATCGTTGCCACCCTCGGTCCCGCTTCCAGCGACCCCGCGCTGCTGGAGCAAATGATCCGTGCAGGCGTCAATGTGGTGCGCCTGAACTTCAGCCACGGCGTGGCCCAAGACCACATCGACCGGGCCCACCTGGTGCGCGAGGCGGCCCAACGCGCCGGGCGCGAGGTGGCGATCATGGCCGACCTGCAGGGGCCCAAGATCCGGGTTGGCAAGTTCGCCGACGGCAAGGTCATGCTGGTGCCTGGGGCCAAGTTTGTGCTGGACGCGTCGCGCACCGCGCTGGGCGACCTGAGCGGCGTGGGCCTGGACTACAAAGAGCTCCCGCGCGACGTCAAGGCCGGTGACAGCCTGCTGCTCAACGACGGGCTGATCGTGCTGACGGTGGACGCGGTCAAGGGCGAGCAGGTGCACACCACCGTCAAGCTGGGCGGTGAGCTGTCCAACAATAAAGGCATCAACAAGCAGGGCGGGGGGCTGACCGCCCCGGCCCTGACGGCCAAAGACATGGAAGACATCCGCACCGCGATGCGCTTTCAGGCCGATTACGTGGCGGTGAGTTTCCCCAAAAGCGCGACCGACATGGAGCTGGCGCGGCAGCTGTGCAACGTGGCGGCCGCCGAGTTCCGGCACAAGCCCGGCCTGATCGCCAAGATCGAACGCGCCGAGGCCATCCCCCGGCTGGAAGAAATCCTGAAGGCCAGCGACGGCATCATGGTGGCGCGTGGCGACCTCGCTGTGGAAGTGGGCAACGCCACCGTGCCAGCGCTGCAAAAACGCATGATCCGGCTGGCGCGTGAGCACGACAAGGTCGTGATCACCGCCACCCAGATGATGGAAAGCATGATCACCAACCCCGTGCCCACCCGCGCCGAGGTCAGCGACGTGGCCAATGCGGTGCTGGACGGTACCGACGCGGTGATGCTCAGCGCAGAAACCGCCGCAGGCAAGTACCCGCTGGAGACCGTGACGGAAATGGCCAACATCTGCGCCGAGGCGGAAAAGGCCGAAGACGTCAAGCTCGATGCCGACTTCACCGGCATGACCTTCGGCCGGATCGACCAGTCCATTGCCATGGGCGCGCTGTTCACGGCCCACCACTTGGGCGCCAAAGCCATCGTCGCGTTGACCGATTCGGGGTCCACCCCGCTGTGGATGAGTCGCCACCGTATCCACATCCCCATTTACGCCTTGACGCCCAAGGTCGCCACCCAGCGCAAGATGGCGTTGTACCGCAACGTCCGTCCCTTGTTGATGGACACCAGCGTGGACCGCGACACCGCCTTGGGCGACGCCGAAGCCCACCTGAAGGCCCGCGACATCGTGCAGAGCGGCGATGTGTACGCCATCACCTGCGGCGAGCCCATGGGCTCGCCTGGCGGCACCAACATGCTCAAAATCTGCCGGGCGCAATGAGCCTGTTCACCGGGCCGCGGCGCAATTCTGCCCCGGTGCCCCCTGCTTACCCCACCCACATGCCGTCCCACCACCCCTCCCCCATGCGTCGAGCCGGAATTCTGGGCCTGTTGGCCGCCACGGTGGCCCCGCTTCTTCAGGCCTGTTCGCCGCTGCGCATCATCAATTCGCTGGCCCCCAAAGACACCCACACCCGGTCGGCCGATCATGCCTACGGCCCGCTGCCCCGGCACAAGCTTGATGTCTACCAGCCCAACCCGCCTGTGGCCAATGCGCCGGTAGTGGTGTTTTTTTATGGCGGCAGCTGGACCTTTGGCGACCGCGCCGACTACCTGTTCGCCGGTGAGGCCCTGGCCTCGCGTGGGGTGGTCACCATCGTGGCCGATTACCGGCTCAGCCCCGAGGCGCGTTACCCCGCATTCTTGCAAGACTGTGCGCTGGCGGTGAAGTGGGCGGCCGACAACGCCGAACGCCATGGCGGCGATCCGCAACGGCTGTTTGTGATGGGCCACAGCGCGGGCGGCTACAACGCCGCGATGATGGCGCTCGACCCGCGCTGGCTTGGCGCGGTGGGCATGCGGCCCACGCAGTTGGCAGGCTTCATCGGTGTGGCGGGCGCATACGACTTTTTGCCCATTGGCATCCCCGATGTGCAAGTGGCTTTCAACTGGCCCAACACCCCGCCAGACAGCCAGCCGCTGTTCCATGCGGCGGGGGCTGCACCGCGCACCCTGTTGCTGGCAGCGCGGAACGACGTGTTGGTGAACGCGGCACGCAACACCGAAGGCCTGGCCAAAAAGCTGTCCCAAGCCGGTGTGCCGGTACAGACCGAGATCTTCGACGGCGTGAGCCACACCACCATCATCGGGTCCCTTGCCCGGCCCCTGCGTGGCTTGGCGCCGGTGCTGGACCGGGTGACCGACTTCGTCAAACGTTCCGCTTGAACATGGGGCGCTGGGCCTGATGCCGCTTGGGCGGCACAGTAAAATCGAGGCCATCGCAACCGGGTCAACACCCAACACCCCCTGAGGAATCACCACCATGGCACTCGTTTCCATGCGCGAGTTGCTGGACCACGCCGCCGCCAACGGCTACGGCATTCCGGCCTTCAACGTCAACAACCTGGAGCAGGTGCAGGCCGTGATGGCGGCGGCCGACGAGGTGGGGGCGCCGGTGATCCTGCAGGCCAGCGCCGGCGCGCGCAAGTACGCGGGCGAACCCTTCATCAAGCACCTGATCCAGGCGGCTTGCGAGGCGTTTCCCCACATTCCCCTGGTGATGCACCAGGACCACGGCACCAGCCCCAAGGTGTGCGAAGGCGCGATCCATCTGGGCTTTGGCTCAGTGATGATGGACGGTTCGTTGAAGGAAGACGGCAAGACCCCCGCCGACTTCGCTTACAACGTGGAGGTGACCCGCCGCGTGGTGGACATGGCGCACCGCGTGGGCGTCACCGTGGAGGGCGAACTGGGTTGCCTGGGCAACCTGGAGACCGGTGAAGCCGGGGAAGAAGACGGCATTGGCGCCGAAGGCAAGCTGGACCACAGCCAGATGCTGACCGACCCTGAAGAGGCAGCGCAGTTTGTCAAGGCCACACAACTCGATGCGCTGGCCATCGCGATCGGCACCAGCCATGGCGCCTACAAATTCAGCCGCCCCCCTACTGGCGACATTTTGGCGATTTCCCGTGTGAAGGAGATCAACCGCCGCATCCCAAACACCCACCTGGTGATGCACGGGTCGTCCTCGGTGCCTCAAGACCTGCTGGACATCATCAACCAGTACGGCGGCAAGATGAAGCAGACCTACGGTGTGCCGGTCAAAGAGATCCAAGAAGCCATCCGCTATGGCGTGCGCAAGATCAACATCGACACCGACATCCGCCTGGCCATGACCGGTGCGGTGCGCAAGTTCATGGCCGAGAACCCCGACAAGTTCGACGCCCGCGAGTGGCTCAAACCCGCACGCGAGGCAGCCAAAGCCATCTGCAAGCAGCGTTACATCGAGTTCGGCTGCGAAGGCCAGGGCGCCAAGATCAAGGGCGACAGCCTGCAGGTCGTGGCCGCCAAATACGCCAAGGGCGAGCTTGCACAAGTGGTGAACTGAGCAGCGCTTGCTTCTTTCAAGAGGCCTCTGCGGGCGACCGCAGAGGCCTCTTGCTTGTGGCCCGCCCGCTCGGGCCAGCAGGTCGCTGATGCTGAACTGGGCCAGGTGGGCGGCGCCGATCAACTCGATCACGATGTCGCCATTTGCCTGAAAGCCCGTTTGGCCATTGCGGTCGACCACCAGGTAGGTGCCCTCGACGCTACCAGTGAGCTGCACCAGCGCCGCTTCACCGGCCTTCATGATGCTGCTGCCCAGGTTCAAGATGCCGCCCAGCAGAGCGTCCAGGGGGAACTCGGAGGTGCTGTTGAACGACCGCGTCGTGGTGTGCGTCGGTGCGACACCGTCGAAATGAAAACGGTCTTCCGCAAAATCGAAATAGGCCACGACGTCGTGCTGTGCCAGCAGCGAGTCGCTGGCGGCGCCGTAGTTGTGAATGTCGGCACCGTCGCCACCCACGAGTTCATCGGCCCCTGCGCCGCCGGTCAATTGGTCGTTGCCGATGCTGCCGCTCAGCATGTCGTCGCTGTTGTCACCGAACAGCCGATCGTTGCCGTCGCCCGTGCCGTTGGCGGCCAGGGTGGCGCCGCTGAACGCGATGCGGTCACCGGCGGCTCCCAGGGTGAAGTCGGTGACGACATCCTGCCCGGTGATGTTGAACGCAAACTGCGCGGTCTTGGATTTTTCATAGGTCACCGAGACCAGGGAATCGCCGGCCGTGGAAGCGAACATGTCGGTGCCGTCGCCCCCGGTCAGGACGTCGGTTCCCCTGCCACCGACCAGCACATCGCCCCAGGCGCCGCCGAACAGTTGGTCGTTGCCTGCCAGGCCGTAGAGTTCCACCGGGCCGGTGGCGTTGCGTTGTTCTAGGGTGTTGGCGGCTGCGCTGCCGTTGAAACGGGTGGCCATGGGGGGTTCCTTGGGTTGACCGACCGATGGGTCGGATATGCAGCGCAGCAGCATGTGCCGTGCCTGCAAAAAAACCGTTTGAAATCAATGGTCCGGCTCGCCGTGGCGAGTTGGAATGGGGCATTTCCCCCAGCCGCCTGGGTCAAATGCCACACCGACTCACTGCGCCAGCACGCGCGCCAGTTGCAGCCAGGCCACGTCCACCGGCTTGGTCCGACCAGCGACATCGGCCAGGGGCGTGGTGGTCAAGGCCGCGCCATGGGCGCCCACCAGCACGCCGGTGTGCCCGCGCGCCAGACACGCCACCGCCTCGGCGCCCAGCCGGGTCGCCAGCACCCGGTCGGCGGCGGTGGGGATGCCGCCACGCACCATGTGCCCCAGGGTGGTCAGGCGCAGCTCGAACCCAATGGCCTCGCGGTGCCGGGCAAAGTGCGCCAGCAAGGCCTGGGCGTTGTGGCGTGCGCCTTCGGCCACCACCACGATGGCGTGGGTTTTGCCGCGTTGGTAAGCGGCGCGCAGCCGGTCGGCCACCTCCTGGGGCGTGACCTCCAGTTCCGGCACGGAGATGACCTCTGCCCCGCCCGCGATGCCCGCGGCCAGCGCGATGTGGCCCACGTCGCGGCCCATGGTTTCTACCACGAAGGCCCGCTGGTGGGACGAGCCCGTGGTGCGCAGCCGGTCGATCGCTTCCAGCGTCACGTTGACCGCGGTGTCGGCGCCAATGGTGGTGTCGGTGCCGACCAGGTCGTTGTCGATGGTCGAGGCCACCCCGACCACAGCCAGCCCGGCTTGCGACAGCGCGTGGGCCCCCGTTTGTGAGCCGTTGCCGCCGATCACCACCAGGCCGTTGATGCCGCGTTCGTCCAAATGCCGCAGCGCTTGGGCGCGGCCCGCTCCTGTGCGGAACTCTGCGCTGCGGGCGCTGCCCAGCACGGTGCCCCCGTGCTGGATGATGCCGCCAACCGCACGGGCGTCCAGTGCCGCCATGCGGTTGGCGATCAGCCCGGCATAGCCCTGTTGAACGCCGAACACCCGCCAGCCGAGGGCCAGTGCCGCCCGCGCCGCGGCGCGGATGGCCGCGTTCATACCCGGCGCATCGCCGCCGCTGGTGAGGATGCCGATCGTGCGCATCGGCCCAGTTTAGCGAGGCCGTGCGATGATTCAGGGCTGTCGATTTCCACTTGAGAGCCGCATGAGCCACCCGCTGCACACCTCCGATCTGACCTCGCTGCCTTTGCTCGCGCGGGGCAAGGTGCGCGACAACTACGCCGTGGGGGACGACCGCATCCTGATGGTGGCGAGCGACCGCATCAGCGCGTTCGACGTGATCATGGGCGAGCCCATCCCGGGCAAGGGCGAACTGCTGACGCAGATGGCCCTGTTCTGGTTCGACCAGCTCGGTCACATTTGCCCCAACCACCTGACAGGTGACGCGCCCGAAGGCGCTGTGACGCTGGCTGAAGTACCACAGGTCCAAGGCCGTTCCATGCTGGTCAAGCGGCTCACGCCCTTGCCGGTGGAGGCGGTGGTGCGGGGGTATTTGGCGGGCAGTGGCTGGAAGGAGTACCAGGACACCCGCTCGGTCTGTGGTGTGCCCTTGCCCGAAGGCTTGAAGAACGCCTCCAAGCTGCCCCAGCCGATCTACACCCCGGCGGCCAAGGCCGCGGTGGGTGAGCACGACGAGAACATCACCTTCGAGCGCACGGTCGAGATGATTGGCGCCGACCTGGCCGGGCGCATCCGCGACATCAGCATCGCGCTGTACCAGGCGGCCAGCGAGATCGCCGCGAAGAAGGGCATCATCATTGCCGACACCAAGTTCGAATTCGGCTTGGACCGCGACGGCACACTGGTGTTGATGGACGAGGTGTTGACGCCCGACTCCTCACGCTACTGGCCCGCCGACTCCTACCAGCAGGCCCACGCCGAAGGCCGCAACCCGCCCAGCTACGACAAACAGTTCCTGCGCGACTGGCTGGAGCAGCAGCCGTGGGGCAAAACGCCCCCGGCCCCCGCGCTGCCAGCCGATGTGATCGCCAACACGGCGGCCAAGTACCGCGAAGCCCTGCAACGCCTGACGGGCTGAGACCAGCGCGTCAGCTCAGTACCACGCTGCTCAGGCGGCGGCGGTAGCTGGCCACGGTGGGGTCTTGCGTTGGGATCTGCCCGTCGGCCACTTTGGCTTTGGGTGGTTCGATCAACTCTAAGATGGCGATGAAGGTCTTGCGCGCCAGGTCGTCCTGCCAGGTTTTGTCGCGCATCAGGATGTCGAGCAACTCGTCCATCGCCTCCGTCCACCGTTGGGTGGCCATCAGCAATTGCGCTTTTGCAAAGCGGGCCTCGAAATCCCGCCGGTTGGTGGCAATCTTGGCGTCAAATTCTGCCTCAGCCCTCGCAAAATCAGGGGTTTCAGCCACTGAATCAATGGCATTCATCCAGCGCTGCAAGGCGTCAAAGCGGCGGTTCTGGGCGGCGGTGGCGATCACCGGTGCGAACGCGACCTTCGCGTCGTCGTCGCGGCCGAGTTGCAGCAGCAGCTTCACGTAGTCGAACCGCGCGTTGTCGTTGGCCGGATCGGTGGCCACCGCGTGCTGCAGCTTTTCCAATGCCGCATCGGTGTGGCCTTCGGCCAGCAGGTCCAGCGCAGCCTCTTCCTCTTCCTCGGCCGCCACCTCTTCGGCGGTCGGCAGGTGCTTTTCCAAGAACTCGCGCACCTGGCCCTCGGGCAAGGCGCCCATGAAGCCATCGACCGGCTTGCCGTCCATCAACAAGATGCAGGTCGGCAGGCTGCGCACCCCGAACGCGCTCGACAGCTGCTGCTCTTCGTCGGCGTTGACCTTGACCAATTTGAAGCGGCCCGCCAAGGCGGTTTCCAGCTTTTCCAGCACGGGGCCCAGGGATTTGCACGGCCCGCACCAGGCGGCCCAGAAATCGACGAGCACCGGCGTCGTGCGGGAGGCTTCGATGACCTCGGTTTCAAAGTTGTGCAGGGTGACGTCGATCATGCGGAGGCGGCCTGGGGTGGGATTCGGTGGAAAAGTAAAATCACAGCTTCGCCATCGGTTCCGATGGCGGGTCTTCAACAGATTGGGACCTATGACTCCAATTCAAATCGGCGTGGTGATGGGCTCCAGCAGCGACTGGGACACCATGCAGCACGCGGTGCAGATTCTGACGGAATTCGGCATCGCCCACGAGGCCAAGGTCGTTTCCGCGCACCGCATGCCCGACGAAATGTTCGCCTACGCCGAAGCCGCGGCCGGTCGTGGCCTGCGCGCCATCATCGCGGGCGCGGGGGGCGCGGCCCACCTGCCGGGCATGCTGGCCGCCAAAACCACGGTGCCGGTCCTGGGCGTGCCGGTGGCGTCCAAACACTTGCAGGGCGTAGATTCGCTGCACAGCATCGTGCAAATGCCCAAGGGCATCCCCGTGGCCACCTTCGCCATCGGCGCCGCGGGCGCGGCCAACGCCGCCTTGTTTGCGGTGTCGTTGCTGGCCACCGGCAACACCGACCTGTTGACCCGCCTGAACGCCTTCCGCGTGGCCCAGACCCAGGCGGCGCAGGCCATGACGCTCCCCCCGGCATGAGCGCGCCCCTGTTGCCCGGTGTGGGCGCCCACGGCGGGCTCATCGCCCTGGGGGTGATGGGCGGCGGCCAGCTGGGCCGCATGTTCGTGCACGCCGCCCAGCAAATGGGTTTCGCCACCGTGGTGCTGGACCCCGACGCCCACAGCCCCGCTGGACTGGTCAGCCACAAGCACATCCAAACCGCCTACGACGATCCCCAAGGCCTGGCCCAACTCGCCCAGTACGCCGTGGCCGTCACCACCGAATTCGAGAACGTGCCCGCGCCTGCGCTGCGCCAGCTGGCGGCCCAGCGACCGGTGGCGCCGTCCGCCGACGCGGTGGCCATCGCCCAAGACCGCGCGGCCGAGAAAGCCCATTTCGACCGCTGCGGCGTGCCTTGTGCGCCCTACGCGGTGATCGCGTCCGACACCCAGTTGGCCGAGGTGCCCGACGCGCTCTTGCCTGGCATTTTGAAAACCGCGCGCCTGGGCTACGACGGCAAAGGCCAAATCCGCGTCGCCAACCGCGCTGAACTCGCCGCCGCCTGGGACGAACTCAAGCGCGTGCCGTGCGTGCTGGAGCAGCGCCTCCAGCTGCTGGACGAGTGTTCGGTGGTCGTGGCGCGGGGAGCCGACGGTGCGCTGGTGCACCTGCCGCCGCAGCGCAACCTGCACCGCGACGGCATTTTGGCCGTGACCGAGGTTTTTGAAGAAAATCTGCCCCAGGCCCTTGCGGAATCTGCAGTCAGCGCTGCGAAATCCATAGCAATCGGCCTGCAATACGTGGGCGTGTTGTGTGTGGAGTTCTTTGTAGTGCCCGACGGCAAGGGCGGTACCCGATTGGTGGTCAATGAAATGGCACCGCGCCCGCACAACAGCGGGCACTACAGCATCGAAGCCTGCGACGTCTCGCAGTTCGACCTGCAGGTCCGCACTCTTGCGGGTTTGCCGCTGCCGCAGCCGCGCCAACACAGCCCGGCCATCATGCTCAACTTGTTGGGCGACATCTGGGGCCCGAACGGCGAAAACCCGCCTTGGGACCGGGTGTTGGCGTTGCCCGGTGCCCACCTGCACCTTTACGGCAAATTGAGCGCCCGCCCTGGCCGCAAGATGGGCCACCTGACCCTCACCGCGCCCACGGTGGCCGCGGTGCGTGCCAACGCGCTGGCCGCGGCCGCGCTGCTGGGCATCGCGCCCTTCTGAGACCTCTCATGGTGCGCCAGCCCGATGCCACCGCGCTGGCCGATGCGGCCGTCGCCCTGAGCGCGGGCGAACTGGTCGGCCTGCCGACCGAAACCGTGTACGGTTTGGCGGCCGACGCCACTAACCCCACGGCTGTCGCCAAAATCTTCTCTGCCAAAGGCCGGCCCAGCGACCACCCCTTGATCGTGCACCTTGCCGACGCGTCGGCCGTGCCGCAGTTCGCCAGCGCAGTGCCCGTGTTCGCTCAGCGGCTGATGGACCGCTTTTGGCCCGGCCCGCTGACCCTGATCTTGCCGCGCCGGGCCGAGGTCGCCGCAGCGGCTGCAGGGGGGCAAGCGTCTGTGGGACTGCGCTGCCCGGCGCACCCGGTGGCGCACGCGCTGCTTCGCGCCTGCGCAGCAGCGGGCGTGCCCGGCCTGGCCGCGCCCAGCGCCAACCTGTTCGGTCGCGTCAGCCCCACCACCGCCGCCCACGTGGCCAGCGAGTTTGGCGATAACCTGTTGGTGCTGGACGGCGGGCCGTGTCGGGTCGGCATCGAGTCCACCATCGTGGACTGCAGCCGCGGCGTGCCGGTGCTGTTGCGGCCGGGCCAACTGACGCTGGAGCAACTGGCGGCCGCTTGCGGCCAGACGGTGCTGTCGCCCGCCGAAGTCGCCAGCCTTGCCCCCCGTGCCTCCGGCACGCTGGAGACGCACTACGCACCCACCGCCAAGGTGCGTTTGATGGGCGCCAAAGAGCTGCAAACCGCGCTGGACCTGCTGCAAGGCGTGGCCTCGGCCCCGCCCGCCATCGCGGTTTGGGCGCGCACCGCATTGAAGGTCCAGTCCACCGGGGTGCTGGCCCGGCGCATGCCCGACGACGCGGACGCCACCGCGCGGGCGCTGTTCGCCCAATTGCGCGATTTCGACGCGCAGGGCGTGAAGCTGATTTGGGTCGAGACCCCGCCCCCCTCGGCCCCCTGGGCCGGTGTGCTGGACCGCCTCACCCGCGCAGCGGCCAGCTGACAGGCCCACGGTAAGATAATCCGCTGTTCGGGCGCTCAGGCGCTCGCCCCTATTTGGAGACCTTCACATGACATCCCCCTCCCTGCGCCGCCTTGTGCTGGGCGCCGCCGTGGCCGCGAGCGCGTTGTTGGCCAGTTGCGGTGGTGGCGACATCGTTGACCCTTTCCAGCCCACCCGCATCGTGTCTTTTGGCGACGCCTTGAGCGACGTCGGGCAGACCGGTAACAAGTACACGGTGAACGACGGCACGGCCAACAACGTGTGGATCGAGCAAACCGCCGCCCGTTACGGCCTGACACTCACCCCAGCCTCGGCGGGGGGCACCGGGTACGCACAAGGCAACGCCCGCGTCAAAGCCAAGCCCGACGCCACCGGCGGCACCAGCACTCGCACCGTGGCCGAACAAATCGACGCCTTCCTGGGTGCTGGCGGGGGCATCCGGGTCAAAGACCTGTACATCGTGAACGGCGGCATCAGCGACCTGATCGCCGAAACGGTCAACACCACACAAACGCCGGCACAGCGGCTGGCGAACGTGCAACTCGCCGCGCGCGACCTCGGCGCGCAAGTGCGCCGTCTGGCCAATGCCGGTGCGTCCCACGTGGTGGTGGTCGGCGCGTTCAATTTGCGCATCACGCCATGGGCGGCGGGCATCGGGCAGGGCGCCGAAGGCTCTGAACTGTTCCAGTTGTCCAGCGCCTTCAATGACGCCTTGCTGTTGTCCATTGAAGACCTGGGCAGCACCAAGCGGGTGGACTTTGTGGACACCGCCAACTTTTTCAACCTGCGTTTCAACCGGGCCTCGGCTTTCAGTTTTGACAACACCACCACCCCCGCCTGCGCGTCCACCGCCAGCGGAGCCGACGGCATTGGCATCAGCGCCGCTGCGCACGTGAGCTCTCGCAGGTGTACCCCATCCACGCTGGCCGCCAATGTCACCGATTACAACCGCGTTTTGTTTGCCGACCCGGTGTACCCCACACCCGCGTTGCACCGCCTGTTTGGCGACTTTGTGTTTGAGACCCTGCGCGAGCGTTTCTGATCCCGGACGATTCGCCTTGAAAAAGCCGCCCTCAGGCGGCTTTTTTTGTGCCAGCGTGATTCAGCGGTGGGCCTACAACAAGCTCTGAAAAAAGCCCCGGGCCGCCGCATTGCAAAACGGGGGCACCAGGCTGCCGTGGTAGCTGGTCACCACCGCTGTGGCCCCACCCGATGCCGCAGTGGCCGCCACCGCTTGGGCGAAGCCCAGCTTGGCCGCGGCGAATGGATCGCTTGGGCCCGACACCGCGGCTTCCAGGTCCAGGGTGGTGACGTTGGTGGCCCCTTGGGCTGCGAAGTAACCCGCCGTGGCCTGCGTGCTGAGGAAGTTCACGGTCGGGTCGTTGGCGCCACCGCACATCAGCATGGGGCGCGTGGGCACCCAGTTGCGCAGATCGTTGGCCACCGCCGCCCGGCGGAAGCCATTGGCGGGCGCGCAATTCAGCGGTGAGCGGCTGCCCAGCGAGTCGGCGGTGGCCGGGAAAGCGTTGCCCGCACAGCGGTTGTTGCCAATGTCTGTGGCAGCGGCAGCCAGGAAGGTGCTCTTAATCAGGTTGTTGGGCCCATAAAACCCAAACGGGGCCAACTGCGGCACCGCCAGCGGCGGCTCGGCGTCGGCAGCGTACAGCGCCTGCGTTGCCGGGAACTGACCAGCTTGAGCCAAGGCCGCAATCGACTGGGTGCTGGGCAGCAGTGTCTCAATGGTGGCGGCATACGGGTCTTCGTACACGTCCCGAATGTTGCTGTACACATTGCCAAACTGGCGCTGCCAGCTGGTGCTGAGCAAAGGCGTGAAGATGGTGCTGCCCAAAGCCGGTGCGCCGGAAAAGTTGTAGTCCACCAGGAGGCTGATGGCCGATGGGGCCGACAGCGGGGCCGACGCGGTGACGGTCTGGCCCGCCGCCTGCATCGCGCGGTGGGTGGCGACCGCGACGTGCCCGCCTTGGGAGTAGCCGGTGATGAACAGCTTGCCATTGTCCTGACCGGCCGCCAGCACGCTGCGTGCAGCGGTCAGTGCATCGACCATGTCGCTGCTTTGCTGGTTGGCGTTCAGGTAGGGGTGGTAACTCAAGGGCGAACTGTCGTAGCCAGCGTAGTTGGGCGCGACCACGATGAAGCCTTGTGCCGCGTACATGGCGGCCACCAGCAACGCTTCGCCGTAGGCCGCGTTGGTGGGATCAAAACTGGCGAGGTTGTAGCTGCGGTCGGGGGTGGTGCCGTGGGCGTACAGCACGATGGGGCGGGGGCCGGTGCAATTGGCCGCGGTGCCGGTGGGCACCATCAGCGCCGCGCTGGCGGTGGTGGCTTCGCCCGCGCCGCCCACGGTGTTGTAGCGGATGCGCTGGACGTCAAAACCGCATGTGGGTGCGCCCGCCACCTGCAGCACCGGCGCGGTGCTCTCAGAGGCGTTGACTTGGGTGCTGAAGCCGCTGGCGCTGAACGATTGTTTGGCGTCGGTCGGGGCCGAGAGGCTGCCCCGGGGGCGCTGTCGCCGCCACCGCCGCAGGCAGCGAGGACGAGGGCGGCCGCCAAACCGCTGAGCCGGGCAAAGGTGTGCATTTCGGGGGGTCTCCTGTGTGGGGGTGTGCGAACAGCACCGCATGCGGCGCACGCCATGCCATGCTATGCCTCCCCCCGCCATCGCGCCCAGCGGGTAACCACCGAATACTTTCGGGTACGGCGGTGGTGTGCTGGGTTCAGCGCGGTGGGCGGTGCCGGTAGCGCAGCTTCATGCCCAAGATCGCGCTCGACAGCGCCAGCGTGACCGCGTTGGCGGCGACCACCGGCCACGAGCCGATCAGCCAGCCATAGACCAGCCAGGTGGCAATGCCCAGGGTGAACGCGCTGTACATGCCCAGCGACACCCCGCTCACGTCCCGCGTGCGGAAGGTGAGCCAGGCTTGCGGCACGAAGCTGGCGGTGGTGAGCCCCGCGGCGAGGTAGCCGATGAGGTCGGTGGCGGTCATGGGGCGGGGTGTGGCGAGCGGCGGTTCATGGGGGCATGGGGCGTCAGCGGGCGCTGCTTCGGGCGGAGTCGCGGCCAATGTCTCGTCCGTTGTCTTTGGCGGCCCATTCCACCAGCGCGTCGAGCGCCGGGCGGGCGGCGCTGGCGTTGGGGTGGTTGACCATCGCGATCAGCACCACGCGCTGGCCGCTGGCCGCGTCCACGTACCCGGCGATGCTGACCACGTCGCGCAGGCTGCCGGTCTTGAGATGGGCGGTGCCGGGCAGGCGCATTTTGCTTCGGCGCAGGGTGCCATCGACGCCGCTGATGGGCAGGGACGACACCAACTCCGGCATGTAGGGCGAGGCCCAGGCCGTCTGCAGCAAGCGGCCCAACGCTTGGGCGGTGATGCGTTCGCTTCGCGACAGGCCAGAGCCGTTGTCCAGCACCGGCGCGTCGGTCTCGCCAAAGCGCGCCGCCCACCAGGTGTTGATGAGGCTCCTTGAGCCCGCGAGGGAGCCCACGCCGCGGGCCTGGGCGCTGAGCGTGAGGAACAGCTGCTGCGCCATCACGTTGTTGCTGAACTTGTTAATGTCGCGGATGGCGTCGGTGATGGGTGGCGAGGCCACCTCCAGCACGGGCTTGAGGCCGGTGGGCGCCCTGCCATCGCGCACCTTGCCGGTCAGCGCGCCACCCAGTTCGCGCCACAGCGCTTCCACCAGTCGCGGGGCGAACTGGGGCGGGTCGGGGTAGGCCACCGGCCACACGCGTTCGCCGCAGCTGGCGGGGTAGGTGCCCGCAAAGCGCACCTTGATCGGGTCATTGAAGTCGCCTTTGAGTGCGCTGCGCCAGTCGGCGCACGGTTCGCTGGACAAAGGCACACTGGCGGGTACCGACACCCCGGCCAGCGGCGGCTCCGCCTGCAGCCGCGCCACGCCCGCGGCGGGGTCGGGCACAAAGGTGAAGGCCAGCGATTTGAAGTTGAGCAGCAGCGCGTCCGGGCTGGCGTTGTAGGGGCGCAGCCGCTCGCCATCGAATTCACCGGGGTCTTGTTCGGCCACCTCAAAAGCGCTGCGGTCGAGCACGATGTCGCCCGAAATCAACCGGATGCCCAGGCCTTGCACCCGCCGCAGCAGCAGCCAAAGCCGCTCCACCACCAGCTTGGGGTCGCCTTGGCCTTTGATGACGAGATGGCCTTGCAGCACGCCGTCGCGCACGGGGCCGTCCAGGTACACGCTGGTGGGCCAAGTGAAGGCGGGCCCCAGTTGGTCGAGCGCCACGTAAGTGGTCACCAGCTTCATCACCGAAGCGGGGTTCATGGCCACCTGGGCGCGGTGGCTCAACCGGGGTGGGGACTTGCCGTCGACATCGGTCACCAGCACGCTCAGCGCGTCGGCGGGGAGCTTGGCGCGGGCCAGCGCGGCGACGACTTCTGGCGGCAATTCGGCCCGTGCCCACAGACCCACACAAAGCAGCGGCACCAGCCACGCGCGGGCCCAGCCCAGGCGCCAGCCGCGCGATGCGCACCGGTGTTGGGGGAGCAGGGCGGCAGGTCGGGTCGTGCGCATGGCGGCATTATCCGGCGCGGCCCGCCGCCGCCGCGGGCCCCGGGATAATCGGGCGATGGGCTTTCTTCTCCCCCGGTCTGCGCGCGGCGTGGGCATCGCGTCGGCGGTGGTCACGGTGCTGGTCTGGACCGCGTTCATCGTGATCGGCCGCGCTTCGGCCGGGCGCACGCTGTTGCCGTTTGACATCGGCGTGTGCCGCATCGTTGGGGCCAGCGCGGTGCTGTTGCCTTGGGGCGCCTGGCTGGTGTGGCGCGAGCGGCGCGCGGGGGCGACAGGCGGCAGTTGGCTTGGCCTGTCGCCGTTGTCCTTCCGGGTCACCGCCAGCGTCGGCGTGTTCGGCGGCTTGGGCTATGCGGCCTTGACTTACACCGGTTTTTTCTACGCGCCTGCGGCGCACGCGTCGGTGCTGATGCCGGGCAGCTTGCCGCTGTGGACCGCGTTGATGGCGATGTGGTGGCTGGACGACCGCATCACCCCAGCCCGCGCGTTGGGCCTGGCGCTGATCGTGCTCGGTGGCCTGTTGGTGGGTGGCGCCAGCCTGGCGCGGGCCCTTGACGGCGGCGAGGTCTGGAAGGGCGACCTGCTTTTCATGTCGGCGGCTCTGTGCTGGGCCGCCTACAGCGTGCAAGCCCGCCGCCACGGGCTGGACGCGGTGAAAGGCACAATCGCCATCACGGTGTTCGCTTTCTTCACCTACCTCCCCGCCTACGCGGTGCTGGCGCTGTCGGGCAGCTTGCCCAGCCGATTGGCCACCGCCCCGTGGGGCGAGATCGTGTTCCAGGCCGTGTTCCAGGGCGTGGGCACGGTGGTGGTGTCGGGCATTGCCTTCACCCAGATGATTCGGTACTTTGGGCCGATCCGCTCGACCATGATCACCGCGCTGGTGCCCGGCTTGTCGGCGCTCGGCGCGGTGGTGTGGCTGGGCGAGCCGCTGTCGTGGAATTTGTGGGTCGGCCTGGGCTGTGTCACGGCTGGGATCGTGTTTGGCGTCCAGGCGGTGAGCCCCACTGCCGACGGGCCCATCTCCCACGTGGCGGGCGGCGCAGCCGCCGTTGACCGACCCGCAAGTGCTCCTGAAAACATAGCCAAGACGCCAGTTTCAACAAGGGCTGGCGGCTGATTTGGCATGATTCACCAGGTTCCCGCATGAAAATCCTCGCTTTTGACACCAGCACCGACGCTTTGTCGGTGGCCTTGGGCGTGTGGCCCGCGCCCGGCGCTGAGCCGCGGCGATGGGAACACACCGGACCCGGGGGCGCCAAGGCCTCGGCGGCGCTGATCCCGGCGGTGATGGCGTTGTTGCAACAGGCCGGGCTGAACCTGTCCGAACTGGACGCGATCGCCTTCGGTCGTGGCCCCGGGGCGTTCACTGGCCTGCGCACCGCCTGCGCGGTGGCCCAGGGGCTGGCCTTCGGCGCAGACCGCCCGGTGCTGCCGGTCGACACGCTGCACGCCATGGCCGAGGAAGCACGCCATCACCACGGCGTGCAACGGGTGGTGGTGGTGTTGGACGCCCGCATGGACGAGGTCTACACCGCCCGCTACCAATTTGGTCCCGACGGCGCGCCCCCCACGGCGCTGCAGGTGGTGCCGCCCGAAGTGGTGCAGGCCACCGCGCCCTGGGTGCTGGCGGGCAATGCGTTCACGGTCCACGGTGATCGCCTGCCCACCGGTGTGCCCCGCCTGTCGGTGCTGCCCACCGCCAGTGCCATGCTGCGGCTGGCGCCCGCGCTGCTGGCCGCAGGCCATGCTGTGCCCGCCGACCAGGCGATGCCCCTGTACATTCGAGACAAGGTGGCGTTCACCACCGACGAGCGGCTCGCCCAAGCCGTCACCCGCGCCACCACCGCCGAATCGCCCGTCGCCCCGACCCCCACGCCATGAGCGCCGTCCTCCACCCCGCCGAAGCCTGGTTCCAGCCGATGCAATCGGCCGGGCTGGACCCGGTCATGGCGGTGGAGGCGCAGTGCTACAGCCACCCTTGGAGCCGCGCCAACTTCAACGACTGCCTCCACAGCGGCTACGAGGCCCAGGTGCTGTGCGGCGGCGACGAACTGATCGGTTACTTCGTCGCGATGAAGGGCGTGGACGAGGTGCACCTGCTCAACATCACCGTGGCCCCCGGTCACCAACGCCAGGGCTGGGCGCGCGTGATGCTGGACGCGCTGGCCGTGTGGTCGCGCGGCCAGGGCGCCCAATGGCTGTGGCTGGAGGTGCGCCTGAGCAACCTGCGTGCCATGAACGTGTACGAGGCCCACGGCTTTCGCCGCATCGGTGTGCGCAAGCGGTATTACCCCGCCCACGCGGGCCAGCGCGAGGACGCCGTCGTCATGAGCCTGAAGCTGTGAGGGGAGCCCGCCGTGCTTGACCTCGACCCGCGCCAGCGCGCGATGCTGGAGGCCATGGGCGTGCCCGTGTGGTGGCCCGAGGCCACCACACCGCGTGCGGCCACTGAAGTCACCAGCGCATCGGAAGTGGCCACCCCAGCGGCGGCCTCAGCAGCGTTCCCTGCAGTGGCTTCTGCATCGGCGGCCGCATCGGCAACGACACCACCGGTCTCTGCGCCCGACTCTCCGTTGGCAGCGACCGACCGCAGCGCCAGCGCCCACCCGGTGGCCAATGCGGTGCCTGCGGGTGGGCGCAGCGCCGCCATCGCCGCGATGGACTGGGGCCAGTTGCAGGCCGCTGTGGCGGGTTGCGAGGCCTGCGGACTGTGCCACACCCGCACCCGCACCGTGTTTGGCGTCGGGCCAGGCCCGTCGGACACACCGCCGCCGGTGGATTTTTTGGTGGTCGGCGAGGCGCCAGGCGAACAGGAGGACCTCGCGGGCGAACCCTTTGTCGGCCCGGCGGGCAAGCTGTTGGACAACATGCTGAAGGCGATCGGCCTGAGCCGACACGGTGCCGCGCCACTACGCGGGGCCTACATCGCCAACGCCCTGAAGTGCCGTCCTCCTGGTAACCGCAACCCCACGCCCGACGAGCTGGCCCAGTGTTTGCCCCACCTGCAACGGCAAGTGGCGCTGCTGCGGCCCAAAATCATCCTCGCCGCAGGGCGGTTTGCGGTGCAGGCCCTGCTGCAAGACAGCGTGCCCGGTGTGCACGCCCTGCCGCTGGGCAAGCTGCGTGGCCAAGTGCACCACCACCAGGGCGTGCCGGTGGTGGTCACCTACCACCCCGCGTATTTGCTGCGCGCCCTGCCCGAGAAGGCAAAGGCCTGGGCCGACCTCTGCCTGGCGCTGGACACGCTGAACCGCGCTTGATCGGCGCTGGGTCCGCGCTTGTAAGGCCAGCGGGCGGCACCACGGTGGCCTCGCCGGGCGGCCGTGGCAGCGGTGCTGGTCCCTACAATGCCCGAATGACTTTCACCGAGATGCTGCGCGCGGCCGAGGCGCAGAGCCGGTCCATGCTGTGCGTGGGCCTGGACCCCGAACCCGCCAAATTCCCGGGCACATGGCGTGGCGACGCCAACAAGATGTTTGACTTTTGCGCCGCCATCGTTGATGCCACGGCCGATCTGGTCATTGCCTACAAGCCGCAGATCGCGTACTTCGCGGCGCACCGGGCCGAGCCGCAGCTGGAGCGGTTGATCGCCCACATCCGCCGCGCCGCGCCGCAGGTGCCGGTCATTCTGGACGCCAAACGCGGCGACATCGGCTCGACCGCCGAGCAGTACGCGCTGGAGGCCTTTGAGCGCTATGGCGCCGACGCGGTCACGCTGTCGCCATTCATGGGGTTCGATTCGGTCCAGCCCTACCTCAAGCACCACGGCAAAGGCGCGTTTTTGCTTTGCCGCACCTCCAACCCCGGTGGGGACGACCTGCAGGCGCAGCGCCTCACGTCGGTGGACGGTGAGCCGCGGGTGTACGAACACATCGCCCGCCTGGCCCAGGGGCCGTGGAACCTGAACGGACAGCTCGGCCTGGTGGTGGGGGCCACTTACCCGGCGGAGATCGAACGGGTGCGGGCGGTGGCGCCCACGTTGCCGTTGTTGATTCCCGGTGTGGGCGCGCAAGGCGGCGACGCGGTGGCCACGGTCAAGGCCGGCTGGCGGCCCGATGCGCCGATTGTGGTGAATTCATCGCGCGCCATTCTGTACGCGTCGTCTGGCGACGACTTCGCCGCCGCGGCTCGGCGCGAGGCGCAAACCACACGGGACGTGCTGCACGGGGCAAAATCAGGCCTATGAACGCGTTGAACGTCACCGAACTGATGCAGGCCATGGGCGTGCACGCCCGACAGGCGTCGGCCGAGATGGCCAAGGCCTCCACCGCCACCAAAAACCGCGCGCTGAAAACCCTGGCGCAGCTGCTGCGCGCCAACGTGGACGCCTTGCAGGTGGACAACGCCAAGGACATCGACCGCGCGGTAGCCGCCGGCTTGGCCGCGCCCATGGTGGACCGGCTGCGCTTGAGCCCCAAGGTGATTGCCACCGTCGCCGAGGGGTGCGAGCAGCTGGCCGCCATGCCCGACGTGATCGGCGACATCGTGGGTTTGAAGCAGCAGCCCAGCGGCATCCGCGTGGGCCAAATGCGGGTGCCTTTGGGTGTGTTCGGCATGATTTTTGAGAGCCGGCCGAACGTGACCATCGAGGCGGCCAGCTTGAGCATCAAGAGCGGCAACGCTTGCATCTTGCGTGGCGGCTCCGAGGCCATTGAGTCCAACCAGGCGCTGGCCCGGCTGGTGCAGCAGGCGCTGGTCGAAAGCGGCCTGCCCGCCGAGGCGGTGCAGATGGTGCCCACCACCGACCGCGAGGCCGTGGGCCAGCTCATCGCCATGCCGCAGTACGTGGACGTGGTGATCCCGCGCGGCGGCAAAGGGCTGATCGAGCGCATCAGCCGCGAGGCCAAGGTGCCCGTCATCAAGCACCTGGACGGCAATTGCCACACCTATGTGGACGACCCTTGCGACGTCGCCATGGCGGTCAAGGTGGCCGACAACGCCAAAACCAACAAATACAGCCCGTGCAACGCGAGCGAGGGCCTGCTGGTCGCGCGCGGCGTGGCGGCGCAGTTCCTGCCGTTGATAGGCGCGGTGTATGCCGCCAAGGGCGTGGAGATGCGCTGCGACGCCGAAGCCCAAGCCATTTTGGCGGCGGTGCCTGGCGCGCAGGTGGTGAGGGCCACCGAACAGGACTGGTTTGAGGAATACCTCGCGCCCATCATCAGCGTGAAGGTGGTCGCTGGGCTGGACGAAGCGATCGCCCACATCAACCACTACGGCAGCCACCACACCGACGCCATCCTGACCACCGACCACGTCCACGCCCAGCGCTTTTTGCGCGAAGTCGATTCCGCCAGCGTGATGGTGAATGCGAGCACCCGCTTCGCCGACGGCTTTGAGTATGGCTTGGGCGCAGAGATCGGTATTTCCACCGACAAAGTCCACGCCCGTGGCCCGGTCGGCATCGAAGGCCTGACTTCCTTGAAATACGTGGTTCTGGGCCAAGGTGAAGTCAGAAGCTAACCGGTTCCTCACCCGCATCCGCCACCAACAACCCACTGCAACCACACCCGCCCATTTCCAACGTGCGTGGGTCCGGCGCCGCCGGTCCACCGCATCGCCCTCCAGTGGGGGGAGGCGGCCTTCGGCCGCTTCAGGGGGCGCAACGCTTATGGTCCCGCACCTCGTCACGGCCTTGAATGGCCCCATCAATGAACTCGAACAGCGCGTGCTGGATTCCATGCCCGCCATTGAGCGCTGGTTCCGGCTGGAATGGATGGAGCACACGCCGCCGTTCTACACCTCGGTGGACGTGCGCAACGCCGGGTTCAAGCTGGCGCCCGTGGACACCAACCTGTACCCCGGTGGTTGGAATAACCTGACCCCCGAGATGCTGCCGCTGGCGGTGCAGGCGGCCATGGCGGCGATCGAAAAGATCTGCCCGGAAGCGCGCAACCTGCTGTTGATCCCTGAGAACCACACCCGAAACACGTTCTACCTGAGCAACGTGGTGCAGCTGCAGCGCATCTTTCACATGGCGGGTCTGAACGTGCGCGTGGGCTCCATCAGCCCCGACATCAAAGGCCCGACCGAGATCCCGTTGCCCAACGGCGAGACCATCACGCTGGAGCCGGTGGTCCGCACCAAGCGGCGTCTGGGGCTCAAGGATTTCGACCCGTGCACCATCTTGCTCAACAACGACTTGAGCGCGGGCACCCCGGGCATCCTGGAAGACATTCACGAGCAGTATTTGCTGCCGCCGCTGCACGCGGGCTGGAGCGTGCGCCGCAAGAGCCAGCACTTCAAGAGCTACGAGGAAGTGTCCAAGCGGTTTGGCAAGCTGCTGGGCATCGACCCTTGGCTGATCAACCCGATGTACAACCAGTGCGGCGAGGTGAATTTCGCCGAAGGCACCGGCATGGAATGCCTCACCAGCAACGTGGACGCGCTGCTGGGCAAGATCCGGCGGAAGTACAAGGAGTACGGCATTCACGAGAAGCCGTTTGTGGTCGTCAAGGCCGACAACGGCACGTATGGCATGGGCATCATGACGGTGCGCGATGTCAAGGACCTGGAGGCGCTCAACCGCAAGGGCAAAAACAAGATGGCGGTGATCAAGGACGGCCAGGCGGTGAACGAGGTCATCATCCAAGAAGGGGTATTGACCAACGAGCGCATGAACGACGCGGTGGCCGAGCCGGTGGTCTACATGATGGACCGCTACGTGGTTGGCGGCTTCTACCGCATCCACGCCGAGCGTGGCGTGGACGAGAACCTCAATGCCCCCGGGGCCAGCTTTGTGCCCCTGGCGTTTGCCGACTCCACCCACCTGCCGCAGCCCGGCGTGAAACCCGGTGCCAGCGCGCCCAACCGCTTTTACATGTACGGAGTCATCGGCCGCCTGGCGATGCTGGCCGCCAGCTACGAGCTGGAAGCCACCGACCCGGACGCCGAGGTCTACGACTGATCGCCCCACACGGTGAACCGGCCCGGCTTTCGGCGCGACGAGAACCCGCGCCTCGCGGACCTGCGCAGGGTGAGTTGCCGCACCGCAACAAACAAACGCTGGCGGCGGCTTTAGAACGCCCCGTCTGATTGCCGACCCCCAGGCCGGGAGCAAAATACAGGTCCCTTGGCAACCGCGCCTCGACACCCATCTGTTGAGGCCCTCCCCGTGTCAGCATCCAAATCCTCTCTCGCTGTGCTCACCCTGGGCGCGCTCGGCGTTGTTTACGGCGATATCGGCACCAGTGTCCTGTACGCCTTGAAAGTGGTGTTCACCGAAGGCGGCGTACCACTGACCCCAGACAATATTTACGGCATCTTGTCGCTGGTGTTTTGGCTGATCAGCATCGTGGTGTCGCTCAAGTACGTGACCCTGATTTTGAGAGCCGACAACAAAGGCGAGGGCGGGCTGATCGCCATGCTGGCGCTGGCGTCCAACGCGGTGAGGGACAGGCCCCACCTGCGCCGGGTGGTGCTGTTCATCGGCATCGGTGGCACCGCGATTTTTTACGGCGATGGCGTCATCACCCCAGCGATCTCGGTGCTGTCGGCGGTGGAGGGACTGGAGTTGATCTCACCGCGGCTCAAGTCGTACGTGATGCCGTTGTCGCTGGTCATCCTCTTCTTGCTGTTCTACGTGCAAAAAAAGGGCACAGCGGGGATTGGTCGTTTGTTCGGCCCGATCTGCACCGTCTGGTTTTTGGCGATCGGTGCGTTGGGCGTGCCCCACATCGCCGACCACCCTGAGGTGCTGGCCGCGGTCAGCCCGCACCATGCGCTGAACTTTGTGCTGGCCCACCCAGGCACCACTTTTTTGCTGTTGGGCGCGCTGGTGCTGTGCGTCACCGGTGTGGAAGCGCTGTACGCCGACATGGGCCACTTCGGTAAACAGCCCATTCGGCTGGCGTGGTTCACCTTGGTCATGCCCGCGCTGCTGCTCAACTACTTCGGCCAGGGCGCCATGCTGCTCTACACCCCAGAGCACGTGAGCAACCCGTTTTATCTGATGGCCCCCGACTGGGCCTTGATCCCACTTGTGATGTTGGCCACTGCGGCGACGGTGATCGCCTCGCAGGCGCTTTTGTCAGCCGCTTTTTCAGTGACCAAACAGGCCATCCAATTGGGCTATCTGCCGCGCATGGTGATTCGCCACACCTCTGTGCGTGAAGCCGGGCAAATCTACATTCCAGCGGTGAACTGGGCCTTGTTCGGCGCGATTGTGGTCGCAATCGCGTTATTCAAAACCTCGTCCAACCTCGCCACCGCTTACGGCATCGCGGTCACCACTGACATGCTGATCACGACAACGCTGACCTTCTTTGTGATCCGCTACGCGTGGAAATTGCCGCTGTGGTTGTGCCTGGGTGCCACCGCCCTGTTTTTTTTGATTGACTTTCTGCTGCTCGCGTCCAACTCGCTCAAGTTCTTTGAAGGCGGCTGGTTCCCGGTGCTGATCGGCATCGCGATGTTCACCGTCATGATGACCTGGAAGCAGGGCCGCAAGCTGCTCAACGACAAGGTGCGCGCCGACGCCCTTGACCTGCCCAGTTTTCTGGAAGCGGTGTTCATCAGCCCGCCGGTGCGCGTGGAGGGCACGGCGGTGTTCCTGACCACCGAGACCGGCACCGTGCCCAACGCGCTGCTGCACAACCTCAAGCACAACAAGGTGCTACACCAGCACAACCTGTTCGTGACCGTGAAAAGCCACGAGGTGCCCTGGATCGGGCTGGACAAGCGGGTGGCGATCGAATCGCTGGGCCACGACTGCTGGCAGGTCACCATCCATTACGGCTTCAAAAACGACCCAGACGTGCCGCGCGCGTTGGAGCAGATCCGCGGTCGCGGCTGCGAATTCGAGCCGATGAACACCAGCTATTTCCTGTCCCGCGACCTGGTGGTGCCCACCATCGGTGGCGGCATGGCGCGCTGGCGCGAAAAACTGTTCGCCCAGATGCACCACAACGCCAGCGGTGCGGCCGACTTCTTGAACCTGCCCAACAACGCGGTGGTGGAGCTCGGCTCCAAGATCGAGATCTGAGGCGTCGGTTGTGCGCTGCCAGCGCGCCGCGCGCGGGTTGGCGACAATGCGTGGATGAATCTGCTTTTCATCGCCGACCCGCTCGACAGCTTCAAGATCCACAAAGACACCACATTTGTCATGATGCGCGCGCTTCAGGCGCGCGGCCACCACCTGTCGGTGTGCGAGCCCAAAGACCTGATGTGGCAACGCGGCGGTCGGGTCACCGCCTACGTGCGCGACATTGCGCTCACCGGCGACCCTGTGGCTTGGTACATCGCCGAGCAGGCCCCGCCGCACGAGCGCCCGCAGGCGCTGGCCGACTTTGGCGCGGTGTTGATGCGCAAGGACCCGCCGTTCGATTCGGAGTTTTTCTACGCCACACACTTGTTGGAGCAAGCCGAGCGCGAGGGCGCCCGGGTGTTCAACCGCCCGCGGGCGCTGCGCGACCACCCGGAGAAGCTGGCGATTCTGGAGTTCCCTGAGCTGATCGGCCCGACGCTGGTGACGCGTGATGCGAGCGACATCCGGCGCTTCCATGCCGAACACCACGACATCATCCTCAAGCCGCTCGACGGCATGGGTGGCATGGGCATCTTCCGCGTCAAAGCCGACGGGCTGAATTTGGGCAGCGTGATCGAGACGCTGAACCGAGACGGTGCACAAACCGTGATGGTGCAGAAGTTTCTGCCCGAGATCGCGCAGGGCGACAAGCGGGTGCTGGTCATTGGCGGCCAGGCCGTGCCGTATTGCCTGGCGCGCATCCCGCAGGGCGGTGAAGTGCGGGGCAACTTGGCCGCGGGTGGCAAGGGCGTGGCCCAGCCGCTGAGCGAGCGCGACCGGTTCATCGCCGAAACCTTGGGCCCGGTGCTGGCGGCCCGGGGCTTGTTGCTGGCCGGTGTGGACGTGATCGGCGACTGCGTGACCGAGATCAACGTCACCAGCCCCACGTGTTTCCAGGAGATCTTTGACCAGACGGGCTTCGACGTGGCCGAGGTGTTTGCCAACGCGCTGGAAGCCGCCATCGCCGCGCACTGACCGCCGCCTGAGGCGGCTTCTGCCGTGGCCGGTGCGGCACACAGCGCCCGGGAAACCAGGGCACACCCATGGCACAGATGCTGCTTCATCACCGGGTCGGGCGGCGTGGCCGGTGCCTGCCGCCCGATTCCCCTGAGCGTGGGCGCGCAGACCATCGGTGTGCCCATGCGCTCGTGTCAGTGTGCCCTCAAGGCTTGGCCGCCGGACCGGTTGAAGGTCTGGCGGTCGTTTTTTCCAAGCGGTCGAGCCGCCTTTGCATGAGCATCCAACGCAACGGTATTTGGACCGGTCACACGGCGGTGTCAGAATGTTTCTGGCGTTGGCGTCCTGGTTGCACGGGTGCGCTGCGCCTCGGGCCGCAAAGTGAGACAGTGCGGCATCCTTTCCAATAACGGAGTTCCCATCAAATGAAAAAGTACCTCCTAGGCGCAGGCATGCTGGCCGCTTTCGGCGCGGCGTCGGCCCAATCCAGCGTCACGCTGTTCGGCGTGATCGACACCGCTTACACCCGCGACGGCGGCAGCATCGCCAGCGTGTCGGGCTTGAGTTCCGGCAACAACGCCAGCAGCCGTCTGGGCTTTCGCGGGGTGGAAGACCTCGGCGGCGGTCTGAAGGCTGGTTTCTGGCTGGAGGCGGGCCTCAACACCGACAGCGGTGCGGGCACCACCAACGCCAGCTTGGACAACGTCACCGCCAGCGCCGCCGCGGGCTCGTTGCAGTTCGGTCGGCGCGCCACCGTCAGCCTGCTGGGCAACTGGGGTGAAATCCGTCTGGGCCGCGACTTCGTGCCGTCGTACTACAACGACACCTTCAGCCCGTTTGGTGTGACCAGTGTCGGCACCGACGTGGTGGTGCAGTCCAACCTGATTGGACAGGCCCAGCAACGCACTTCCAACGGCATCCATTACTTCACCCCGGCCACGCTGGGCGGCATCTACGGTCAGCTGCACTACGCCTTGGGTGAGCAGCCGTCCAACGCCACGCCAAGCGCCACCAAAGACAACGGTGACTACCTCGGGCTGCGCCTGGGTTACCGGGCCGGCCCGGCCGAAGTGGCGCTGGCCTACGGCAAGGTGGACGTCGCCCGAACCACCGGCGTCAACAACGACCGCAGCGTGGCCAGCCTGGCGGGCAGCTACGACCTGGGCGTGGCCAAGCTGAGTGGCGAGTACTCGCTGCAGAAGATCCGCAACACTGTGGGCGGCGCGTTTGGCAATGGCGGCACCGCGTTGGTGGGCACCGACACCGAAGGCAAGTCCTTCGGTGTGGGCGCGCTGGTGCCGGTGGGCGCCGGGGCGATCAAGGCGGGTTACAGCCGCATCCAGGTGGACAACGGCCACGGCGTGGGCACCGAGCCCAAGGCCGCCAAGTTCGCGCTGGGTTACCAGCACAACCTGTCCAAGCGCACCGCGCTGTACACCAGCGCCGCGCGCCTGAAAAACTCGGGCGGCAGCGCCAGTGGTGCCACCCTGACCGCTGCGGCGGTGCGCGTCTCGGGCATCAGTGGCGCATCCACCGCACCCAACACGTCGTCCACTGCGTACGAAGCAGGCATTCGCCACAGCTTCTGACGCCGCGCGGGCCCACGGCCCGCCAGACCCAGGCCGCCAAAACGTTGTGAGGCGGCCTTTTTTTGACCCCTGCGGTGTGTTTTGGGGTCAATTCGTGCGTTAGCCCCCGCTTCGCCTCACTCTTTTGCTATGGATTGCATAGCAATTCGCCATCCACAAAGACACGAAGTTCGCCTGGGGCAAAGGGCGTCCAGGCCTCGTCCGTGGTGAGTGGCGTGGTCACCACCACCGCCACCCGGTCGCTGGGCTGGGTGTGCTGAGAGAAGTCGACCGTCAGGTCGTCGTCGCGCAAGGTGGCCCGGGTGAAGGGGTGTTGCCGCACCACGTGGCACAGGTCGGTGGTGGCGTGGGCCCAAAGCGCCTGCCCATTGCCCAGCAGCGCATTGAAGGTGCCATGCGCCGCGACCTTGGGCATCAACTCGCGCAGCGTCAGCGTCAATTCGGCGACGCTCGGCAGGTGGGCGTGGGACTTGGCCATTTCTTGCAGCAGCCAGCAAAACGCGCGTTCGCTGTCGGTACTGCCCACCGGCCGGAAGCTGCCGTGCAGTCGGGGGTGGAAGTCCTTCAAATCGCCGTTGTGTGCGAACACCCAGTAGTGCCCCCACAGCTCGCGCACAAACGGGTGGCAGTTCTCCAGCGCCACCGGGCCTTGTGTGGCCTTGCGAATGTGCGCGACCACGTTGCGGCTGCGGATGGGGTAGCGGCGGATCAGCTCGGCCACTGGCGACTCCGCCGCGGGCTGGTGGTCGACAAAGTGCCGCAGGCCTTTGCCGCTGCCCGATTCGGGGCCGCCCTCAAAAAACGCGATGCCCCAGCCGTCGGCGTGGTGGTCGGTGCGCCCCCCGCGCTGCGCGAACCCGCTGAAGCTGAAGGTCACGTCGGTGGGGGTGTTGCTGTTCATGCCGAGCAGTTGGCACATGGTGTCAGTCCGTGGGGGAGGCGGTGGTGGGCGAGCGGGCCCGCAGTTGCCAGGCTGCAACCAGCGCCACCGCACACAGGCCCGCCAGCAGCAGGAAGGATTCGTTGAAGGCCAGCAGCCGCTCTGGGCTGGTGATGGGTCGGGTCAAGCTGTCCCCGTGTGCCGCGAGTCGCCATTCCAGCACGATACCGCACAGGCTCACACCGGTCGCGCCACCCAGCATGCGCACGAAGTTGATCGCGCTCGCGCCCTGGGGAATGAGCTCGCGGTCGATGCCGCGCATCGCACCCAGGTTGAGCGACGGCAAGATGAAGCCCAGCCCGACACGCCCCAAGACCGCCCAGGCCACCAACACCCACAGCGCGGTGCTCAGTTGCACCGTGACCATCAAACCGAACGACGCGGTTAGCAGCGCCAAGCCGATGCTCACCAGCACATGCGTGGGCTGGCGGTCCGCCAACTGGCCCACCCCGGCAATGGTCAGCGCCAACACCAGCCCAGCCGGGAGCAGCAGCGTGCCCACGTGCGAGGCCGACAGGCCCAACCCCAATTGCAGGTACACCGGCAGCAGGTAGGTGGAGCCGAACAGCGCGGTGCCGTAAATGAAGGCCACCACGCTGCCCATGGCGAACTGCCGGTAGCCGAACAGCGCCAGGTTCATCAGCGGCGCCTGGCCCACAGCGACCAGGTGGCGCTGCCAGGCGATGAAGGCCGCCAGCGCCAACGCGGCGCCCGCCAACAACGCCCCGGCCTCGGTGACGGACCCGCCATGCAGCGAGACCAGCCCATGCAGCAGGCACAGCGTGCCCACGCCGCCCAGCACCAGACCACGCCAATCCAGCCCTGCGCCGTCCCGGTTGGCCGCCACCCCGCCCGGGGCCGAAGCGGGCACATAGGTGCGCGCCAGCCACAGCGAGGCGAGGCACAGCGGCACGACCATGAAAAAGATCGAGCGCCAGCCGAACCAGTCCACCAGCACGCCGCCCACACTGGGCCCCAGGGCCGGGGCCAGCACCACGCCCATGCCAAAGATGCCGCTGGCGCGGCCTTGTTCGCTGGGCTCGAACGCGCGCAGGATGATGATGGCCGGGATCGGTTGCACCACGCCCGCCGCGAGTCCCTCGACCACCCGCGCCAGCAGCACCAGCCCGAATTGCGTCGCCACCCCACCCAGCACGCCGCCGCCCAGCAGCAGCCACATGGCGGCGGAGTAAGTGAGCCGGTAGCCATAGCGCGACAACAACCACGGCGTGGTCAGCATCGACACCGTCATCGCCACCATGAAGCCAGAGCTGACCCATTGCGCCCGCTCTTGCCCGAGCAAGAAAAACTGGCTCATGTCCGGGATCGCCACATTGACGATGGTGGACGACATGATCGACGCCATCGTGCCCACCATCACCGACAGCAGCAACAACCAGCGGTAGCGCGGGCCGTAGCGCTCACGCAGCGCAGCGATGGAATCGGTGGGGGGTGGGGGTGCGGGCATCGGGGCGTGCGGCTGATGCACTGGGTCGGAACGGGGTGATTGTGCCTGTGCGCGCCGGTGCAAAATCAGCCCCGGCCCCTGCGCCACCGGGGGCAAAGGAACCGCATGGCCACGACCGCCTTCAACCTGCAACACCAGTGGTTGCCCTTCACGCCCAACCGCGGCTTTGCGCTCGACCCGCGTGTGCTGGTGGCCGCCGAGGGTTTGCACTTCACCACCCACGACGGCAGGCAAGTGCTGGACGCGATCTCCAGCCTGTGGTGCGTTGGCGCGGGTCACAACCGCCGACCCATCAGCGAAGCCATCAAGACCCAGCTCGACACGCTGGACTACGCCACCGCCTTTCAGGTCAGCAACGACCAGGCCTGCCGCGCGGCCGAGCGCATCGCCGCCCTGGCACCAGGCGACCTCAACAAGGTGCTGTTCTGCAACTCGGGTTCTGAAGCGGCCGACACCTCGCTCAAGGTGGCGCTGGCCTACCACCGGGCGCGCGGCGAGGGCCACCGCACGGTGTTCATTGGCCGCGAACGGGCGTACCACGGGGTCGGCTTTGGCGGGATGAGCGTGGGCGGCATCCCGGCCAACCGCAAAGCATTTGGTGCCTGCCTGTTGCCACGGGTCGACCACCTGCGCTTCATCCACGACCCGGTGCACCACGCGTTTGTGCGCAACCAAGACCCGGTCTGGGCCGACGACCCTCTGCTGGAACTGGAGCAGCGCCTGCTGCCGCTGCACGACCCGTCCAACGTCGCGGCGGTGATCGTGGAGCCAGTGGCGGGCAGCGCGGGCTGGTACGTGCCACCGAAGGGTTACCTGCAGCGGCTGCGGCAAATCTGTGACCGCCATGGCATCTTGCTGATCTTTGACGAGGTCATCACCGGCTTTGGCCGCCTGGGCACCCCGTTCGCGGCCGACCATTTCGGCGTGGTGCCCGACATGCTCAACTTCGCCAAAGGCGTGACCAACGGCGTCATCCCGCTCGGTGGCGTGGTCTGCCGAGACGGCCTGTACGACGCGGTCATGGCCGCGCACCGCGACGCGCCCGAGCACGCGGTGGAGTTCTTCCACGGCTACACCTATTCCGGCCACCCGGTGGCTTGCGCGGCGGCCATCGCCACGCTGGACCTGTACGCCGACGAGGGCCTGTTCGCCCGCGCCGCGCAAATGGCACCCGTCCTGGGGGATGCGATGCACGCCGCGCTGCCACACCTGCCCCATGTGGTGGGCCTGCGCACTTACGGGCTGGCCGGGGCGGTGGAGTTGTCGCCAGTGCCTGGACTGCCTGGCAAGCGGGCGTTCGATGTGTTCATGGACTGCTACCGCCATGGCGTGCTGGTGCGTCCGGCGGGCGAGAACGTGGTGGTGTGCCCCGCCTTCACCGCCACGCCCGCACAGATCGACCAAATCGTGGCGGTGTTGGCCGCCGCCATTCGCCGGCAGGCTTGACCCAGCGACCGCTGGTCTCGCCACCGTCCAGGTGGCAAGACTCCGTCAGCGGCCCTTGGGCTTGAAGCGCTCGCGCAACTCGGCGCAATGGTCCTTGTCTGGCAGCGGCGGGGTCAGCCACCAAGCGTCAAACCGGGCGTCATCGGCGTTGGCCGACAACGACGCGGCGGCCAGCATTCGGACCGCTTTGACTTGCAAACCGGCGGGCAGGTGCTGCGGGATGCCGAGCTGCCGGTCCACGTGGGCGTTGCCCGCCACGAGCAACACCGTTTTGCCAGGCTGCACCGCGGCGGCGGCCACTTGGGCCATGGAACGGTCGCGTGCCACCTGGATGCGCGCCATCGCTGGCAGCTGTTGGGCAGGCAGCAAGCCACAGTGGCCGTCGGCGATCTGGCGCTGTTGGGTGGCCCAGGCGTCGGCGGGCAGCCGGGTGTCCAGGGCCGGGTCTTGCATCGCCCTGCGCATCTGTGCCTGGGGCAGGTTCGCGCCCAGCACCGGCACGCCCGCGCGCACCGCGGCCATCACGACCGGGCCGTAGTCCGCCCAGGGCCAGCCAGCGTCCCAGCGCAGGGCGTCTCGCACTTCGGCTTCGGTCGCCAGGGGCGGCAACCGCGCGGCCCGTCCCGCCTCTGCCATTTCCATCACCAGGGCGGCCAGTTGGCCGCGTGCGGCGAGCTGCACCACGGTGTCGCGCTGGATGGCCTGGTGTTCGGACGCGTCGTGCTGCTCGCCGAGCAGCAGCACATCGGCAGGCAACAGACCGCTCAGGCGTGGCGCGATTGGCGGCTCGGCGGGGGGCGTTGACGGGAGGGGCGTCGGGGTGGCGCACGCCACCAAAGCGGCTGTGCTGGCGAGCACCAGACCCTGCATGATGGGAGTTTTCATGGGCCGATGCTACGGGCTGGCCCAAATCCGCGTGTCAGCCGGGGCCGACGCGCATGTCCAGGGCGTTGGCCTAGGGAGCGCAGCGGCCGGGAAGTGGTGGTGACTGAGGACCAGCTGTTGGGCTGGGCGCGTCAGTGCATCACGACCGGCATTTGCGCCAGGCCGGTGTAGCGCTCCAGCGCGTCTTCCACCTCTTCGGCGGTGGGCACGTTGGTTTGCCAGGCGGTGATCTGCTGCTGGAACAGCTCGGCCCAAGAGCCGTCCAAATAAACCTCCTTGCCCGAACGCTTGTCCACGATCTCAAAACCGTGGCGTGCCAGTTCGGGGTGCAGCGGCGCAGGCTGGGTGTCGTCCCAGGCGTCTGGCTGGATGTGGACCACCGCGAACGAGTCGGAGTCGTAAAGCATCTGCATGTTGTCGATGGTATCCATGGTGCGGGTCTCCGGTCGGCGGTTCGGTTAATTCAAAGGGTTTAAGGCGGGATTCCGTGGTTTTTTTACGGCGAACCGCTGCTCTCCCAGGTTTGATCGACCAAATTTCCGCCAACTTGAGACCATTTGATGCGTACTGGCAAAAATGCCAACTTTTCCGCGAACCAAAGTTCTATCTGCTGGTCGTAGGCATGTCGGGGTTGGCGCACCAGTTTCAAGGCTTGCATGGCGCCATCCGGTAAGTCCAAGGTGTCATCGCCCACCACCTTGAACTGCCAGACCTCGGCGTCTTTGGTGCCTGCGGTCTGAATAGCCAGCACCCGCCCAGCGGGGTAGGCCTTGGGGTTGCCCGCGAGCAACCCGCTGATTTGCAACACCACGCTCAGCCGGTCTTGGGCGCCCGGCAGCAGGGGGACGGGCGGCGAATTGGCGCTGAACACGATCTGCCCTTGGTCCCGCACAAAATGCGCCGCCTGCTCGCTGCGCGATTTGTCCGCAAAGCGCACCGGGGCCAAGCCATGGCGCGTCAAGCGGCCCTGACTGGTTTGTGACCGGCTGCCCAACAGCAAGTGGCTCACCACCAGTTTGGCTTCGTAGGCGTTGGGGTCGCCGCCCACACCGGGTTGCCACAGCAAGTGCCCTTTGCCGCTGAAACCGATGCCTTTGGTTTTGCCCTCGATGCGGTATTCGAGCCGTACCGCTTCGGGCACTTTGACCTTGGCGGTGGCCAGGGCCGTTGCCTGGGCCAGCAGTGCGCGGTCCGTCGTGTCGGGGTCGGGGCCCAGTTCGGCGGCCGCAAACAGCAGGTGGGGAGGGGCGGTGTCGGATGGATGGGCCAGGTTCGCATGGCTGGCGTGGACGGCGATGGCGTGGTCCCCAGCGGCGGCCGTGCCCGCCGGGCGGGTTGGCGCGGACGCATCGGTGGCCAGCGGCGAGGGGGCTGGCGCGTGCGCCTGCAACAACTTGCCATTCGCCTGCTCGGGCAGTGCCGCCATGGCCTCGGTGCGTGGCGGGGGCGGCGCCGCAGGGACCGGTGGCGGGCTCGCCGCTGCCAGTGCGGTGGGCGTTGCCGGGGCCGTGGGCGCGGTGTGCGCCGCGGTCGAAGTGGGAGATTTCAGCGATGTCGTTGATGTGGGCATGGCCGTCGCCGTCGGTACTGCGCCTTCGGGCGCGTGGTTCGCAGCGGTGGCTGCTTGCTCCGGCAGGGAGGCGTGCCACACCGGGGTGATGGGCCCGGGCGCCAGCGTGGGCGTGGTGGGGGCGGCGAACAGCAGCCACAGATGAACGGCCAACACCGACGCGGCGAGCCCGGCGGCGGTGCGCAGTGGCAGCGGCCACGGCCTGCGGCCAGCGGCGGGAGAGGGCAGAGACATGCCGAGACCATACGCGATATCGGGGGGACAGGCCAACGGGGTGGGCCGCGCCAGTGGACGGCGCGCTGCGCTTCGGTGGTGCGACTCGGGGACAATCCGTGGCATGAAACTCGCAACCCTGAACGACGGTTCCCGCGACGGCCAACTGGTGGTGGTCTCGCGCGACCTGAGCACCGCGCACTACGCGACCGGCATCGCCACCCGCCTGCAGCAGGCGCTGGACGACTGGAACTTCTTCTCGCCGCAGTTGCAAGACCTGTACGACACGCTGAACTTTGGCAAGGCGCGGCACGCTTTCGCGTTCGACCCCGCCCAGTGCTTGGCCCCGCTGCCCCGTGGTGGACTTTGGGTGGGCGCCGTGGCCGAGCCGGGCGCCACCCAGCCCGAACCGCAGCCGCTGGGCGGCGACCACTTCGCTGGCGCATGCGCACCCCTGCCGCCCTTCAACTGGGCCGATGAGGTGGATTTCAGCGCCGAGGTGGTGGTGATCACGGGCGACGTCCCGCGCGGCAGCCCCCCGGCACAGGCGCTCGAAGGCGTGCGGTTGCTGGCCCTGGCCAACGCGGTCTGCCTGCGCCGACCATGGGCGGCGGGCGAGCCATTGTCGGCCCGGCCTTTCACCGCATTCAGCCCGGTGGCGGCCACGCCCGACGAATTGGGCGCGGCTTGGCAGGCGGGCCGCGTGCACCTGACGCTGGGCGTGCAGCGCAACGAGCGGCGCGTGGCGCAAGTGGACGCCGCCGCCGCCGCGCGCGACTTTGGCAAGTTGTTGGCCCGTGCCGCTCGCCAGCGCCCGTTGCGGGCCGGCAGCGTGGTCTCCAGCGGGCCGATGGGCGTGGGCAGCGCCAGCGCCAAACGCGCACTGGAACTGGCCGAAGATGGCCAAGCCTCTACCCCGTACTGGCAGCCCGGTGAAACGGTGCGCATCGAGCTCAAGGGCAGCGACGGCCAAAGCGTGTTCGGCGCCATCGCCACCACGCCCTCGGCCGTGGCCACACAGCCCGATTAAACTCGTTGCATGTGGTTCAAAACGGACTTTTGCTGGCGTGGCGCCAAGGCATGGGCGGGTGCGCTGATCGCCGGTGCGGCCGGTGCCGCACTGGCGCAAGGCAACGCTGGCATGAACGTGTTGATCAACCCTGGCGACCAAGGCGAGCAGTCGCGCTTTGCGGTCTACAGCGGCTGGAAATCGGTGCTGGAAAAAGCGCTCGGCCGCGACAAGGCGACCATCACGCTGTCCACCGACGCGACCGCCGACCTGGGCGTCACCCGCTCGCGCATCCCCGATGTGTTCGTGGCGCCCGCACACGTCATTGGCAGCGCGGTGCGCTACGGCTATTCGCCGGTGATCGGGCTGGACCGGCCGGTGCAAGCGGTGTTGGTCGTGCCCAAAGACAGCGCGGTCACCAACCTCGCCCAGGCCAAAGGCAAAAAGCTGGGGCTGCCGCTGCAAGACAGCGTCGTCACCTACCTGGTGCGTGGCGAGGTGAACGCCGCCAACACCACGGTGAAACGCCATTTTGGCGGCGTTTACGAGACCCGCTACCAGGACGCGTTGCTGCCATGTTTGCAGTTGCGCCGCTGCGACGTGGTGGCGGTGGAGCGGTCGGTGTTTGACCGTTGGGCGGCCGCAGGCGAGGCGGTGCGGGTTGTGCTGGAGTCCAAGCCCGCCCCTGCTCTGAGCGTGGCGGTCAAAGACGGCGTGAAGCCTGGCCCCGACGCCCTGCGCGACGCGATCAACGCGGCCGCGCCCAGCGGTGTCCCCGGCTCAGACGGCGCCAAGCTCACCGAGTTGGACCATGCCAGCTTCGCCTACGTCTCGACCTTGGGTTACTTCACACCGCGGGCTTTGCCCGGTGCCACGGTGGTGGACGCGGTCAAGGTGGCGCAGCTCATGCAGGCGGGCGCGCGCTACATCGACACCCGAACCGACGCCGAGTTCAAAGCCGGTCATGTGCCCGGCGCCAGCCTGCTGCCTTATGTGGAAAAGAGCGCCAAAGACGCCGACTACAACCCGGCGCTGGACAGTTTTGCCACCGCCCAGCTCGGGGCCGACCGCAACGCGTCGCTGATCTTTGCTTGCAACGGCGCGGAGTGCTGGAAGAGTTACAAGGCCAGCCACGCCGCCATCAAGGCCGGCTACACACAAGTGCACTGGTTCCGCGGGGGGCTGCCGGAATGGCGCGCAGCGGGCATGAAGGTCGCCAGCGGCAGTTCTTGATTTCAGCCACGCTTGCTACAGTTTCAGTAGCAAAGTAATGAACCTAGACGTGGGCTGGCATCTTATTTAGCGTTCAAAGAGGGGCTTCGCGGTAAAAATCCGCCTGTTTGGCGCAAAAACCGTTGGGTGGGCCATTGAGCGATTGCACCGCCCGCGTTGCCCGACCCGGTGCGCCCCCAGGGCCGCCGCGTCAGCGAACGCAGATCACCCAGCCTTGGCGGGACGCGATCGACGAGTCGCGGTCCAGCGTGCGTGCGGTGCGGTTGCCCCACGGGTCACCCGCCTTGGCGCGGGTCTCGGTGGTCAGGTCGGTGGTGGTGGTTTGCCAGAAACCGTTTTGGTACGAGAAATTGATGTTCACTTGGTCGCGTCGCCCCTGGTTGTTGGGGCCCGGCACCAGTTGCTTGGCGGCTTCTTGGGTCGCTGCCGTGTCCAAGGACTCCAGCTGCTCCAGCGCGATGGTGGCGGTGTACGGCGACGACGGGTCTTTTTTTCGAACGTCGTAATTCATCTTGAATTCTGCCGCCACCCGACGCTGCCAGGTGCCGCCCGAAGGCGATGCGAACACGTCGCCCACCGGCTGGTTTTGGTACCCCTTTTTGCACGCCTCGAACACAGTGGCGAACTCGGCCACCGGATTGGGTTGTGCCAGAGCGGCTCCAGCGGTGAGGGCAAACAAAGCGGCGACGGTGTGGTGTTTCATGGCAAGTGGGTGACAGGTCAATGGTGGTGCGCATCATAGCGGCAGGTGGAGGCGTGTCCAGCCACCCGCCGGGGCCTGACCGCAGGCGAAAAAAAGCCCCCACGCAGGGGGCTTGTTCGCTGGAGACCTCCGCGCCGGTTGGCGCTGCGCATGTCACTGGTCCCCGCGCTGGGCGGTGCGCGGCTGCGACGTCGCTCGGCCCAGCCGATAGGTGGTCAGCCGCCTTTCTTGGCGCGCTTGCCGGGGTTCTTTTTGCTGCGCGTGGCCACACCACGCTCCAAGCTGACCTTCTGGCCGCCACCGCTTCGGGCGGGGCTGAAGCCAGCGGGCACGGGCAAGGGCGGCGTGCGCTTGCGGTCGGCTTCGGTGACGATTTTGTTTCCCATGACGATTTCCTGTTGGCTAAAACTGAACCCGCTATTAGGCCACAGCCCGCGCGCAGCGCCCCGACTCGCTGCAAGGGACACCATGCTGCGTGGCCCCGCACACCGCCTCTACAATCACATGCCGTGAACAACCTCCGCCCCTACAGCCGTCTTGGCAAGCACCTGGTCCGCTTGGTGTTGGCCTGGTTCGTGCTGGCCATGGGCGTGGCGGTGGCGTCGCCTCTGGTGAACCCGCAGGAGCTGCAACTCGTTTGCTCGGCAGGCGCCATGAAGCTGCTGGTCAAGACCGCCGACGGCAGCGAAGCCACCACCGGGCACAAGCTGGAGTGCCCGATGTGCGCCACGGCCGGCGCCCCGCCGCCCGCCAACGCCGAGTGGGCGCCCTTGGCCCAGCCATTGGGCCACGTCACCCAACCGGTGCCCGCAGCGCGCCTTGCTGCGCTGGTGGGGGCGCCACTGCCCGCCCGCGGGCCCCCCTCGCTCTGACACACCCTTTTGTGTGCCCGACCCGGTCGCCCCGGGCCTAGGGCTTTTGCTGACCGCCCACACGCGTGTCGGCCTCAGGTTGTTCGGAGTTTTTTCATGCGTCAGCACCCCCTGAGCGTGGCCTTGGCCATCGCCTTTCCACTCGTCTACTCGCCCGTTGCCTCGGCGCAGTCCGACCCGGCCCCGGTCGCCGTGGCCGACAACACCGCACCCACCAAGAGCCTGGGCACTGTGACCGTCAACAGCGGCCAACCCACCTCGTTGCCCACCCAGATCCCGACCACCATCGAGGGCATCACCCGCGAGCAACTCGAGCGCACTGTCAACGCCACCGACAGCGAAGACGCGCTCAAGTACCTGCCCAGCCTGCTGGTGCGCAAGCGCTACATCGGCGACTACAACCACGCGGTGTTGTCCACCCGCGCCTCAGGGACCGGCAACAGCGCCCGCTCGATGGTGTATGCCGACGGCATTTTGTTGAGCAACTATCTGGGCAATGGCGCCACCTTCGCACCGCGCTGGGGCTTGGTCACGCCCGAGGAGATCGAGCGGGTGGACGTGTTGTACGGCCCGTTCTCGGCCGCTTACCCCGGCAACTCGGTGGGGGCCGTGGTCGATTACGTCACCCGCATGCCGACCCAATACGAAGCGCACGGCAAGATCAGCTATGCGCGCCAAAACTTTGAGCTGTACAACACCAACGACAGTTTCAGTGGCAAACAAGTCAGCGCCTCCGCAGGCAACCGCAGCGGTGACTTTGCTTGGTTTTTCAATGCCAGCCGCACCGACAGCGCAGGTCAACCGTTGGTGTTCACCACCCGCACGCTTGCGTCAGGCGCCGTTGGCAGCGCCGGAACCCCAGTGACGGGCGCGGTTCAAGACCTGAACCGCAACAACCAGCCGTGGTTCATCCTCGGCACCACCACCGCTTACGACACGGTACAAGACCATTACAAGGTGAAGCTCGCCTATGACTTCACCCCCACGGTACGGGCCAGTTACACCCTGGGTTACTGGGAGAACACCTCCAAAGGCAGGCCCGACACTTACTTGCGCGACGGCAGCGGCAACCCCGTTTTCAGCGGGCCGATCAACGTCAACGGGCGCAGCTACACACTGACCGCCACCGACTTCAACCAGTCGAATGAAGAGATTGCCCATGTGATGCATGGCCTATCGGTCAAGAGCCGCACCCTGGGCGAGTGGGACTGGGAAATTGCCGCCAGTCAGTACGACTACCGCCGAGATCAGCTCCGTGCCCCCACCGTGCCCCTGCCGGGCGCTGCCAGCGGCGGTGCAGGCCGCCTTGTTGACCAGAACGGTACCGGATGGAACACCTTCGCCGCCAAGGGCATTTGGCGGCCCGACGGCCTGAAAGGCGCTCACCAGGTCGACTTTGGCTACCAACGTGACGCCTACCGCCTGCGCAGCATGGAGAACAACACCGCCGACTGGATCTCAGGCGCGCCCACCACTCGGCGACAAGGCTTTCGTGGCAACACCGAGTTGAACAGCCTGTACGCGCAAGACGCTTGGACCTTCGCGCCCGCCTGGAAGACGGTGCTGGGCTTGCGTGCTGAGCGCTGGGAAGCCTCCAACGGCGAGACGGCAAACGCCACCACCACTGCCCCGCACGCCAACCGCACCGAAAGCGCTTTGTCACCCAAGGCCGCCTTGGCTTGGCAGGTGTCGCCCGACTGGGTGTTGAAAACCTCGTACGGCCGCGCGGTGCGTTTTCCCACCGTCTCCGAGCTGTACCAGGGCGGTATCAGCGCCAACGGCAACCTGATCAACAACGACCCCAACCTCAAGCCCGAGCGGTCCAACACCACGGAACTCAGCGCGGAGCGCGATCTGGGACACGGCCTGTGGCGGATCACCGCATTTTTTGAGCGCACCCGGGACGCCCTTTACTCGCAGATCAATCGCCGCGACAACCAAACGGTCAGCACAGTGCAAAACGTGGACGCGATTCGCACCCACGGCATTGAGACCGCGTTCCAGGGCAATGACGTGTTTTGGCGCGGCCTGGATTTGGGAGGCAGCGTCACCTGGACAGATTCAACCATCACTGCCAACGCCAAAAACCCGGTGTCGGTGGGCAAAGAGCAACCGCGGGTGCCCAACTGGCGCGCGACCGCTGTCGCCACCTGGCGGCCCGACGCCAATTGGTCGTACACCTTGGCCGCCCGTTACAGCGGCCGCCAGTTCTCCACGCTGGAGAACGACGACCCGAACGGCTTCGCCTACATGGGCGCCAGCAAGTACTTCACCACGGACCTGCGGGTGCGCTGGCAAGTCACCAAACAATGGAGCGCGGCGTTCGGCATCGACAACCTGAACAACTACACCTACTGGAATTTCCATCCTTACCCACAACGCACTTACAGCGCCGAACTGAAGTTTGACCTCTGAGCCCGACACCATGACCGTTCAAAACACCCTCAAAATCACCGCAATCCTGCTTGCCTTCACCGGGGCCCCAGTCGCTTTTGGCCACGTAACGCTTGAGAACCAGACCGCCGCGGTCGGCAGCGGGTACAAAGCGGTGCTGAAAGTCGGCCATGGCTGCGACGGTGCCGCCACCCGTGCGATCCGCGTCACCATCCCCCCCGGGTTCAAGGGCGCCAAACCCATGCCGAAATCTGGCTGGTTGCTGACCACCCGCAGCGAAAAGTTGGCGGTGCCTTACACCAGCCACGGCAAAACCATTACCCAAGATGTGGCCGAAATCACTTGGACCGCTGCTGCCCCGGCCAACGCGTTGCCCGACGCGCATTACGACGAGTTCGTGCTGCGCGGCACGCTGCCCGACGCTCCCGGCCCCATGTGGTTCAAGGTGCTGCAAAGCTGCACCCAAGGCCAGAACAACTGGTCCGAAGTGCCCGCAACCGGAACCAGCACCAAAGGCCTGAAAGCCCCAGCCGCGATGCTGAACGTCGAGGCGGTGCCCGCACCTGTGACAGCGCCAGCCAGCCACCACCAGCACTGAGCAGCATGGCCACCACGGTGTCGTCCAGACTCATCGGCCGCCGCGCCGTGCTCGCCCTGACCGTGGTGGTCCTCCACGCGCTGGTGCTGTGGGCGCTGCAAAGCGGCCTGCTGCGCCGCCCCGTGGAAGTCATCGTGCCCGTGGCCATGCTCAGCGAGGCCATCCAACCCCCGGCCCCCAAAGTCGTGCCCCCGCCCCCAGCGCCCGTGCCCGCACCCGTCAAACCCCAGCCGCTCGCGCAAAAACCCCAGCCCGCCCCACCGCCCCCGCTGGCCGCCATCGCCGACCCCACACCAGCCCCGACCGCCCCCACCGGCGCCATCGACCCACCCCCAGCCCCTCCAGTGGCCGTGCCTGTGGCCCCTGTCGCGCTGGCCGCCCCATCGGCACCTTCCGCACCCCCCGCACCCCCTGCCCCCCCTGCCCCCAAAGTCGAGCTGCCCTCCAGCGACGCCGACTACCTGCAAAACCCCAAGCCCCCCTACCCACCCATCAGCAAACGCCTGGGCGAACAAGGCAAGGTCGTCGTCCGCGTGCTCATCAACACCCAAGGCACGGCCGAGAGGGGCGAGATCAAACGCTCCAGCGGCTTCGAGCGCCTCGACCAAACCGCCCTGTCCACCGTGCTGCGCTGGCGCTACGTCCCCGGCAGGCGCGCCGGGGTGCCCGAGACCATGTGGTTCGACGTGCCCATCAACTTCGTCCTCGAATAGTTTTTTGCCCCTTTTTGGAGAAACGATGCAATCCCAACTCGGTCTGCTCAACGTCTGGAGCCAGGGCGACCTGGTCACCAAGGCCGTCTTTTTGCTGCTGCTGGCCATGTCGCTGGCCTCCTGGATGGTGATCCTCGTCAAGGCGCTGGACCTGGTGCGCTACAAGCGCCTGGCCCGCCAGGCCGGGGGCTTCTGGCACCAGCCCGACTTCGCCAGTGGCTTGCAGCACCTGGGCGCCTCAGACGACAACCCCTTCCATGGCCTGGCCCTGCAGGGGCGGGAAGCCACCACCCACCACCAAGACACCCAGGCCCACCTGCACGACAGCCTGGATGTGAGCGACTGGGTCACCCGCTGCCTGCGCAACCACCTGGACGAGTTCACCGCCAAGCTGCAGTCGGGCCTGGCCGTGCTGGCCTCGGTGGGCTCGACCGCGCCGTTTGTGGGCCTGTTCGGCACGGTCTGGGGGATCTACCACGCGCTCTTGGGCATCGGGGCGGCCGGGCAGGCGACCATCGACAAGGTGGCCGGCCCCATCGGGGAGGCGCTGGTCATGACCGCGCTGGGCCTGGCGGTGGCCATTCCGGCGGTGCTGGGCTACAACGCGCTGGTGCGGGGCAACAAGTCGGTGCTGGTGCGGCTCAACCGCTTCGCGCACGACCTGCACGCCTACTTTGTGACGGGTGCCCGGGTGGGCGCGGCCAGCGGCGCCCGTGGGGTGCCGATGAAGAAAGGCGGCTGAGCATGGCGTTTGGCGGACAGGACGAGAGCGACGAGGTGATGAACGAGATCAACATGACGCCGCTGGTGGACGTGATGCTGGTCTTGCTGATCGTCTTCATCATCACGGTGCCGGTGATGCAGCACGCGGTGAACATCGATTTGCCGCGGGCGAGCATCCAGCCGCAGGATGTGAAGCCGCAGACCGTCTTGCTCAGTGTGGACGGGCAAGGGGCGTATTTCTGGAACGACATGGCCGTGGCGGACGAGGCTCTGGTGGCGCGGCTGCAGGCGGCGGCCAAACAAGACCCTCAGCCGGAGTTGCACATCCGGGGCGACCGCTCGGTGCGCTACGAGCGTGTCGCTCAGGCCATGGCCGCCGCTCAGTCCGCAGGCGTGCGCAAAATCGGGTTCGTGACGGAA
>JAIXXF010000043.1 GCA_027490925.1 Comamonadaceae bacterium
CGGCCACGCAACTGTTCCGACGCCTCCAGACCGATGTTCATCGCGGCACCCAGAATGGATGCGTTCGGCCAGCTCATGAACCTTTGCTTGGGATAGATGCCGACCCGGTTCAGGTCCAGACGGTCGGCAGGTCTACGGCGTGGTGTGTCGCGTCAGGCGCGGATCCTTCTCTCATGTCCTCGATTATTCAGGAGACCCACTTTGCGCCGGTGCTCGGCGGTCTGCTCTGTTTGAATCGGCCTGACGGCTATGCCGGCATCTCTGCCTGCATCGCCAGAAACTCGCGTTTGCCCATGGCCAACAAGGCCGATGCCCGCTCCAACTGCTGTGACCGCGGGAACGCCTTGCCGGCTTCCCACTTGTAGATCGACTGCCCTGTCACGCCGACCAACGCGCCATATTCGTTGGCGGTGATGCCGAGCAATTGCCGGTGCTTGATCAGTTTGGCTGCGCTGAACTTGATGGTTGGCCCACCAGCCGCCTGTGTGCTGACGGGCGACACCGCAGCGGACTCCTTGCGGGCCGAGCGAAGCACTTGGACCAGGGACTTTTCGAGGGCGGTGACTTGGCGCTTCAACGCCACGAGTTCTTTGCGCTGCTGCGCCACCATGGTTTGCAGCCGTTCGGTCTCTGAACGGGCCTCTTTGCGGCTGATTCGGGCGATCTCGGCTTTGAGGACCAGGGCGATATTGGGCATGGCGAACTTTCAATGGCTGAGATGATTTTTGTCATCTGGGATATTGATCTTGCCACTTCTCTGTGAATCCTGTTTCGTCTGTCAGGCCTGCGCTCGTGTTCTATTTTTGAAATCTTCGTCGGTTGCTTCAGAACTTGAATTGGTATGCATTCCGTGACCAACTGTGGACGACGTCAGATGAGCGGCATGCGAATAAATCAGCGGGATTCGCATGCTCTGGCTGGATACCCGAGCGCGTTCGACCCAGTCACAGGCCCAATTGAAGGGGAAGAGGCCCGCTGGGGAACGTCGCACCGGCCATGTCTCGTCTGAGTCGCCTCAACCACCTCAGGCTGGCTTGGTGGACCGCCCCACGACTTGGGGTCCTGATGTTCTGGAGGCGATTGAATGGCGCCGACTGGAAGCGGTGGTGGAGGCCTTGTTCAAACAAGCTGGCTTTGACACCCAAGCGCAGTCGCATGGGGCCGACGGTGGTGTGGACATTTGGTTGTTCTCAAAGAACAAACCGGATGCAGCAGCCAGCGTGGTTTAGCCCAAACACTGGTCGCCCAAAGTGGGGGTCAACAAGGTCCGGGAGTTCAAGGGGGTGATGGCCTCGCGCCAGATCGGTCGGGGCCAGTTCTTTGGCACAAACGGGTTAACGCCGCACACCTGGTCCGCCTCAAAAACTTGGAAGCTATGACCACCCATTTAACTCCAGTGCTTACCGCCGAATTGTAGCCAATTTACATTTGGATACAAATTACAAATTCGTTTCGTCGAAATTTTTTGGCGGGGGGAGAAATGGATGAAAGTCCTGAGTCCGACTGGAGAAGAATTCGTTTCGCGAAAAGAATTTGATTGATAAGAGGTCTATTTTCGGGTCGAAGTTTGATGTTGTTTGGTGTTGAATCTTGCTTTTTGAAAGGAGAACCATGCGACAACATCCAACAAAGCCGCTCCAGATATCGATAACCAAGCGGACAGGCAAACTCGGTATCGAGCGAAGAACAAATGATGACCACATTCAGTCTGGTACGTACCAACAGCCAATTCGACTCGTACTCCTTACTCTACGTTCAACCATGCTTCCCTGCTGTAGCCCGCCTGTTTACCGAGCGCATCCAGAGGTTCATTGCTCTTGGGCTTCCAGTGCAGATTACATAGGGGTTCGTAGCCAGCAACACTGGATCGACCACGATCTGCTGCGGCTATCTGCAGAAAGACACGAAATACATTTGCACGCTTAACTCGGTGCAATATTTAAAGACAAAAAATAACCTCGGTACGCAGGCGGATTATTTAATCATCTCATCTAAATGAAAGCTGAAATGATAATCCGAAACTATGCGTACTGCCCGTCGTGCGGATATGAAAAACCGAAAACAGTTATTACTCGTCGGATTGCGCAACGATGCAATCCGCTTCGAAGGAGAAGGTGCAGCGATGCTAAACGCACGTGTCTGCCGCACGATCCTTCTACAGATTGCCAACGGACTACGCGCCGACCGCATGGAAGCAGGAATGACGTCAGGCGCAAGGCTACTGGGTGGTACCTTTTACAAACCGCGACGCGCAAAGTCCGCGCTCAGCGCTCTGTCGGCTGCGGGCGTAGTTGTACGCGTACGCGCCCCGCCAGGCTCATCGAAAGAGGGCATGGCGAGGGAGCATCCAGCAAAAAATTTTTTGAATCCGGTCGTTATCGAGGCCGCAATCTGCTGGGCAACGGACTGGCGCCAGTATGGTCCCAAACCACCCGATCCAAGGATTCTGAAAGTTCCACTACTTTAACCATACCCCCCGCGCAACACCCGTCGTTACTCGGTTTTCAGACCACAGGGGGCAATTTATGCACCCTGATTGGGGTTTACCTGAGTGCAAAATTTGCACACGGACTTTTCCACACCCCCCGCCCCATCAAGGGGCGTCTTGCTCTTCAAGGCGCTTTGAAGCGCCGTGGCTGTCTTCTGTATTCGTTCCCTGAATTACTCCCCCTGCTCACGCTGCAGGCGGGGGCGGGGGCTGTGGTGACCCATAGGGTCACCTGACTGGTCAAGATTAACGGGAGAAAATTATGGACGCTGATCTTTTTTTTGAATTTTTCGCAGATCACAGTGTGAAGTGGTGGAATATTGATATTCAGCCCAGGCTGTCGAATGGCGATCGAGGTGGCAAACTTGGGGCGATATTTCAAAGTGCATTTCCTTGGCCTTCGCATCGTTGCTCAGCTGCAGCAGCGGCTCTTGAAGCGCGTGTTATTGCAGCCGGTAAAGGAAAGCGTGGACTCGACGGTATTTGTTCGGAATCACCCAGTGCAGCCGGGCGACGCGTTGTACTGATCGATGACCTGGATGAACTGACAGTTGATTCTGTTTTTGAGTGGTGGAACGGTGCTGGGGCAGCAATTCAGACGAGTCCAGGAAATTTTCAGGTTTTTCTTATTTCACCCGATGGACTCGGTGACAAACATCATTTGATCACTTCTAATCTCTGCCGAAAGTTCGGTGGCGATCCTGCCAGTACAGGATCTGGCCAAATGCACCGATACCCAGGCAGTAAGAACTATAAACTCGAACTAATCGACGCCGGGTTGGCGCCATATGTGACGCAGTTACATTTACTTCGTACGGGATCGGCGGAACTTGCTTCGCGACAGTTGGGCGTGATGCTGACTAGCGACAGTAATACAGTGCCGTCTGGTAGGCCAATTGCTCGCCTTCGGGACCGCCCAAAAATGAAGGGTGCGGACAACAGCAGAGAAGCATGGGCCTGGACACTTGAAAATCTGGTGTTACGCACGCCGGAGTCTGAAATCCTACTCACGCTTGCGACTCGCTTCATAGGTCACCATAGCCCACATGATTGGCCCCAGCGTACGCTCGAGAACGCTAAAAACTTCCTTGCGGGGAACGATCGTCGATTTACGAGCCGACTGCGATCTCGCGGAATAAATTGAGATGACAGTCATTTAGTTCCCCTGGCGGATACCCAGGGTGCTCACATGGTCCGCATGTTCAAGAGCGGTGCCACTCAGCGCGAGATCGAGCGCGTGACCGGCATCTCGCGCCACACCATCCGCTCCTACCGACATTGCTTTGCCGTTGACCCGGCAAACTACCCTGGGATGGCCACCGACTCTGCCGATCAAACATCCCGGGTTAAAAACTTATCGCCCTGGATATACAGGGCGGGGATTATTGACCGCTTACCGAAGACCTGCACCACGCGAGCCAGCGCCGTCTCGGTGCCGGCGCGCATGTCCAGGGTTCAGTGGCCAGCCACAGGGCGTCGATGCGGATCACCGTAGAAGCTCGCGAGTCCAAGCTGCGAAGTTCGCAGCACCGCTGACAGGCCACGAGATCGTCAATAACACTGGACCGCGACGCAGTTCAATGCGGATGTCCTCGGCAGCCGCCACCGGAGCTGGGAGCGGCACGCTCACAAACGTTGACCCGGCTAGGCTCCGAGAACTCGTCACCGCGCCTGTGCGCGCCAGCCTGATCCACTTGTGTACAAGATTGGCATTGACCCCGTGCTTCATGGCTACGCTGGCCACAGAGGCTCCTGCCTCGGAACACTCGGCCACGACAGCAGCCTTCAGTTCACGATCATGACGCCGCCTGGTGCGGCCCTTGACTTGTTCCATGGTGTCCACCTAAATCCTTGGTGGGCACCATCGTGGCGCCAGCGATGGCCAGATTCAAGATGACTTGGCCGGACGGATACGTCGCGTCGGCGATTCAGGATCGTTCAACGCTATCGACGAATACAACCGGGAGGGTCTGTGCATTGAAATAGACACCAGCTAGCCAGCGGATCGAGTCATCCCGCGCATTTGACCCCCGGCGGCCACTCAAAGTGCTCCACTTATGGCCACCCAAACTGCCCCACCCCGGCCACGTTGATCTAACGCATTGAGCCCGGTGTGTTGGGCGGCGTGAGGCCTGACAGGCAGGACGTTACTTTCTGCTCCCTTATCCCGAGGGAGACCGAGGTTGAACGTCTTGAAGCCACACTTACAAACCACCATCTGGACTCTGCTCAAGAGCGGCGCCAGCCAGCGCGAGATCGAGCGCGTAACCGGCATCTCGCGCCACACCATCCGCTCGTACCACAAGCGCTTTGCCGCCGACCCGGCAAACTGCCCCGGGGTGGCCACCGACTTCTCCAGTCGCACCACCGCCAGCGACCAGCTCCCAGTGCGAACCCCACCGCGCTTTCATCGACGCCCAGTTGCGCCTGGGGCGCAACGCCACAGCCATCTACCAAGACCTGGTCGACCTGCAAAGCTTTGCCGGTCGGTACAACTCCGTCAAACGCTTTGTGGCCAAACGGCGTACCAAGGCGCCCGAGCAGTTCGACCGCCTGTCGTTTGCGCCAGGCGAGGAGATGCAGGTCGACTACGGCGAAGGAGCACCCACCCGGGTGTCTGGCACCGAGCGCTGGCGCAAACCCCGCCTGTTCGTGGCCACGCTGCGCTACTCACGGCGCAGTTTCCGGCGCGTGGTCTGGAATTCCGGCCAGCAGGTCTGGGCCGAGCTGCACGAGCAGGCGTGGCGCTACTTCGGTGGCTCTGCCCGTTACGTGGTGCTGGACAACCTCAAGGAAGGGGTTCTCAAACCCGATTTGTACGAACCCGCCCTCAACCCGGTCTACGCCGCCACGCTCGCGCACTACGAGGTGGTGGCCGACCCCGCTCGGGTGCGAGACCCCAACCGCAAGGGCACTGTGGAGAACGCCATTGGCCACACCCAGGCCACCGCCTTGAAGGGCCGGCGCTTCGAGACGATCGAAGAGCAGAACGCGTTTTTGGAGCACTGGGAGGTGAAGTGGGCGGCCTCTCGCATCCATGGCGCCGAGCGCCGTCAGGTGCAGGCCATGTTTGAGGAAGAGCGCGCCCACCTGCAGCCGCTGCCCCTGACCAGCATGTCGTACTTCACCGAGGTACAGCGCAGTGTGTGCGACGACAGTTGCGTGCGCATCGACCACAGCAGCTACGCCGCCCGCCCGGCGGCCATTGGCACCAGGGTACTGGTGCGGATCTTTGAGCGGCGCATTGAGATCCGGGATCTGCGCACCCAGGCCTTACTGCGTACCCACGCTCGGGTGGATCGGCCCGGCACCGTGATCTTGCCCATGGCCGAGCGGGTGTTCAACCCCTCGCGCGAGACCCGCCTTATCTTGAGCCAAGCCCGCGCCATCGGCCCTCAGGCAGCGCGCCTGTGCGAGCTGCTGTTTGCCATCGAAGGCCGGGTCGGGCAACGAAAGCTCTGGGGCATCGTCAATCTGGCGCGGCGCTACCCGCACCGTTTCATCGACGCGGCCTGCGAGGCCGCCATGGCACAAGGGGTGCACAGCTACCGCCACGTCAAAGCGCTGACCGAGCGGCTTGTGGCCGATGCCCTTGCTGTCCTGGAGACAGACGCGCCGACACCGTCGGCGTCGCCTTCAACGCCGACTCAGCAGCACGCGCTCATTCGCAGCGCTGACGAGTACGGCGATCTCTTTGCCCACGTCGCTACCCAATCCCTTGAGAACACCCACCCATGAACATGACCGAGATCGAACGCGCTCTGCGCGAACTGCGCCTGTCTGGCATCGCCGAGACCCTGTCCACCCGCGTGATGCAGGCCCAGGCCGCTCAGCAGCCCTTCCTGGAGACCTTTGCCGCCATGCTGCAAGACGAGCTCGACCGGCGCCGTTCCCGCCTGACCGAGCGTCGCTTCAAGCGCTCTGGGCTTGCTGAGAGGATGAGTCTGGCGGACTTTGACTGGCGTTTCAATCCGAAGCTGCCGCGCAGCGCCTGCTTCGAATTGCACACGCTGAAGTTCATCGGTATCCGTCCGGCCAAGTCACCTTGACCAACGCTAACGGATATGGGTGGAATTAGCTTGGTGGCGACCAGCGGTGCGGCAGGAGGTCCTCAATCCGACTCGCCGGGTGCGTCGGCAAGCGCTCCAAGACGTCCTTGAAGTACGCGCAGGGGTCATGCCCGTTCATGCGCGCCGAATGCAGCAAGCTCATCACCGCAGCCCCCCGCTTGCCCGCACGCAGGCTGCCAGCAAACAACCAGTTCGAGCGACCAAGGGCAATCGGACGGATCTGGTTCTCCACCCAGTTGTTGCTGATCGGCACGTCGCCGTCCTCCACGAAGCGGGTCAGCTCCGCCCAGCGTTTCACGCTGTAGTCAATCGCCTTGATCGTGGCCGATCCCGGTGGCACCTGCTGTCGCATGGCCATCAGCCAGCGATGGAACACGGCCAGTATCCGTCTGGATTTGCGCTGCCGGATCCTTCGCCTCTCGTCGCTGGGCTGGTCTTCGATCTCGCGCTCGATCCGGAACAGGCTTTGGTAGAACCGAAGCGCTTGGCGACCGACCTCGCTGCCATGGTTCACCCAGAGCTCATGGAACTTGCGCCGGGCGTGGGCCATGCACTGTGCAGATCGCACACCCAGGTCGGCGCAGGCCGCGTACCCGCTGAACCCGTCGGTCACCAGCGTGCCCCTCCAAGCCGAAGGCGCGTCCAGCCTGAGGAAGTCACGCACGTTTTCGCCACTGCGCGTCTCGCAGAACTCGAACACCACCGCTTTGACCGGGTTGGCGCTGGGCGTGCAGTACGACCAGATGTAGGCTCGGTGCGTTTTGCCCTTGCCCGGCTTGAGCATGGCCACCGGGGTCTCATCGGCGTGCAGCACCGTGTGGCGGCGCAGCTCGTCGGCCAGGGCGTTCACCAAGGGCTGCAGCTCGGCACCGCATTCACCCACCCACTGCGCCAGCGTTGAGCGGGCGATCACCATGCCGGCGCGCTCAAAGATGTTCGCCTGGCGGTACAGAGGCAGGTGGTCCATGAACTTGGCCACCAGCACATGGGCCAGCAGGCCCGCTGTCGGGATGCCCTTGTCGATGACGTGGGCTGGCACGGGCGCCTGAACAATGCGCTCGCACTGGCGGCAAGCCCATTTGCCACGCACATGACGCTCCACGCTGAACACACCGGGCTGGTAGTCGAGCTTCTCGGACACGTCTTCGCCGATGCGCTGCATCTGGCAGCCGCAGCCGCAAGCGGTGGATGCAGGCTCGTGCTGGACGTCACGCCGAGGCAGCTGTGCTGGCAGCGCCTGGCGCTTGGGCTTGCGTTTTTCATCGCTGGCCCTCTTGTCGACGTCGATGCCCAGCTTCTTGATCTCCCGATCGAGTTCTGCCAGATCCGTGTCCAGCGTCTCCTCGAGCAGGCTCTTTTGCTCGGGCGCCAGGGTGCTGGCAAAGCGCTCGCTGGTGGCGGCGAACTTCAGCCGCTTGAGCACCGCCATCTCGTGCGTGAGCTTGTCGATCACGGTTTGCTTGAAGGCCGCTTCGTGCTCACGCTGTGCAATCAGCGCGTCTTTGGCCCGCAGTTGCGCGTCGTGCTCGGCCAGCAAGTTTTGCAGCAGCTGCTGCATCTGCGGGTCCAATGAAACGAGCTGCTGTGCGCTGATCATGGAGGGTGATCATGCGGCTGTTTGGCACTGCACGCATCGGCAGTTGCAGCAATTGCAAGGCGCAGGCGATTGCGCCTCAAATCACGCGAATAATCCCTGCCTCTCCCAGGCGTTGCCAGGGCAATCCGAGCACCAGTGCGTCCAGCTGTGTTTTGTTCAATTGCAGGTTCTCGCTGCCATCGGAGGACCAGATGAATTTGCCGGCATTGAGCCGCCTGGCGACCAGCCACACGCCGATGCCGTCGTGCACCAGCGCCTTCATGCGGTTGGCGCGTCGGTTGGCAAACAGATAGGCATGGTGGGGATGGGCGGCGCCAAAGACCGAGACGACGCGGGCCAGTGCCGCCTCGCTGCCGATGCGCATGTCCAGTGGCTGCGCGGCCATCCACACTTGGTCGACTCGGATCAAATGAGCACCTCGCGCAGCCAGGTGGCGCTGTCGCCGGTCATCGGCAGGCGGACCACCAGGCGGGTGTCGCCCCGCTGGATTTGCACTTCAATGGTGGATGAGGTCGGCGGCCGTGACGCGGGTGGGGTAGTGGCTTTGAGAGGCTGGCTGACTTCGGTGGGCAGCTGCACAAAGGACAGGGTGGGCGGGTTGTGCCCATCGTGGGCGACGGCACTGGGTGAGTGGTCTGAACTTCCTGAGTGCGCGGTGGTGGCCGTGTGTGCCCGCACCCAGCGGCGCAGCATGTTGGCGTTGATCCCGTGCGCGAGTGCCACGGAGGCCAACGAGGCGTGAGGCTCGAGGGCTAGCGCGATCACGCGTGCTTTGAAATCGTCGGAATGGCGGCGCCAGCTGCGTTTGTGTGGCTTGCCGGTGTCTGGAGTGACCGAAGTTGTGTACATGTGTCCATCGAAAACTTGTGGACACAAGCATCCTCGTTCAGGCACGTCAGTTCAAGGTGACTTGGCCGGACGCATAC
>JAIXXF010000037.1 GCA_027490925.1 Comamonadaceae bacterium
ATGGCATAGCGCCAGGCCTGCTTGGCTCCGTCCGACATGTACTCGGGCGGCGCAACCAGATCCCCTTGGGGCTGTGGCTCATGCGGGTTGGTCCTGCACTTTTGCAGGGTTCCCCTGAGCTTTTTAATCTCCGTGGGGAGTGGTTTTCTTCCGGCCATCTGGGTTCAGTCGTTGGTAATCGTTAATATGGAGGCTTCAAACCCACCGGAAAACTCCCAGTGCGCAAAGCCGACGTCATCGCAAAATGCCTCGTTCAGTCCGCTCTGGCGGCTGATATGAAAGCTGGGCGTGAGGCGGTCCGATCTGCGTTTGACAAGAGCGTGACGGACAAGAGCTTTTCCAAATGGAACAGCGTCGTTGAAGAAAACGTCGCCAACTCCATCATTCGCTCGGTGGGGAAATCCAAAGCCATCAATATCGAAAAGTTCATCGCCGATCTCAACTGATCGGCTCTTAGCCCCGACCGGCGAAGCCCGGCATTAGGCTGCCTTCGGGGTAACCCCCCTAGGTTTCAATTTGCACGCGCAAAAATCTTGGCAGGCGCACGCATCTCTGGCCGCCGTCTCTAGAGATTGAGACCCCCTACCCCCCTACGGAGGAGTGGTCAGCGCCGAGCTGCGGTCTCGCGTGCCGTCTTTCGGTTGTGACATGAGACGCACAGCGCCTGCAGGTTGGCCGTGTCAAAGCGAGCACCGCCGTCCTTGAGTGGCGTGACGTGGTCAGCTACGACGGCTGTCACCACGCGACCACGCTGCTCACACGCGCCGCACACCGGGTTCTGACGCAAGAACGCGGCACGCACCGCGCGCCACTGGGCTGATTGATAAAACCCCAACTCCGCATCGAAGCTGCGCCGGGCACGACCGTAGTCACGGTGCACCGCTCTGCGATGGGTATCGCAATAGCCGGGCCTGGCCAACACAGCACCACAACCGGGGTGTCTGCAAGGGGTTGGCGCTGACAGTGGCATGAAGTCGACAGTCTTAAAAATGTTCGCAACTATTTGCGGGACTTGTGGGTTCAGGACTTGGCTTTACTTGTGTTCAGAGCGTTCATACGACCACCAGCAACAACCCAAAGGAAACAAGCCATGTCCTACACCAGCAACGAATTCACGGTCGACGAGGTCGGCGTCATCCAGATCGCATTGACCAAGGTCCTAGCAGCGGTTGCTCGCGTAGAGCTAGACCTCAACCGACTGGCCCGCGAAGAGCTCGCATCACGTGGGCTGAACGACCAGGGCAACTGGATCGGCTTTGACGACGCCAAGAAGCACCACAACGTTTAAGAGGCCACATCATGAGCAACAGCACCCGAGACCAGCAACTCCAGCAAATCGCGCTGGACCACTTGTTTATCGCAACCCTTGAGACCCGCAGCAGCGACAGCCTCGACTTCCATGACGTGAGCGTTTGGGCCATCAAGACCGCATTGCAAGCCGCCTTTGAGGCAGGCCGCAACGCCGCTGCCAACCCTTCACAAACCCAAGCAAAAAAGTAATCAGGAGATCGACATGACCACACCAGCCACAGCGCAACTGAGCGCATCGCAGCAACAGATCCTCAACCACGCCGCCGTCAACACGGATGGCAAACTGGTCTGGTTTCCCGAGACCCTCAAGGGCGGTGCCAGAAAGAAAGTTCTCGACAGCCTCTTCAACCGGGCGTTGATCACGACTGACGGCACACATTGGTTCGTAGCCGCTGAGGGCTACGAAGCGCTGGGGATACCGCGTCGAGCGCCCATCACGCTGGCGGCACTGGATGCAGTGATTGAGTCTGCTGAAGCAAGTCCTGCAGCCAAGCCACGCACGCGTGACAACAGCAAGCAAGCCCAGGTGATTGCGATGCTTAAAAGAGCCGATGGCGCAACGATCACTCAAATCTGCGAGGCCACCGGATGGCAATCCCATACGGTGCGCGGCACCTTTGCCGGAGCCTTTAAAAAGAAACTGGGCCTGGAGATCACCTCCAGCAAGCCCGAAGGTAGCGAGCGGACCTACCGCATCACCACGAATTGAGATCAGCCATGACATCCATGACCATCACCATTGAACGCACGCCTCGCACCCTGCAATTTGAAGGCACTGCCATTGAGGTTGAGGAGTTGAGCGTTCGCCTGCCATTTGCCCGCAAACCTGCCGACCTCAGCGAGGTGGGCGGCGAAGGCAACTACAAAGTGTTTGTGACCGAGACCCGGGAGATGACTCCTGCGGAGTTCGATGGCTTTGCCAGTCAACTGCTCAAGTCACGCGACTGGCTCAGTGGCAAGGGCGGCTACCTTGCGGACGGCAGGCTTTGCGTTGAGGTCCGTGCCACCGGCAGACCCATCTTGTACGTCGACCCCTCCGGCGGAGATTACGGTCGCTACGTTGCCCGTCTGGGCTAAATCGTTGAAGGCCACTCCGTCGTTTTGACGGGTGGCTTGCTTGCCACTGAAGTCCTGCCAGCGCTTGACGATCACATCCACGTACTTGGGATCGAGCTCAATGAGCCGGGCACGACGGCCCGACTTTTCACAGGCGATGAGAGTGGTGCCAGAGCCACCAAACGGGTCCAGCACGATGTCTCGTGTTTTGCTGCTGTTGCGCACCGCACGCTCCATCAACTCCACCGGCTTCATGGTCGGGTGTAAATCGTTTTTGTGCGGCTTCTTGATGTGCCACACGTCACCCTGGTCGCGTGCACCGCACCAGTAGTGCTGGGCACCGTCTTTCCAACCGTAGAGGATCGGCTCGTACTGGCGCTGGTAGTCGGCCCGGCCCAGCGTGAAGGTGTTCTTGGCCCAGATGATGAACGTCGACCACTTGCCACCGGCGGCGCGGAATGCGGCTTGCAGCACGTCGAGTTCGCTGGACGACATCGCCACGTAGATACCGCCCCGGCAATGCGCGATGGTCGGCGTCAGCGCCGCCAGCAGGAAGTCGTAGAAGTTGTCGCCGAGGTTGTCGTTCAGGATCGCGCGATCCTTGCCACGCATCTTGTCCTTGGCGCTGTTGGCGTAATTCACGTTGTACGGCGGGTCAGTGAAGACCATGTCCACCTGCTCGCCATCGAGAAGCCTGTCGTAGCTTTCGGCCACGGTGGAGTCGCCGCACAGCAGCCGGTGGCCACCCAGCACCCAGACATCACCCGGACGAGAAATCGGCGTCTCCGACAACCCGGGCACGGCATCGTCATCGGTTTCGCCTTCGCCATCCGGCTCGTCGCCCGCCATCAACTCGGCGAGCGCATCGGCATCGAAGCCGGTCAGCGACACGTCGAAGTCGTCGTCCTGCAAGGCTGCGATCTCGATGCGCAGCATCGCGTCGTCCCAGCCCGCGTTCTCGGCGATGCGGTTGTCCGCGATCACCAGGGCCCGGCGCTGTGTCGGACTCAGATGATCGAGCACCACCACCGGCACCACCGCCAGACCGAGCTTGTGAGCGGCGGCCAGCCGTCCGTGCCCGGCCACGATGACGCCATCGCTACCGGCCAGGATCGGGTTGGTAAATCCGAACTCGGCAATTGAAGCGGCGATCTGAGCCACCTGATCGTCCGAGTGGGTGCGCGCGTTGCGGGCATAGGGCAGCAGCTTGGCGGTCGGCCACTGCTCGATCTTGTCGGCAAACCAGGAGGCGGTCATTGCTTGGCCTCCGTGGTGGCCAGACGTTCATTGACCACCTCGTCGAAGGACTGGCCGGTGGCCAGCAGCGTGACGGGCACGCCGGGGTGGTTCTGCTGGAAGCGCTTGATGGCAACATCCACGTACTGCGGCGCGATCTCCACGCTGCGGCACACACGACCCGTGCGCTGCGCGGCCAGCATCGTGGTGCCGCTGCCACCAAAGGGGTCGAACACGACATCACCCGAATCCGTGTAGGCCTCGATCACAAACTCCGGCAGCGCCACCGGGAACACGGCCGGGTGGTCGATGTCCTGCCCGATCTTTCCCTTGTGGCGCATCACGCGGATCACCGAGTCGGGAATCCGGGTGTCCTGCGTCGGCTGTCCCTTGTGCGTCCAGCCGCCGACCTCGCCGTCCTTGCCGCGCATCGCCGTGGACGAGCCATCGGCACGCAGGTGCGACTCCTGGCCCGCGTGCTTGCAGGGCACGATCTTGTTGGGCTTGCGGCTGCTGCGGTTGAAGTGAAAGACGAACTCGAAACTTGGGGCGAAGCGACCAGCCCAGTCTCCGGGCATCCCCGGCCCCTGATCCCAGACGTACCAAGCGAAGCGCCGCCAGCCCTGGGAGCGCATCCAGCCAAGCCACGCATCCCAATACGGGATGACTTCGTTGTCGCGGTGGATCAGCCCGAGGTTGACCAGCACCTGCCCGTCGTCGGCCATTGGCACCTTGGCGAACACGCCGCGCATCAGGCCATCCCAATCGGTGATGCCGCCGGATGTGTAGTCGCGCTGGTTGCCGTAAGGCGGTGATGTAAAGCACAGCCGGGCCGCATCGCCCTGCATTAGCGTGGCGACTACCGTCGGGTCGGTGGCATCGCCACAGATCAGACGGTGGGCACCGATGGCCCAGACATCGCCGGTGCGGGACACCGGTACGACCGGCGCATCGGGCAAATCGTCTGCAGCGTCCGACTCGTCGGCATCGGGCTCCTGGTCGGCGTCATCGGAGTTCACGTCGTCAGCGAGCAAGGCCTCGATCTCGGCATCCTCGAAACCGGTCAACGCAAGGTCGTACCCGGCCTCGGACAGCTCGGCCATTTCCAGCGCCAGCATCTCCTCGTTCCAACCGGCGTCGAGCGCCAGCCGGTTGTCAGAGATGACGTAGGCGCGCTTTTGCGTCGGCGACAGGTGCGCCAGTTCAATGACCGGCACCTGATCGAGCCCCAGCTTGCGCGCGGCGGCCAAGCGACCGTGGCCCGCGATGATCCCGTTGTCGCCGTCCACCAGCACCGGATTCGTCCAGCCGTACTCGACGATGCTGGCGGCGATCTTGGCCACCTGCTCGTCAGTGTGCGTGCGTGGATTTCGGGCGTAGGGGATCAGCGCCTCGACCTTGCGGTACTCGACGTTGAGCGTGTTCAGAATCGGTTCCTCAAAAAGAAAACCCGCCGACGGAAAACCGTGGGCGGGCTCGTGATGGGTGAAGACTGGGGTGGGTGCAAACTGCAAACCCTGCAAACCTTGGTTTGCAGTCGGACGCTAGGCGAATGCCGCGCTCGCGCCCCCCGCATTGCGATTCGGGAAGGAAGGACCCCTTTTGCCTGGGCCCATCGCCTCAACCGTCACCGCTGTCCAGAAGATAGCCGAAATACTACCCCTGATCGGCCTGCTTTGTTGCAGGGGCAAAAGCCGCTGTTGGTAGCCGATGGCAGCGCATGACAGCCTATCCACGACCATTCGCGTTCAAAGACTATCCCGCGACAACGCACCCATTGAGCTGATCAGCCACCGTCTGCAAGGCCTTCTGCCAGCGTCGCCACGCCGTCGTGCGGTCGCAGGCGAAGCGGATCGTGATGTCCCGCCAGCCGTAGCGCTTGGCCCGCATCCACACGAGGTGGCGCTGCTCAACCTCCAGCCATTGCACCCACTTCATCGTCTCCAGCATCCGGTCAATGTCCTCGGGGCTCGGGGGGTAAGGCCGGTAGACCTTTTCGTCAGCAGCGAACGTCTCCCACTCCCTGCGCACAATGGCTGGCCAGCAGTTGAAGTAGCCCTGCACACGCACGGGTGGCAGGCGTCGTCCAGTGGTGGCTGCGTCCTCGAAGCGAGCAGCCACGTCCTCAATCGTCCAAGGGCTGCGCACATCACACCTCCTGTCCAGCGACGTGTTGGTGGATGGCCCAATGCAGCAGGGCCAGCGCGTCAGCCTCGTTGTCGTCGGTCGGGGTATAACCACGGGCACGGGCGGAGGCCACCATCTCGTCCTTGCTGGCGTTGCCCTTGCCGGTAGCGTGCTTCTTGATCGTGCCCACGGGCACGCCCTGGTACGGGATCTGGTGGTGCTCGCACCACGCCGTGAGCGTGGCGAGGAACCCACCGTAGGCGTGGGCAGCATCCGTGGAAACGTGGCGGCGAACTTCCTCGAAGTGCAGACAGTCGATGCCGTCGCTGGATTGCTTGATCTCAGTGAGCCAGCGCTTGAAGCGCAGGAAGCGCATTCCACCGCCTTCGAAGCGCTGCGGCCGGAAGCTCTCGGAGCCGCTGGTGATGTGGCCGTCGCTGCCGCGCAGCGCCCAGCCAGTGGTGGTGCCCAGATCGAGGGCGAGGATGGTGTCGGTCATGGTGTCAGTCCTTATTTCGGCTGTACTGACGCAACGGACACAGCTTGACGTAACTTCCCATGAGGCGCGCACACGCGCACGCGTATAGAGAGTTACGTGCAAGAACGTCGGATGCGTCAGGCAGCGTGGTTTTCATGGGGGTCAGTTGTCCGCGTAGGGGGTGTAAGCGGGCATGGGCGGGTGTTTGAGGCCGATTCCTTGGAATCCGCGCACACCCACGCTGTTGCGCCACTTCTCCACTCCGCGCGTGATGAGCAGATCGGAAAACCGTCGCTGCGAACCGATGAATTCACCCGACGTTTCTGCCCATTGCTTCCAGTCGGTGAACAGCTCGGCAGTCAACGACTTGGCGTTTGCGGTGCGCACACAACGCTCATCGAGCCACCGGCCCAAGGCATCCTCGGACTCGAAGTACTCCTCAGTTGCCGACACCACGCTGGCTGGTGGCTTCAGGCCCTCGCGCTGCCACGCAAGACACCCGGTCACGGCCCACGCCAGAATCCCATCACGCTCGGCGAGCAGCTTTTCGGTCAAGCGACCATCGCGTCGTTCGGGCGGGATCGTCACGGTGAAGGGGATCATGTGCATGCGCCGCTTCATCGCCTCGTCGATGTTGCGGATGGCGGGCTTGTGGTTGCCCACGATCACCGGCTTGAACTGCGGCGTGTACTCGAAGAAGTCCTGGCGCATGAATCGTGCGGAGATCTTGTCGCCGCCGGTGATGGCCTTGACCTTGGACTCGTTCAAACGCCGTCCCTGCTCAGTCTCAATGGCCGTCACGAACCGCGCGCCGCGCAGGCCTGCCAGATCGGTCGGATGGCGGTCGCCTCGCGTTTCGACGAATGTGTCCATCGATGCAGTGGCGGCGTAGTCGCCGAGGATGGTGCTGATCACGTTGGCGAAGACGCTCTTGCCGTTGGCACCGGTGCCGTACAGGAAGAACAGTGCGTGGGCGTTCGTCACGCCGGTCAGGCAATAGCCGACCATCCGCTGCAGGTAGGTCTGCAGATCGCCATCGCCGCCAGTGACGTCGGAAAGGAAAGCCGTCCATTGCGGGCATTCGCCACCCGGCGTGGCCGTGGTGATCTTGGTCATCCGGTCGGCGCGGTCGTTCGCGCGCTTGCGACCTGTCTTGAGATCGACCACACCACCGGGGCTGTTGAGCAGCCAGGGATCGGCGTCCCATTCCTCGGTGGTGGCCGCGTGCCTGCGGTCTGCCCGTGCCAGCCGCTCTACGCCACCGACCGTGCTGGAGCTGGCGAGTTTGGCGGCGATCTTGGGGTTGTCTGCACGCAAGGCGGCGTGGCGGCAGACGCTGCGGATCAGGTCTGTGGCCGCCAGCGTGTCCTCGGTACGCCAACGGGTTCCGTCCCACACCAGCCATCGCCCCCACGTCGCCACGTAGCGCCAGTCACGGTGGTAGCGTCGGGTGAAAGCCAGCGCCAGCGCATCCTCCGTGCCCCACACAGACTCATCGCTGCTGACGACTGGCTCCGCATCGTCGGTGACATCGTGCATCTGCAAGCGCGGGCCGTGGCTAAGGAAGGTCGCAACATCGAAGCCCTCCGCTATGGCGTCGGCTGCATCCCAGCCCTCGGCGGCATCCTCGGGCGGGTACAAGACGTGGCAGGACTTCGCCCCCGCCGACAGGATGGCCTGCGCTGCCTGCGTGGCGTAATCCCAGCCCGGCTTGTCGCGGTCGGGCCAAATCAGCACAGCCTTGCCCGCCAAAGGCGACCAGTCGGTCTTGTCGACCGGGGCGTTCGCGCCGTGCATCGCCGTGCTGGCCACCACACCCGCGTCGATCAGGGCCTGTGCGCATTTCTCGCCCTCAGCCAGTACCACCTGCGCGGCGTTTGCCATCCCCGGCTGGTTGTAGAGCGGGCGCGGATCGGGCGGTGCCATCTTGCGCCGCTTGGCATCCCAGGGCCGGAACTGCTTTTTCTGCCCAGGTGGGTCATAGCGGTACACCACGGCGATGAGATGGCCCGCTGCGTCAAGGTAGTCCCACTTGGCGGTGGCCGGGCCGAGTTCATCGACCGGGGGCACCGACTTGCCGGATTGGCGCACCGGCATTTCCCGGGCACGACCGAGAAGATCAGCAGCCGCGTCCAGCACACCATTGAAGTCGGTGTGGATGTTTAGGGCTAAATGTCCGGCAATCAGCGAAAAGATGTCGCCGCCATCTCCCGTCGCGCGATCCGTCCACAGTCCGGCCTTTTCGCCATCGAGCACAACCTCAAGGCTGTCGCCGGGGCTGCCCAACACGTCGCCGATCAGGAACTTCCCCCGGCGCTTCTTGCCTGCAGGGAACATCGTGGCCAGCAGCGACGCGAGGCGCGCGGTCAGACCGGCCCGAAGTTCCTCACGCTCGTTGTCATTAAGGATGCGCCGAGGTTCGCCTGATTTTTGGATGTCATTGAAGTCAAGCATCGGCGGCACCTCCGATCACATCGGCGATACCGGCCAACTCCTGCGGGATGCGAGATTCGTGGCGCAACTTGCGCAGCGCCTTCCCCTCGATCTGGCGGACGCGCTCGCGCGTGACCTCCATCTTCTCGGCGATCTCGTCGAGCGACGATCCAACAAAGAAGCGCTCGCGGATCACGTCGGCCTCACGCGGCGTCAGCGAATCGAGGGCATCCTGAATGATGCGGCCTGCCTGCGCGTGGCTGGCCAGCCGCAGCGGGTCGGCAGACGCCGTTCCACAGGCCAGGGCTTGCACGCTGTCTGCATCCAGATCGATACTGGAATGGTTCGTTTCCAGCGGCTGGAGCTGGGCATCCGACCACAGATCGGAGGGGGATGCGTTCAGGAAGTCACACAGGTTCCACGCGCACTCCCGTAGCAACCCATCCGGCGTCAGCGGAGAACGCGTGAGGTTGATGTACGGCAGCAAAGCCCCGTAGTAGCTGATGCCGACGGTGGCAGCGAACGGTGCGCCCGGCCTGTGCCCGGCCCGTTCGATGGCACGCAGCAGACGGGCATTGCGCACGGAGATGCGGACACGGTAGTCACTCATGTGCGCCTCCTTGCGTGACTGCCCACGCGGTGAGCTCCGACATCCGGAAGCGAATCATCTGGCCGACCCGGTAGTGCGGAATGCGTTTCGAGACGCGGCACCGAGGTTTGGTGAAGTAGTACGGTGGAAGATTCATCAGGTGGGCGGCTTGGCGCGCGCCCACCATCGGTTCCTCCGCTGGTGCTTGTGAGTAGGAATGATTCATTGCGTCCTCCAGCAGCGGTCTTGCCAAGAGCAGAACTTGCACTCGAAGTGGGTCGGGTCATTGAAGGCGCGCGGCAGAAGTTCGCCTGCTTCGGTCGCCGTGATGACCTTCACCGCCCGATCCGACATGCGCTGGGCCAGGGCTGCATCAAAGGGCACGGCCTCGGTGTAGATCTCCATCGTGTCGGCGTTGAGCGCCGTGAAGATCGCCGGGTGCTCGTGCAGTTCGAGATAGGCTTGGTAGATCGCCACTTGCGCGGCGTAGACGGGCTTGGCCACGGCGAGCCGGTTCTTCTCCAGCTCGCGCCAGGACTTCACTCCCAAGCACTTGTTCTCCCAGAGCGCCGGATAAGTGAAGCCCTCCGGGCCAGCGACGATGACGCCGTCGATGTGGCCCTGCAGACGGCCATCGGCCACCGAGAAGCCGAACTGCTCGCCATCGGGCTTGCGGGTGCGCAGGTCGAAACCGGCCTCTCGGAGCCACGCGACCATGCAGTCCTCCATGACGTGGCCACGCTCGAAGATGCGCAGCATCCGGCCCGGGGTGTCCCGGCCGTGATCGACGGGAGCCTTGGCGTACTCGAACTGCAGCGCACGCTCGCAGGCCACGCCGAGACGCGAGGCCCCGAGGTACTTGCGCTCGGACTGCCGGGCTCGGGCTCGCTGCATACCAGCATCGATCAGGACAGTGACCTGCCCCGAGATGCTCGAAGTGGAGTTGAAGTCCATCATTGCTTGCCCCCCTTCGGTTCTTCCCAGGGCAGGTCGTCTTCCATATCCGCGAACGGATTGGCTGCGCTGGGCGTCATAGGGTCGGGTGTCGGCGACATGCCGCGCACCGGCGGGTACTTACTCACCTCGTGGTGCTCGACCATTGCCTCTGTGTAGCAAGTGACGATGGCATCGATCACCCGCAGTGCCTCGGCTTCGGAGTAGTCACCCAGCGGCTTGGTAAAGCCGATCTCGCCTGCCGCCTCTCCGAAGGACTTGAGGCATTTGCGCATTGCGGCCAGCTCGATATCAGAGGGATCGATCATGGCGACCCCCTTGATGTCGGTGCGACCATCCTTGGCGCGCAGCCAGTTGCCGTACATCGCGTGAAACGCGGTCTGGCAGCGCTGCGAGCAGAAGACCCAGTCGATGGGGTAGCGCCGGGGATCGCCAACACCGTGTCGGTTGTCGGTGTGGCCGAATCCCCGGGCCTGTCGTTTGCAGACCCAGCATTTCACGCATCCTCCTCAAGGTCATCGAGCAGGAGCCCCATCTGCAGGGCAGCGCCAGCGAAGGCCGCCTCACAACGGCGCTTGAAATCGGGGTAGCTCATCGAACTGCGCGCGATGGCGGTGACCGCGTGAATCTGGGACTCCAGATGCGCGAGGCCCTGCTCGGACAGCCATTGGTGGTGCTTTTGCGAGATGCCCTTGCGGTTGCGGATCTCGCCCAGCAGTTCTTCCGGCAACACCGGGCCATAGACCCAGCGCAGCGTGATCTGGCCGATGACGTGCGGCGGGTTCTGCTCGTGCCCCTGGTAGCGCCAGTTGAAAAGGCGATAGAGCGCGCGGTAGTAGTCCGGGTGGAAACGACGCTCCCAAGACGAACTGGACTGACGCAGCAGCTTGGAGATCAACTCCTGCAATGCGTCGGGTGCGCGGTGATGCTGAAAACCGGTCGCTTCGTCGATCAATGCGACTTCGCCGGTGGTGGCCAGCGAACGCATGATGGTCAGACAGTTGCCGACGATGCCCTGGCGGGCACGATGCAGCGAGCCAGTGATGGCCGCATTCACCACGGCGGAAGCCACATCGGCAATGATCCCTGCCGGAAAAAACTGCGTTTGACGGCCCGATGGCAACAAAATCGGCCCGGACGTTTTCTCCAATAGTGACAATGAGTTAGGTGCAATTTCCGCCAGAAATCGGGCGAAACGGCCACCCTTGTGCGACTCGTGGAAACCGAGCAGCTTGGCAAGTTCCTTGCGGACGTAGCCGCGCTCACCGGTGGTGAGCACGACCGCTTCGCATTCGAGGTCGTCAAAGCGGACGATGCCGTAGTGGCTGGCAGTGTGTAGGGTTGCAGTCATGGCAGCCTCCTTATTGAGCCCAGGACGGTTTGCCCGTCACTGGTGCGCGTTGCGGGGCTGGCGCTTGAAACGCCGGTGCGGGTTGCGCCGGAGCGCCGGAATTGCCACCACCAGGATTTGCCTTGGCAGGAACACCCATCAACTTGGCGTAATCCGGGTGATCTGGCTCGACTGCGACCTTGACCACGTTGCGGTCTTGGCCCTTGCTGTCCTTCTCGATGTCCACGCGGGCCAGGAACTCCAGGCCATCGAGCTCGTGAAAGCCCGTGATGCGGCGCGCGGCGGCGGCCTGCGGACTGTTGTCCTGCGGGTGGACGTTGCGGGCGCTGTTGAGCGCGGCGCGGATGAAGGCTCGCCCCATCGCCTGCCAAGTCGGCCCCTTGGGGGAGTACAGCCCGATGTTCGACCACAGCTTGCGCTTTGCGTAGTCACCGCCAGTGACGACAAACTCTGCAGCGAGGTATACGGCCCCAGTGTCGAAAGACTGGGTGGCGTAGCCGCCCGTCCATCCCTGGCTCTGGTCGTCATAGCCGCCCGGTTTCACGGTCATGCGCATTGGCGCAATGACGCCCTTCGGGATCAAATCGAAGCCAGACTGTTGGGGGTCGGCATCCTGGAAATCAAAATAGTTGGAAGACATGGCGATTACTCCTTGGATTCGGTGGTGTTCTGGGTGGCAGCGCTGGGTGCAGAGAGAGAGCCCGCGCACTTGGCGATCAGCGCGCCGAGATGCGGCGGCTCCAGCAGGTCGAGACGACCGCTGCGGTCTTTGGCCGGGAAGCCGTAGGGATTGACGGTGTGCGTGACGAAGGCGCGGTAAGAACTACCGTCCTCGGCCTTGATCTCGGCCAGGGTCACGACTTCGTCGACGATGCCGGGCAGCTCGAGGCTGGTCTTGCTGCCTTCGATCTGTGGCACGAACACCTTTCGGTTGAAGTCGTCGAGCCGCTCGTCGAGGATGGCGACGAACACCACGTTTTTGCCCCGGGCATGCTGCAGATGGGTCAGCGCACCGATCATTTCCTGGCCGAGCAGCCCGTAGGCCGCGCGCAGATCGGGTTTGCCGGAACGGTCGCTGACCGCGCCGGGCTGCGTCTTGCACCACACAAAGCACTGCCGCGCCAACTGTGTGATCGAGTCCAGAAAGAAGGTCTGGTAGCGATCAAGCTGCCCAGCGTCCCCAAACTTTTCGATGACGTGGTCGTAGTGCGCCTGCGAAAACGCGCTCTCTGGCGGCAACGACTTGTCCGGGCCCGCGAGGAACACGAACAGATCGCGGCTTTCCATCCACGACTTCAAGCGGATGGTGTCGCCCTGCCAAGTAGCGACAGCTAAATCGCCAGACTCGTAGTCAAGAAACAGCGTGGTTGCGGGATCAAGGTCTTTGAGCCGGGACGTCTTTCCGATACCGGACTTGCCAAGCATCAGCAGCTTCACGCCCTTGCGCTCAGCCATCCGCTCAATGGCGGACACGATGGGGAGCCGTTTCATGCTGCACCCCCATCGAGCGTCAGGGTGATGGTCGGCTTGCCTTCCTCGACCGTGCGGGCGGCGGCGAACTGCTGCTGCAATGCGGGGGGCCAGTTGATGTACCGGGACTCGGAGACCGACAACTTGATGTCGATGTAGTCCTCGACCTTGTCGCCCGAGGCCACGATGCGCTCTGCCATCTCCTTGAGGATGGGCTGGCTCCAGGTCACCTTCTTGGGGAGCTCGTACTTGACGTGCAACGCGCCGTCGTTGACATGGGCGGTGCCGAAGTCGCGGCCGGAGTCACGCAGGACACTGCGGGCCTGCTCGCCGTAGCGCTGGAGCTTGGCGGCGTCCAGCTTGGCCCGCAGCGGCTTGAGAAACGCAATGGCCTCGTCGACATTGCGCTCGGCGTCCAGAAAATCCTGGGTCGGTGCGGCAGCCAGTTGAGCGACGGTCATGTTCGCGAGGTCGGCCGGGTAGAGAGTCAGATCTTTCATGGCTGCTCTCCTCAAACCGGCACGCGTTCGGACGTCGAGGCGTAGACGTGGCGCTTCTCGTAATCGAGCACGCCGTTCTCGCCATCGAGGGGATAGGCAACCTTCTTCGAAAACTTGTTGAAGACAGGGCCCCGCCCCATGCCGCGCCAGCGCGTGAGCGTCTTGGGGGACATTCCCCAGCGATTGGCGAGTTCGACCTCGCTGAGGAATCGCCGCTGGGACAGCGCCGTGGATTCAGGGTTGGGTGTCGAACTGAATCCGACGCCAGAATTGAGGCTTGGTGTGCCACCAAAACCTCCAGCCAGTGCCATTGAATAGGCCATTGCCGTGCTCCTTCCCGTTCAGGGATTGGGGCGCGACCGGTGGCCAGTCCTGTACTGGCCGTTGACGCCGGTTCACGCCTTCATCTGGGAAGGCGCTACATCCGGCGTAGCAACAGCTACTTTTCGCGTAGCCAAAAAATATTTCTGCGGACCCTCCGCTACCCGAGGGACGCGATCAACCGGCGTTGCTCATCCCAGTCCAAGGGCACCGTGGCCCGCCAGATGGCCTCCAGGGACACCGCCCGGGACAGCCGTCCTTCGTAGGCAGCCTGGACAATGTCGGGAGAGAGAAGCGCCAAGCGCAGGAAAACGTTGACCGTCGAACGATGGATACCCTCGCGTTCGGCGATCTCGGTACCGCTGGCCACCGCACCGCTGTCAATCAGTTGTTGCCAATAGATGCCGCGCCCCAGGGCCTTGAGCAGCGGTTGATCCTGTTCGGGGGCCAACACCGGCGTTTCAGTGACGGCGACTGGCTGGCTGACCCCGTCCGGGGCAACGATCACTTTCTTGATGCCCCGCTTCTTGAAATGAAACGGCACGAAGGTGGTGATCCGCACGCCGCCACCTTCCAGCGGATGGCGGCGCTCATGGGGCTGTCCATCACCAACCAGCCTCTTGGACGAGCGGTTCATGACGCCACCTCCATTTCCTGCATCTCGCCGCCGATGCTGCCCGGGCTCAGTTCACCGGCCAACTCCCGCCAGCCGGACTCGCGCCAGACGATGTCGACGCCGTCGGAAAGGAGCTGGACGCGTTCGATCAGCAGGGCGACCAATCGCACCTGCTCGGCAGGAAACAGTTGCTTCCAGACATCGCCGAGGCGACGCATCGCCAGCACGGTGGTCGGCTCGTCGATCTCCGGGTATTGGTGGCGCACGGTGTTCCAGACACCCTGGATGCTTTCGGGCGACTGGAGCGCGCCAACCAGCAGGTTCACCACCACTTCCTCGATCTGGTCGGCCGGAATCATCCCAGTGGCGCTGCTGCGATAGCCATACCGGTTATCTGCCTTGGGGATGTAGTACCGGTACTTCTTGCCCGATGGCTTCTTGCTGTAGGTGATGTGGTACTTGCCACCATCGGGGCCGTACATCAATCCTCGCAACAGCGCGTCGGTCTTGTGCCGGGTCTGGGTCTTGCCCATGCGCTGGTGAGCATCCTCGGCGAGGATGGCTTGCACCCGCTCCCAAAGCTGGCGGGTGATGATCGGTTCGTGCTGACCTGCGAAGACCGTGTCCTTGTGGCGAATCTCGCCAATGTAGATGGGGTTGCGCAGGAGCTTAGAGAGGTACTTTTTGTCCATCGGCGTGCCGTTACGCACGCGGCCGTCCTTCAGGCGGTTGGGCTTGGTCGTGATGCCCTCCAGCGACATCTCCCGGACGATCTCGGTGATGGACTGGATCTCCGTGAAGCGCGTGAAAATGCGTCGGATGGTTTCGGCATCTTTTTCCTCGATGACCAGCTTTCGATCCTTCGCCTCATAGCCCAGCGGCGTGTAGCCACCCATCCACAGGCCCTTGCGCTTGCTGGCGGCGATCTTGTCGCGGATGCGCTCGCCGGTGACCTCCCGCTCGAACTGGGCGAAAGACAGCAGGATGTTGAGCATCAGTCGCCCCATCGACGTGGTGGTGTTGAACTGCTGGGTCACCGACACGAACGACACCTTGTGCCGCTCGAACACCTCCACCAGCTTGGAAAAATCGGTCAGACTGCGCGTCAGGCGGTCAATTTTGTAGACCACCACGATGTCGATCTGGTCGGCAATGATGTCGGCCATCAGGCGTTTCAACGCCGGGCGTTCCGTGTTGCCGCCCGAGTAGCCGCCGTCGTCATAGTCGTCGCCCACCGGCAACCAGCCCTCGGCGCGCTGACTGACGATGTAGGCTTGGCCCGCCTCGCGCTGGGCATCGAGGGAATTGAAGGACTGGTCGAGGCGCTCGTCAGTGGAGACGCGGGTATAGACGGCACAGCGTTTTTTGGTCACGACGGCGTTCATTTGTCACCTCGCTTCGGCTTATTCTTGGTGATTCCGAAAAACAGTGGCCCCGACCACTGAGTGCCCGTGATGTGGCGTGCCACGGCAGACAGGCTCTTGTAGCGGCGACCCTCGTATTCAAAGGTGCCGTCGGCCTGCGCAGTGACGCGGTGCTCTCGGCGGTCGAATTCGCGCACCAGTACCGTGCCGGGTACGACCTGGACTTCGACCCCGCGCTGGGTCTTGATGCGAGATTGCGCTTCGCCGATCCGGGCCATCTGGGTCTGGACGACCAGCTTGGTACCAAAGGCTTCTTCTTGGATCTTGTAGGCGACGCGGCCTTCGACATAAGCCCGGTTGTTATGAGGGGGGCGACGCGGGAAATACTTGTCCCAAATTGTCCATAAATCATTCATTGCCAACTTGGGCAAATTGGTAATTTGCGCCGCCAGGGATGGGGCGACTGTCGATACATTCATTTGCAAACTCCTTCTGTAGACGGGTTTGTATGAACGCGCTCGGGTGCCGAGAAGCCAAGAGAAATATCGCTTTCTCGGGGCAGAGTTGAATGCAATCGCGCGATGGCGGCCGCGATAATTTCTGCGGCTTCACGCGCTCTTTGGCGTGGTGACATCAAGTCAGGGAGTGTTTGTTCGACGATCATTTCGGTAACCAGTAAAGTTGTCAGACCGTCGGTAAGAATATGCACACAAGGCGGTCGGGGTATCCCGTTTCGGCGTGCATCAGATAGGGAGAGCGAGATTTCGATCAGATTCTTTGGGGCGGCATTGATCGTCCTAGCGGCGTGCAGCGCCAGCGCCGAAACCATCTCGGGCCGAGTAGTCGGCGTGACCGACGGCGACACCATCACCGTGCTGGATGGCGACAAGACACAGCACAAGATCCGCGTTGCGGGCATCGATGCCCCAGAGAAGGCACAACCCTTCGGCCAGCGTTCGAAGGCATCAATGTCCACCTTGGTATTTGGCAAAGACGTCGAAGTGGTGGCTGGCAAACACGACCGCTACGGACGCACCGTTGGGAAGGTGCTGGTGGCTGACCCAAGCTGCCAATCGAGTACGTGCGCCAAGACACTGGATGCAGGCCATGCACTGATCACGATGGGGTTGGCGTGGTGGTACCGGAAGTACGCACGCGAACAATCGGCGTCGGATGCCAATCTCTATGAACTGGCCGAGAACGAGGCCCAGGCAAAGCGCGTGGGACTGTGGGCCGATGCGCATCCATCGCCCCCTTGGGATTGGCGACACACATCCCACCGATAGCGGCCCCAGAGAGCATTTCTGTTCCGGGTCGCCTCAATTGACCTGATGTTTATCAGGTCATATACTGCAGCACGTTGGCGTGGAGAAATGCCATGAGCAAAAAAAAGACCGAGGGCATCACCGAGCCGCAGGCAAAGACACTGCGGATGATCTGTGAAATTCTGGATGCCAATGGTCTGCCCCCGACCGTCAAGGAATTGGCGGACGCGTTGGGCATCAGCCATGCCAGTGCCCACGAACAGATCGCGCAATTGGTGCGCAAAGAGTATTTGAGGAAAGAAGAACGAAAAGCACGAAGCATCGTCGTCATCAAACGCCTGGACTGATGGCAGCGAGTTAATGCCATAGGCAAGGGGGAGTCTGCATGGGTCATGTTCGACTTGGACTGCTGCCAAGGTCGAAAGCGTGGAAGGAAGTGGTCGGCTTGATTGCCGCCGGAGCCGACGTTTCCCAAGTGGCCAACGCCACCATCACCGCTGCCGAGAACGCCTTCTCCTTTGTCATGAACGACATCGGGTACACCGAGGCCGTCTGGCTGATGACGCAACTTGCTATTGCGGCCAAGAAGACAGACATCCTGGCCCACCTCGACTCCGTGGGCATCTCGTTGCCCAGTGATGCCACCCTGACTGATGTGACAACGTCCATTTCAGAGGCACTTGATCGAGCCACGGACGATTCAGGCAAAAGATCAGACCTCGGCGAGTTGGCGGGACGTGCACTGGTCGGGGCGGTGGCCGATGCTTTATCCCCCAAGCTGCACACCCTGTTTCCATCCGACCCGGACACGATGCGGGCTGCGCTTTCGACCTTGGGCAAGCAAAAGGAGTTCGGGGAGCTCTCGCGGAGTTTCTTTGCCCGACTGGCCAACGAGAGCCTGCAGTATTTCCTAAGCAAGAACCTGAATACCAATCTCGGCGAGGGTATGCGCTTTGCGACGATGAATCAAAAGGCGCAATTTGATTCCGCGTTAACGACCCACACCCGAGAAGCGTCATTGATCGTGGAGACGTTTTCCGCTGGTTGGTTTTCCAAGCACCGCTTCGAGGAAAGCGGGGTCATTTCAAGAAAATCGTCTGATGGATTCGCAGGCTACGCGCTGAAGAAGATGACAGATGAACTGAAAGCGGGAGCGCGCAGCGATGCAAGATAAGCGGTACATCATTTGTGGCAACGCTTCGGCCAAAGGCATCAGCGACGATCCCAAGCGCGACCTGCGTCTGCGGCTTTCTGGCAAGGACGGGCAAGGCAATATCACGCTGCGCATCGAGGACATCCACAGCAAGATGGTTCGGAGCGTCCCGACCCAATTTCACGATCTGCTGGAGATTGCCACCTATGTCTACAGCGCCGACCAGGCTATCAAGCGTGGTGCGGACGATGTCGACAACTTCGGTGACGGCTGGCGGCGTGACCTTCACTTTGTAGTGCCGGTTCGCAATCTTGAGTTCTGGCGCTCAGCGAATGTCCTTGCAACATTGCGGTCGACCTTGGGCTTCTTGTCCGACGACAACTACCAGTTCGACTTCGTCCAGATGGATCAGGATCACACGATCCAGGAATACCTTGAATTCAACGACACCCAGCAGTTATTCGGGCGTCCCGAGCAGGTGGTGATGTTCTCCGGTGGCCTGGACTCCCTGGGCGGCGCAATTGAGGAAATCCTGACGCAGAAGCGCCGGGTGGTGCTGGTGACGCACAAGTCGACACCGAAACTCAACAACCGCCACCGAAATATGGAAACCCTGCTGGCAGCGAAGGCCGGGGACAACGCGCCACACCACATCAGCGTCCGTGTCCACAAGACCAAAGGGCTGAACCACGAGTACACCCAGCGCAGCCGATCTTTCCTGTACATGTCGATTGGCGCGACCATCGCCAAGATGCTCGGCCTCAAGAGCGTGCGCTTCTACGAAAACGGGGTCATCAGCCTGAATCTGCCGGTGTGCGCCCAAGTCGCCGGTGGCCGCGCCACGCGAACGACGCACCCCAAGGTCATGAAGGGCTTCCAAGAGATCATCTCCCTGGTGGCGGGCGAGCCCTTCACCATTGAGAACCCGTTCATCTGGAAGACCAAGGCAGACGTCGTCGAGGTCATCACCAAGGCAGGATGCGCCGATCTGATCGCGCACTCGATGACCTGCACCCACACCTGGGAGATGACGAACCAGCACACCCATTGCGGCGGCTGCTCGCAGTGCATCGACCGCCGGTTTGCGGTCGTCGCGGCAAAGGCCGACCAGTACGACCCGGCCGACCATTACAAGGTGGACGTTTTCACCCAGAGTCGCAACAAGGGCGACGACAAGATCATGGCGGCGGCCTACCTCGAGCGGGCCAATCAGGTGAAGTCACTGACCGATGTGACCCAGTTCATCAGCAGCTACGCCGAGGTGAGCCGGGTTTTCCGGTACCTCGAAGGAAGCACGGCTCAGGCGGCGCAACGGGTGTTCGACCTGTACAAGCGGCACGCCACCGAGGTGACCGGGGCTCTTGATGAGCTGGTTTCACGGAACATCACCGCGATTCGAGAACGCACGCTCCCGGGTGACTGCCTGCTTCGGACGGTCTACGAGTCAGGTTCTGTGATCTCGGTACCCGCCGTCGCGTCGGCAGAGAAGATGCCGGACAACATCTTCCGAAAGCGCGGCAACGTTTGGGAGGCACGTTTCCAAGGGCGTGGGCGACACCCCATCCTCATCCAGGGCGTGGACAAAGGGGCCGAGTACATCAACCTGTTGCTTGCACATCCCGGCCGAGAGACCTCGGTTTTTGAGGTCGTTTGCGGGAGCGAAATCGGGATCATTGAGTCCGCTGCGAACACCGGACTGGATCACGACGACATCGAAGAGGGGTATCAAGTCTCTGTCGGGGTGCCGCTGGGTGATGCTGGCGTGGTGGCCGACAGAAAGGCGATCCAGCAGTACCGTGCCCGATACAACGATCTGGTCAGTGAAAGAGAGGATGCGGAGGCCGACGGCGACCATGAGCGGCTCGAGGAGATCCAGATCGAAATGGCCCAACTCGTGGCGGCTGTGACGGGAGCCCAAGGCAAAGGAGGCAAGCTGCGCAAGGTCGCCGACAGGAGAAAAAACGTCCGCGACGCGTTCCGCAACGCCGTCGACCGGGCCATCAAGCAGATCGACAAGTACGACAAGCCGCTGGCCCAACACTTGAAGGACTCCATCAAGCACGGCAACGAGGCGGTCTACCGACCGGAGATCGCTGTCACCTGGGAGGTTCGTCCCATCGTGAATGGGTAGCGCGGTCTGGGGTCGAGTCGCCAGCGTGAAGGCGGTTTTCGTGACGAACAAGCAGCCGGAAACCCGCGCCAATGCGGGAGCGGACGCGACGGCGTCCTTCGCAGAAACAGAGAATGGGTGGGTTCTGAGAACGGAAAACGGCCCAGAACCGGGTTGTCCGGGGCAGCGGCGTCCGTCGCAGCGAGGCCCGAACCCGCGCCAGCACTGGGGGAAACGGGCAAAAAAAACCAACCGAGAGTGGTTGGTTTTTTGAATAGTGGTGGAGCTGGGGGGATTCGAACCCCCGTCCGCAAGCCTTTACCGAGCAGATCTACATGTTTAGCGGTCTGATTTGAGTCTCGCCACTTGGGTCGCGCAGTCGCACGCTACCCAAGACGCCAGCACCCTATTGTCTCGCCCACTGCCAAGGTACCCGGCAACAGGCCAGCCGATGAAATAATCTTTACAGCCGGGAGCGTTCAGCTTGCGCCAAACACCCCTTGCCCAGCCCATCGGCCTGCTGTTGTAAAGCTCACTGGCAATTAAGCAGCGAGTGCGAAACGTTCGTCGTTTGCAGTTAGTTTGTTTGAATCTGTTTTACGAGCGCATTCAGCTCGACATGCACCACAGCGGTTCCGTACCCACGTCGAAACCAATGCAGCCCCAGACTGCGTATTTTAGGCCCTGGGAAGCAATTGCAAGAGGGCCAGCGGTGAATTGATTTGTGCGTCGGCCGCCCAAGACCCAACGTCCAGCTTGGCGCCGAGGTAGCCATAAGTGGCAGCCACGGTGCCCATGCCCGCTGCCCGCCCCGCCACGATGTCCCGTTCGTCGTCCCCAACGTACACGCAGTCGGCAGGTGGCAAGCCCAGGCGGCGCGCGGCCTCCAACAAGGGCTCGGGGTGCGGCTTGGCATGTGGTGTGGTGTCACCACTGACCACGGTTTGTGCGGCATCGAAGAGGGGCATGCTCCGGGTGAGCGGTTCGGCAAAACGCGCGGCCTTGTTCGTGACCACGCCCCAAGGCAGTTGCCGAGCTTGCAGCTTTCCCAGCAGGTCGGCCACCTCGGGGAATGGGTGGGTGCGTTCGGTCATGCAGCGCTCGTAGTTGACCAAGAACTCGTCACGCAACGCCAGAAAGCCATCGTCGTCTGGGGTCAGCCCAAAGGCCACGCCCACCATGCCCCGTGCGCCAGCACCTGCCATGGGTCGGTATACCTCGTAAGGCAGGGAGGGCAACCCTCGGTCGGTGCGCAGTTTGTCGGCCGCGGCGGCGAGATCGGGCGCACTGTCGATCAGGGTACCGTCCAGGTCGAACAGCACGGCCCTGGCGCGGGAAAACAACTGGCTCATTCCTTGTGCGTCGCGAACATGTAGTTCACGCTGGTGTCGCCGTCCAACCAATACCGTTTTGTCAGGGGGTTGTACTGCAGACCGCGGGTGGCATCGAGCGTGAGCCCAGCGGCACGGAGGTGCTGGGCCAGTTCACTGGGACGGATGAACTTCTGGTATTCGTGGGTCCCACGTGGCAGCAGGTTGAGGACGTATTCGGCCCCCACAATCGCGAACAAAAAAGCCTTGGGGTTGCGGTTGATGGTCGAGTAAAACACCCGACCGCCGGGTTTGACAAGGGTCGCGCACGCCCGAACCACCGAGGCTGGGTCAGGCACGTGTTCGAGCATTTCCATGCAGGTGACGATGTCAAAGCTGCCGGGCGCTTCAGCCGCCAGGTCTTCCGCGCTGGCCTCTCGGTAGGCGACATTAGGGGTTTGGGCTTCCAGGGCGTGGAGCTGGGCGACTTTCAAAGCCTTACCGGCCAGGTCAATGCCAAGCACTTGGGCACCTGCCCGAGCCATGGCATCGGACAGAATGCCGCCGCCGCAGCCGATGTCGAGCACCCGCTGGCCTTGTAGCGGGGCCAGCGACTGGATCCATTGCAGTCGCAGAGGGTTGATTTGGTGAAGCGGCTTGAACTCGCTCTCGGGGTCCCACCAACGGTGGGCCAAATCAGAAAATTTCGCCAGTTCGGCGGGGTCGGCGTTGATCGTCATGGCCGGATTATCCCGCCTGCGCGGGAGCAGCCGCCACGACTCAGAAGTCGCCTGAGCCAGAGGCCAGGCTTTCGAACTTGGTGAGCGGTTTGATGAATGCCAGCTTCACCGTACCCGTGGGGCCATTGCGCTGTTTGCTGATGATGACCTCGGCCACACCTGGCTCCTTGCAGGCCTCTTTGGTGTAGTACTCGTCGCGGTAAATGAACATGATGATGTCGGCGTCCTGTTCGATCGCCCCAGATTCGCGCAGGTCGCTCATCATCGGGCGTTTGTCGGTGCGGGACTCGACACCGCGGCTGAGCTGAGACAGCGCGATCACCGGGCACTGCAGTTCCTTGGCCAGCATCTTCAAGCCGCGCGAAATCTCACCCACCGCAGTGGCGCGGTTTTCGTCATTCATGCTGCTTGAAACGCTCATGAGTTGCAGGTAGTCCACCACGATCAAGCCGAGCTTGCCGCATTGCCGGGCCAGCCGGCGCGCGTTGGCGCGGAGCTCGCTCACCGACAGACCCGCCGACTCATCGATGTGCAGCGACACGTCACGCAACTTCTCGATGGTTTCAGACAGCCGCGACCATTCCTCATCGGTCAGTTTGCCTGTTCTCAAATGGGACTGGTCGATGCGACCGATCGACCCCACCACGCGCACCGCCAGCTGCGACGCCCCCATTTCCATGGAGAACACCGCCACCGGCAGTCCCTCGTTCAATGCGACGTGCTCGGCGATGTTGATCGCCAAAGCGGTTTTACCCATGGATGGCCGTGCCGCCAGGATCACCAAATCACCGGCCTGAAAGCCAGAGGTCATCCGGTCGAGGTCGTAGAAGCCGGTGGGCACACCGGTGATGTCGTTGGGGTTCTCCGCCATCTCCTGGACACGGTCCAACAGTTCCACCACCAACTTGTCCATGCCCTGGAAACCCTGTTGGTTGCGCGAACCCTCTTCGCCGATGTGAAAGATTTTCTGCTCTGCTTCGTCCAGGATCTTGTCTACCGCTTTGCCCTGCGGGTTGAAGGCCGACGTGGCGATCTCATCGCTGGCACTGACAAGCTTGCGCAATATCGCCCGTTCGCGGACGATCTCGGCGTAGCGCCGGATGTTGCTTGCGCTGGGCACGTACTGGGCCAGCCCATTCAAATAGCTGAGCCCACCTACCTCATCGGCTTTGCCGAGGTTTTGTAATTGCTCAAAAACGGTGATCACGTCTGCGGGCCGGCTGGCGTTGATCAGCTCACCAATCGCTGCGTAGATCAGGCGGTGCTCGTAGCGGTAAAACGCACTGTCGGTGACCAAGTCGGCCACCCTGTCCCAGGCGCCGTTGTCCAACAACAACCCCCCCAAGACGCTGGATTCGGCTTCAACCGAATGGGGTGGAATGCGCAGTTGGGTCACCTGCCGGTCTGCCGGGTAGCCGTCTTCGGCGCTGGAAAAAACTGCGGACATGTTGTTCCTTGAATCCCAGTCATGCTACCGGACGGTACCCAGGCCGTCATGGGACAACCCTGTGGATAAGCGGTTGGTGACGTGTGTGAGCGCCTGTACAAGTCGAGCCACAAAAGAAAAAAGCCGCCCGGGGGCGGCTCTGTTTTTCACCTGGGTGTGATCAGGCGGTTTCGCCGTACACCGTCACTGTGATGTCTACCACGACGTCGGTGTGCAATGCCACGCTGACCGTACTGTCACCGACGACCTTGATCGGACCGTTGGGCATGCGGATCTGCGACTTGGACACTTTGTAGCCTTGCTTGGTCACCTCTTCGGCGATGTCGGCATTGGTGACGGAACCAAACAAGCGGCCGTCCACGCCGGCTTTTTGCGTCAGTTTGATGGTCTTGCCAGCCAGCTTCTCGCCTTGGGCTTGGGACTCGGCCAGCTTGGCGGCAGCGATCTTTTCCAGTTCAGCGCGCTTCGCCTCGAATTCTTTAATGGCCAAACTGGTGGCGCGCCGCGCACGGCCAGAGGGAATCAAGAAATTGCGTGCGTAGCCGTCTTTGACCTTGACGACTTCGCCAAGATTACCGAGGTTGACGACTTTGTCGAGCAGGATGATTTGCATGGTCTTGCTCCTTAGATGCGGTGCTGGTCGCTGTACGGGATCATCGCGAGAAAACGCGCGCGCTTGATGGCCGTGTTCAGCTGTCGCTGGTAAATGGCACGGGTGCCGGTCAGGCGTGCGGGGATGATCTTGCCGTTCTCGGCAATGAAGTCGCGCAGGGTGTCGACGTCTTTGTAGTCGATCTCCTCAACGTGCGCGACGGTGAAGCGGCAAAAGCGCTTGCGCTTGAACAGCAACGATTGCGTGTTGCGCTTGGGGCGCTTGTCTTTGTTGAAACGTTTTGGTCCGGGCATGGTGGACTCCTGAAATTAAATGGGCTGAATGGCTTGTATCTGTAGCACGGCGTGTTGACCGATTCGGGGCGAAACCAAGAAACCACTGAACCGCCAAGCACTGCCGATGGCCTGCTGTCCGAGTGTTTCGGCCAACACACCAAAGGCCTGCGCCTTGAGCGTCAACTTGATTTGCCTGACCGCGTGACCGTCTTGGATGTTCGATGCGTGTTCCAGCACGATGTCCAAAGCAGGCAACCCGGAGGGGGTGTACCGGAGCGGCTTGCGCTCAACGATGAAGGCGTTCAAGTCGAGGTGGTTCACGCCCTGAGGTCGCGACAACCGTCACCGAAACTCAGGAGGCGAAATCGGCCTGCTGGGACTTGCGGGCTTCTTCGCGCTCAACCGTGCGCATCATCACGGATGGTGCAGTGTCGGCCTTCTTGCGCAATACGGTCAAGTGGCGCAACACGGCGTCATTGAACTTGAACGCGTGCTCGAGTTCTTGCATCACCGCCTGATCGGCTTCAATGTTGACGCACAGGTAGTGGGCTTTGCTCAGCTTGTTGATCTGGTACACCAGCTGGCGGCGACCCCAGTCTTCCACCCGGTGGATCTTGCCACCGCCGGTGGTGATCATGCCCTTATAACGTTCCAGCATGGCTGGAACTTGTTCGCTTTGATCCGGGTGGATCAACAGCACGATTTCGTAATGACGCATGGACTCTCCTTAAGGTTAACCGGAAGGTAAGCTGCCTCTGGCGTCGAACAGGGTGCAGCAAGGTAACCCAGAATTATAGCGCCTCGTCTGCCACTCACCGGTGCGAGTCTTTGGGTGTTGTCCAACGGCTGACAAGCCAGATGGTTGCCAGCCCGGCTGGAACGCCGAAAACGCCTGCAGAGATGGGCTGTATGCCGAACCACAGCCCAGACCCACTGAGATGCAAGGCCGATCGCACCGAGGGCAAGTTGATCGCCATGTAGTAGGTCGTGACCGCCACGCCGACCAGCATGCCGGCCATGGCACCCCGTGCATGGGTTCGTGCGGAGAAAATGCCCATGATGAGTGCGGGAACAAACGCAGCGGCCGCCAAAGAGAACGAGGCAGAGACCAGGTACAAGATGCCCGCGGGGCGCTGCGCCGCCATGTAAGCGGCCGCCATGGCCACCAACATCAATACAAATTTCGACAGCATCACCCGCTTCAGAGTGCCCGCGGCGGGGTCGATCAGCCGGAAGTAGATGTCGTGAGACAGCGCGTTGCCAATGGTGAGTAGCAGGCCGTCGGCAGTGGACAGCGCAGCGGCCAAACCACCCGCTGCCACCAAACCAGCAAGCACGTAGGGCAAGCCCCCCAAATCTGCCGAAGCCAACATGACGATGTCGGTGCCCAAACGCAGCTCACCGAGCTGCAACAGACCATCGGCGTTCACATCCGTGACCGAGATCAAGCCGGGGTCCACGCGGCTCCAGCGCCCCAGCCATGCGGGCAACGCGTCGAACGGTGTGCCCACGAGGTGTTGCAGCACCTCCAGCTTCACCATCACCGCCAAGGCTGGAGCGCTGACGTACAACAGCCCAATGAACACCAGCGACCAAGTGACGGAGCGTCGGGTTTCGGCCACGCTGGCGGTGGTGTAGTAGCGGGTCAACAGGTGCGGCAGGCCAGCGGTGCCAACCATCAGGCAAAACACCAAGGCCATGAAGTTCAGCCGTGACGTGTGGAATGCGGCCCGCTCGTCTGCACCGCCTTCCGGGCGGCCCGAAAACGCCTGGGCATGGCGCGGCATGCCGCCCAGCGGCTTGGCTTGCTCCAAATTGGCGTTCAGGGCCCGGGTCCATTGCGCCCGCGCGGCCTGCTCGTCCTTGGGCAAGGCCGCGATTTCCCGCTGCACCGCAAACAGCTCGTCCGACGGGGCCACCTCTCGGCTAAGCCGCTGCTGGCGGTCCAGCAGCGCCTGCCGTTCACGCGCCATGGCGCCAGGCACATCCTGGAGCTTCGCCTCGTACACCGCCGCGCGGCGAAGGTATTCGGCGGTCACCGCGCGCTCGGCGGGGTCGTCGAGGACACGCTGCTCCAGAGCGGTGAGCTGGTTCAGGTGTTGGCCGTAAACCAAGGGCGCGAGAGGGCTGCCGAACTGCTTGTAGGCGATCCATGACACCGGCACCAAAAAAGCGAGCACCAGAATCAGGTACTGAACCACCTGGGTCCAGGTGACCGCCCGCATGCCTCCGAGGAAGGAGCACAGCAACACCCCGCCCAAGCCGAGGACGATGCCGATCTCGAATTGCACACCGGTCAACCATGATGTGATCAGGCCGACACCGTAGATCTGAGCCGTGAGGTACATGAACGAGCACACGATGGCCGCCAGCGCCGCAACGAGCCGCGGGCCCCGCCCGGGAAAGCGCTGACCAAAAAAATCGGGCACCGTGTAGAGGTTCAAGCGCCGCAGGTGGGGGGCCACGAGCAGGCCAACGAGGCAGAACCCACCCGTCCAACCGAGGACGTACGCCAAGCCGCCAGGCTGCTCAGGAGTGCCAGAGAACCCTTGCAGATACAAACCGCCCGCCAAGCTGATGAAGGAGGCCGCGCTCATCCAGTCCGCGGCGGTGGCCATGCCGTTGTACATCGCCGGAACACGGCGGCCGGCGACGTAATACTCTGTGGGGTCGGTGGTGCGGTTGTACACCCCAATCGCGCCGTACAGCCCCACGGTCGCGAACAAAAAGATGGCCCCCAACCATTGCCGCGACAGCCCGGCCCATTCGGCCAGCGCCATCGCGCCGATGAACGCCAGCAGGCCCACGGTGTAAGTGGCAAACACCCTGTGCAAGCGTCGACCTCGCTGGGCGGTGGCTGCGCGCGCTGCCGCGGTGGGGGGTGCATCGCCCTCGCTGCGGTTCATGACCCATGCGTTCAATGCCGCCACGACCACGAAAAACACCAGCCCGCCTTGGGCGGCGAACCAAAAATGGAGGGGCCAGCCAGCGATCTCGGCGCTCAGGTCGTGGGCGAAAAACACCATCCCGAAGGTCACCAACGCCCAGACAGTCAGCAGCCCTGTGCGAAAACGACCGCCATGCAGGGCCAGCCGGTCGGCCAATCGGGTCAGGGCGTTGCCGGCGGGCGCCATGGGGGTTCAGGGTGCGGTGGCCAGTTGCTGCCAGGTGGCGATCACCGAGTCCGGATTCAGTGAGATGGAGCTGATGCCTTGGGATTGCAACCACAGCGCAAAGTCGGGGTGGTCGCTGGGCCCTTGGCCGCAGATCCCCACGTACTTGCCCTGCGCAAGACACGCCTGAATGGCTTGGCGAAGCAACGCCTTGACTGCGGGGTCGCGCTCGTCGAAGTCCTGCGCCAGAAGCTCCAGACCCGAGTCGCGATCAAGGCCGAGGGTGAGTTGGGTCAGGTCGTTGGAGCCAACTGAGAACCCGTCGAAGTACTGGAGAAAGTCTTCGGCCAAGATGGCGTTGCTGGGCACTTCGCACATCATGATCAACTTCAAGCCGTCCACCCCTCGCTTCAAGCCGTGTTGGCCGAGCAACTGGGTGACCTTGTCGGCCTGACCCAGGGTGCGCACAAAAGGAACCATCACCTGCACGTTGGTGAGGCCCATGTCGTCGCGCACGCGCTTGAGGGCTTGGCACTCCATGGCGAAGGCTTCGCCGAAGTCGGCGCTGATGTAGCGTGCCGCACCGCGAAAACCCAGCATCGGGTTTTCTTCTTCGGGCTCGTAGCGGGAGCCACCGATCAGCTTGCGGTACTCGTTGGACTTGAAATCGCTCAGACGGACGATGACGGGTTTGGGCCAGAACGCAGCGGCGATGGTGGCCACACCCTCGGCCACTTTGTCCACATAAAACGCGCGCGGCGATGCATGGCCACGGGCCACCGACTCGACCGCTTTCTTCAGGTCGGCGTCCACACTGGGGTAATCCAAGATGGCCTTGGGGTGCACACCAATGTTGTTGTTGATGATGAACTCCAGCCGGGCCAGGCCCACGCCGTCGTTGGGCAATTGGCAAAAATCGAATGCCAGCTGCGGGTTGCCAACGTTCATCATGACTTTGGTCTTGATCGCTGGCATGGTGCCGCGCTGGACCTCAGTGACCTCGGTCTCCAGCAATCCGTCGTAAATGAAACCGGTGTCGCCCTCGGCGCAACTGACGGTGACCAGCGTGCCATCGTTGAGCCGCTCGGTCGCGTCGCCGCAGCCCACCACTGCAGGTATTCCCAGCTCGCGGGCGATGATGGCAGCGTGGCAGGTGCGCCCGCCCCGGTTGGTGACGATGGCGCTGGCGCGCTTCATGACTGGCTCCCAGTTCGGGTCGGTCATGTCGGTAACGAGAACGTCACCTGCCTGCACCTGGTCCATCTCGGCCAGGCTGTGCACCAGCCGCACCGTGCCGGTTCCAATCTTCTGGCCAATGGCGCGCCCTTCGGCCAGCACGTTGCCTTTGCCAATGAGCTTGTAGCGTTGTTCCGCCTTGCCTTTTTGTTGGCTCTTGACCGTCTCAGGGCGGGCCTGCAAGATGTAGAGTTGCCCGTCAGTGCCGTCCTTGCCCCATTCGATGTCCATCGGGCGGCCGTAATGGGCCTCGATCACCAGCGCGTACCGCGCCAGGGCCTCGACCTCATCGTCGGTCAGCGAGTAGCGGTTGCGTTGCTCGGTAGGGACATCAATCGTCTTCACCAACTTGCCGGAGGTGGCTTTCTCAGAGGGCGTGGCAAAGGTCATCTGCAGCAGTTTCGAGCCCAAATTGCGCCGGATCACTGCCCGCTTGCCCGCTTGCAGCATGGGCTTGTGGACATAGAACTCGTCGGGGTTCACGGCGCCCTGCACCACCGTCTCGCCAAGACCATAGCTGGAGGTGATGAACACCACGTCCTCGAAGCCAGACTCGGTGTCGATGGTGAACATCACGCCCGCAGCGCCCAGGTCGGAGCGAACCATGCGCTGCACGCCAGCGCTGAGCGCAACATCGGCGTGGTTGAAGCCCTTATGCACCCGGTAGCTGATCGCGCGGTCGTTGTACAGAGAGGCAAAGACCTCCTTCATTTTGTGCAGTACGTCGTCGATCCCGACCACATTCAAAAAGGTCTCCTGCTGACCGGCGAATGACGCGTCTGGCAGGTCTTCTGCGGTGGCAGACGAGCGCACCGCGAAGCTGGCGGCGCTGTTGCCTGCACTCAGAGCAGCGAAAGCGTCGGTGATGGCCGCTTGCAGATCGGCAGGGAACGGTTGCGCTTCGACCATGGCACGGATCTCGGTCCCTGCGGCGGCCAGGGCGCGCACGTCTTCGGTGTCGAGCGCAGCCAGGCGGGCGTTGATGCGATCGGCCAATCCGCCGTGCTTCAAAAACTCGCGGAAGGCGTGGGCGGTGGTAGCAAAACCTGTGGGTACCCGCACACCGCTGGGCAGCTGGGAAATCATCTCGCCGAGGCTGGCGTTTTTGCCGCCGACCGACTCGACGTCGGACATCCTTAGGCTTTCAAATGGGACAACCAGCGCGGTGGGGCTGAACAGGGCAGACATGGGGGCTCCAGAAGTTGAAACTTGGTGGGCGTGGACCCTCTACAGGCCCACCGCCGCTCGGCGCTGGGGGCGGGCTCGGTTCAGGCGTTGGCCAACGCGCGGAGTGCCGGAATTCGGATAATGCAAACGATTGTAGGCAACTCCCCTGACCCTGACGCTTGGGTTCGGCCGCCGAGCCGGTCCACGCGCCCACCTGAGATTTCATGCCCAACCGAACCGTTTTTTACGTCTCCGATGGCACCGGCATCACTGCCGAAACCTTTGGCAATGCCATCTTGGCGCAGTTTGAAATGAAGCCGCGTCACGTGAGGCTGCCATTTGTGGACACCGTGGACAAGGCCCACCAGGCGGTGCGCCAGATCAACCACACCGCCACGGTGGAGGGCAAAAAACCCATTGTTTTCACCACCCTGGTGAACATGGAGGTTCTGCGGGTGATCCAAGACGGCTGCCAGGGCATGCTGCTGGATATGTTTGGTACCTTTGTGCGGCCTTTGGAAACCGAGCTGGGGTTGACGTCCAACCACCGGATCGGCCGGTTCAGCGATGTCAGCAAAAGCCAGGAATACCACGACCGCATTGAGGCGATCAACTTCAGCCTGGCGCACGACGACGGGCAGTCCAACCGCGATCTGGAGCAGGCCGATGTGATCTTGGTCGGCGTCAGCCGGAGCGGCAAAACGCCCACATCGCTGTATTTGGCAATGCAGTACGGGCTGAAAGCCGCAAACTATCCGCTGATTCCCGAAGACTTTGAGCGCAAACAATTGCCTCCCGCGCTGGTGCCGCACCTGAAGAAGATCTTTGGCCTCAGCATCTCCCCCGACCGGCTGAGCGAGATCCGTAACGAGCGCAGACCCAACTCGCGCTACGCCAGCTTGGAGAGTTGTCGACACGAGGTGTCCGATGCCGAATCGATGATGCGCCGCGCGGGCATCCGCTGGTTGTCCACCACGACCAAATCGATCGAAGAAATCGCCACCACCATCCTGCAGGAAATTCGACCCGAGCGGCTGGTGTACTGATTGCTAATGATTAAATAGCATTGAATCGAGGAAAGTCGAGGGTTGAGCCCTGCTTTCGCTTGAAAACCTGAGCCCAGGCCAAAAAAATCGCTTGCGAATGCGTCTTTCGCGCATTTTCTGGAGTTGTCTGCCCACCGGCAGGCTAAGTTTCGCCGTCCGATAATGCGTGGCATCAATAACCATATCCTCTGGAGCCCCCATGCAAGGCGATCCCCAAGTCATCCAACACCTGCAGGCCCAGCTGAAAAACGAGCTGACCGCGATCAACCAGTACTTTTTGCACTACCGCATGTTCAAGCACTGGGGCTTCGACAAGCTGGCCAAGAAAGAGTACGCGGAGTCGATCGGCGAAATGAAGCACGCCGACCAGTTGATGGACCGCATTTTCATGCTGGACGGGTTGCCCAACCTGCAAGACCTTGGGAAATTGCGGGTGGGCGAAACGGTTCAGGAAGCGTTGCGCTGCGATTTGGCGGCCGAGCTTGGCGCACAGACCACCATCAAAGCGGGCATCGCACAGTGCGAACTGTCACGCGACTACGTTTCTCGCGACCTGTTGCAAGGCATCTTGGACGACACCGAAGAGCACATTGACTTCCTTGAGACCCAGCTCGAACTGATGGACAAGGTCGGCATGCCCAACTATTTGCAGAGCCAGATGGGGGAGCTCACCTGACACCGTGCGGCTCGAGGCGACTGGATTGGGGTTCATTCTCCATTCACCGACCCCCGCGCCTGTTATATTGCACTGCAACATTTATCGAGAGACCCCGAGATGCTTTATCAAATTTACGAAGCCCAACGCGCCCTGATGGAACCGTTTGCCGACTTTGCGCAGGCTTCCGCCAAGATGTACAGCAACCCGGGCTCTCTGTTGGGACAGACGCCGTTCGCCCAGCGCATCTCTGCCGGGTACGACTTGCTTTACCGTTTGGGCAAAGACTACGAAAAGCCAGTGTTCGGCCTGCAAACCGTCGAGTCCGATGGTGTGGCGCTGGCCATCCAGGAACGTGTCGAGCTGAACAAGCCGTTTTGTGAGTTGCGACGTTTCAAACGCTTCAGCGACGACCCAGCCACCCTCACCCGCCTGAAAGGCCAACCGGCCGTGCTGATCGTCGCGCCGCTGTCAGGCCATTACGCCACCCTGCTGCGGGACACGGTCAAGACCATGCTCAAGGACCACAAGGTCTACATCACCGACTGGAAAAACGCGCGCCTGGTACCGCTGGAAGACGGTGAATTCCACTTGGACGACTACGTCAACTACGTTCAGGAATTCATCCGGTACATCCAAGGCATCTATGGCAACTGCCACGTCATCAGCGTTTGCCAGCCAACGGTGCCGGTGCTGGCAGCGGTGTCACTGATGGCCTCTCGCGGAGAAACCACCCCGCTGAGCATGACCATGATGGGCGGCCCGATCGACGCCCGACGCTCCCCCACCGCGGTGAACAACCTGGCCACCAACAAAAGCCACGACTGGTTCGAGAACAACGTCATCTTCCGCGTGCCACCCAGTTTTCCGGGCGCGGGCCGCCGCGTTTACCCCGGTTTCCTGCAGCACACGGGTTTCGTGGCGATGAACCCCGACCGGCATTTGAAAAGCCATTACGACTATTTCAAAGACCTGCTCAAAGGCGACGATGCCAGCACCGAGGCGCACCGCAAGTTTTACGACGAGTACAACGCGGTGCTGGACATGGACGCCGATTACTACCTCGAAACCATCAAGACCGTGTTCCAGGATTTCAACCTCGTCCACGGCACCTGGGACGTCAAGGGGGTCGACGGCCAGGTGGAGCGCGTGCGCCCGCAAGACATCACCACCACCGCCCTGCTCACCGTCGAAGGCGAGCTGGACGACATCTCCGGCTCTGGTCAAACCAAGGCGGCACACGAGTTGTGCAGCGGCATCCCCCCGGCGCATCAAAAGCACCTCGAAGCCCAGGGCGCAGGCCATTACGGCATTTTCAGCGGCCGCCGCTGGCGCGACGTGGTCTACCCGGAGGTGAAGTCTTTCATCTTGGCCCACAACGCGGTTCCCACCAGGGCGGCCGCTGTCCGGGCGGTGGCCAAGGCCCCCGCCGCAGCCAACTCGGCGGGTGTGGCCCGTCGCCGCACCGGAACGGGCACAAAGCGTTAGCCGCTGCAAGGATTTCGCAAAGTGTGCTGAAATCCGGAACTTGTCAGGGGGTTGGTGAACCAACCACAAAAACCGAGCTCTGGTGGCCCCTCCGCCACTACAAGCCCTTTTGGAGACAAACCGGCCATGAGAATCACACTGCCCGCCTTGGCGCTCTGCGCCCTTGTCGTCAGCGCTTGCGGGGGAGGCGGAGGCGGGGATGCCCCCTCTGCCACGCCCAATGTGGCCAGCGGCTCTTCGCAGACCGCACCGATCGCCAGCGTACCCCTGGCCCCCGGCGCCACCTCTGTCACGGTGGCGGGGCGGGTGTCGTTTGACTTCGTTCCTGCGGTGGCCACTGGCGCCAACGGTCGCCCTGGGCTGGACTACCGCAACACCACCCGTCGCCCCGCCCGGTTTGTGGTGGTTCAATTGGTGGATGCGAACACCCAGGCGGTCATCGCCAGCACCAACACCAACGCCAACGGCGACTACAGCCTGCGTGCGCCGCTGGGTCGCACGGCTTTCGTGCGGGCCAACGCGCGCATGGCGGTCAGCGGCAGCAACACGGCGCCTATCGCGGTGGTGGACAACACCAACCAGCGGGCGCAATGGGCCATGGACGGTGGCCGCTTCACCACTGGTGGGTCGGCCAACATCACCCAAAATCTGCACGCCACCTCGGGCTGGAACGGCAGCGCCTATGTGCCCGAACAACGCATCGCTGCGCCGTTCGCGCTGATCGACACCTTGTACAACGCCACCCAGCGCATCATTTCGGTTGATCCGGCCATCGCCTTTCCACCGCTGACGGTGAACTGGAGCCCCAACAATATCGCCTCACCGGGCAGCCTCACCCAAGGCCAGATCACGACGTCGTTCTTCACCGTGTCGGGCACAGGTACCAATGCCACACGCGAGATGTACATCTTGGGGCGGGCCAACAACGACACCGACGAGTACGACGCCCATGTTGTGACGCACGAATTCGGCCACTACCTGCAAAGCGCGTTCTCGCGAGACGACTCGCTAGGCGGCCCACATGGTGGCAACAACGACCGCTTGGACATGCGGGTGGCCTTCTCTGAAGGTTGGGGCAACGCATGGTCGGCCATTGCCCTGAATAACCCGGTCTATGTGGACACCAGCCAGGCGGGGCAGGCCAACGGCGGTACGTTCAACGTCGCGCGTGGCGAGGGACTCAACCCGGGTTGGTTCAAAGAAGGCAGCGTACAGCGGGTGCTTTGGGACTTGAGCAACGGCAGCGTTGGCTTTGGCCCCATTTGGGCCACCATGCGCAATGGGTTGACCCGCACGGCAGCCTTGTCCAGCGCCCACTCGTTCGCCCATGGCCTGAGCCAGACCAACCCCAGTTCCACTTTTGCAAACACGCTGCGGCCATTCTTTGCAATGGAACAAATCGCCCTGCCCTCCGATGCCTACGGCGCGGGCGAGAGCAACTTTGGCAGCCCCCCGCTCGCCAACGTCAACCCCATTTACCTGCGTTATGGCAACTTGAATTCGACCCTGACCAATGTGTGCGTAGGCAACGCCGCCGACCCGAACCGGGAATTCAACAAAGCTGGGCAGTTCCGGTTTGTTCGCATCGCCTTGAACACGTCGGGCAACCGCACTTTCACCCTGACCCGTTCGTCCAGTTCCCCCACCGGAACCACCGACCCCGACTTCACGCTTTACAACCGCCAAGGCGAGGTCTTTGTCGCCGAAAGCGAGGTGCCAAACAGCGAGACGGTGACCCGAAACCTGCCCGCGGGCGAGTACGTCGTTGCGGTGACCGACTTCAACCTGTTCAACGCCAATGGTGGCAACAACAACGCCTGTTTCTCACTGACTGTGCGCTGAGCCTGCGCCCATGGAGTACTTCATGAACCGTGCCCTGCCCCTCGCCTGTGGATCGATTGCTGTTGCCGTTCTGGGTTTGGCTGCCTCTGCCTCGGCAGCGCCAAACGCGGCTGAGCCCAGCGACGGCACCGCATCCAAGGCGGTATCGATCGACAAGTCAAAGCCAGCGGCCAAGCCGTCCGCAGCCACCAAGAAATGGGTCACTGGCCAGGTGCGAACCCGTAAAACGCAAATGGGCATTGGGCTCAGGTATGCGATGACCGAACCTGTCGTGGGCGACACCAGCCCCATGCACCTCAAACTCACTCGGCTTGGGCAGGGCGATCCGGTCACGATCGAGCTCAGACCCGACCCTGAAATCGGCATCGCCAGTGGCTTTCCAACCGGGCCAGTGACGTTCAACGCGGGCGATGAGTACACGGTACGCATTCGACCGGGTGCCGAAGGCTTGCACTACATCCATGTCTACCTGCAGTCTGGTGACCGGGCCGAAGCGATGGCCATACCCGTGCAGGTGGGGCAGTCGGCCCGATTGAGCAAGCCGGGCCAGGTCAGCACCTCGCCTGACGGCCAGCGCGTGATCTCTTTGCCTGCGCAACAGTGAGCCCCGCGGTGCCCTGGGGCGCTGCAGAGGTGCTGGCAGCCCTGCCGCAAACCCAGTGCACGCGCTGCGGTTTTCCAGACTGTGCCGGATACGCGGCTGCGATTGCACGGGACGATGCCGACATCAACCAATGCCCTCCAGGCGGCCAAGAAGGCGTTGCACGGTTGGCGCAAATCACCGGGCGACCGGTCAAGCCGCTCAACCCGGATCATGGCAATGAGGGCCCGCGCACGTTGGCCGTCGTGGATGAAGACTGGTGCATCGGCTGCACCTTGTGTCTAAAGGCCTGCCCCACCGACGCGATCTTGGGCAGCAACAAGCGCATGCACACCGTGATCGAGACCCACTGCACCGGCTGCGAATTGTGCGTACCGGTGTGCCCAGTGGATTGCATCGACCTGGCCTTGGTGCATCCGGGTCCCACCCGCCCCACCGGCTGGGCGGCGTGGTCGCCGACCTTGGCAGACCACGCGCGGCAGCGCTATGACCGCCGCCGTTCACGGCTTGAAGGGGGCACGCCGCCCCATGCCGACGCCGCCAGCGGCCAGAGCACACCCGCAGCAAATGGTAGCCCCAAGCCCTCTGTGATCGAGGCGGCTCTGGCCAAGGCGCGCGCCCAACGGGTCCGCTGACGACCGCCTGCTGCCCCCCACCAGCCCCCACTGCATGCTGCTGCTGCGGTGGGGGCGGCGTAGGCAGACGCAGACCGAGACTGTGTAAACCCGATCAAGCGGCTTTCTGATCGACCAGGTTTTTGTACACCCCGCACCCCAGGTACAGCCCATCGATGGGAACCACATAAGACATCTTCTGCTGTACGCCTCCGTTGGCGGGGTTGGTGATGTCGTATTCGACCCAGCCGGGGCCATCGGCCAGCTGCTGCGCGATGGCTGCCATCAATTGATCGCCCCGAATTCCAGGGATGTTGTGGACCGAACTCCCGACCTTGGCCGGGTTCCCGGCAAAGGCCAGGTAGGTGCCCATGGCATCCAGCACAAACACGTACATGTCGCGGTCGTGGAAGCCCGAGGCCGGATCGGTCACAGCCCGCAAGAACGCGTCGCCGCTGCAGGTGTGGCGCAGCGCCTCGGCACGCTCGACCAAGGCGACGGCCTCGCTCGCCGTGCCTTGTTGCAACCGGAAAAAGGACACCGCTTGCACCAACCCAGCGGCCCGGGTTTCGAGGTTATGGGCCTGGGCCGCGGCGTTGTCCACCATCTGGGCGTTGCGCTGGGTGATTTCATCCAATTGCGCGACCGCGCAAGAGATCTCGTGCAAGCCAGTGCTCTGCTCGGTGGTCGCGGTGGAGATTTGCGACATGTTGGCCGCCACCCCGCGGATGCCCGCGACCACCTGGGTGATGCCCACCCCGGCCGAGCGGATTTGGGACACGCTGGTCTCGATCTGTGAGGTCGACGCCTGGATCAACGCGCGGATCTCGCGGGCCGATTCGCCGGAGCGCTGCGCCAGATTGCGCACCTCGCTGGCCACCACTGCGAAGCCTCTGCCCTGCTCGCCGGCCCGAGCGGCCTCGACCGCGGCATTGAGCGCCAAGATGTTGGTTTGGAATGCGAGGCTGTCGATCACCCCAATGATCTCGTTCATCCGACCAGTACTTTGGTGAATCGCCTCGACCGACGCCACAGCGGCCGACATCGACTGGGCACCGCTTTCGGCCGCGTCGCGCACCCCCACCGCTTGATGGTCCACCTCCGAAGCGGTGGCTGCATTCTGCTGCACCGCCGACGACAGCTGGTGCACGCTGGCCGCGGTCTGCTCCAAGTTCGCGGCCTGTTGTTCTGTGCGGTCGGCCAGGTTGCGACTGCTGTGGGCCAAGTGGTTGCCCGCATGCGCGACCAAGGCCGAGTTGCTGCGCACATCGGCCACGGTGGCCGACAGGCGGCTGATCATGCGTTGCACCACCACCGCGGTGTCGGACAACTCGTCGCGCCCAGGGATGTGGCAACTGACCTGCAAATCCCCTTCGGCCACCCGCCGAATCACCCCGGTCATGCGCATGAAGTCGACAACGAACGTCTGGTGCATGGACACCGTCAGATACATCAAAAAGACCAGTCCAGCGGCCACCGCCACAGCGGTCCATATGGATGCGGCGTACAGGCCGCTGGCGCGCGCGACCAACAAGCTGTCGGTGCGTGCCAGCACTTGGGATTGGTAGTTGACGACCGCAGACATGGCCTGGTCGGCGGCCAGCTGAACGTCCGCCAGGTTCGCCACTTTGGCGCGACCCAGGTTCTCCAACGCCGTGCTGGCTTGGTGGGCAGCGTCAAATCCCAGAGATCCTTGGCCGTATTGGGTCAGGAAAGCGTTGGCGAACTGGACGTCGCGGTGCTGTGCGGACAGGGCGTCCACGGCAGCCCGCACTTGCTCAGGGGCCGCGCCTGCGCTGAGGCTGTGGCGCAGCGCAGCGATCTGCTCCACCCACAACGGGGTGCGGGACAGCATGGTGTCGATCAGAAAATAGCTGGGCGCGTCGGGGTCGAACAGCAGGCCACTGCGTTCGCCCACGCTGTAGATCAGCTGCCGCAGGTCCGTCTTGGCCAGATTCACGTCGCTCTGTGCGTCGGCTTTGTTCTGTGCGGTGGCCAGCCGCTGAATTCTGGCTTGCAGGTCACCCCAGGTGCTCGCCAGCGGCTGCAAGGCGGGTTGGGCTTTGATTTGGGACGCCACCTCGCCCAGGGCGGTGCCCAACAGGGCGGCCGGGGCACTGCCTTCCGGCGACTGGAACGCGGTGGCCACCGTCTGCAAGGGCACCAGCACTGCGGTGCCGGTGCGTTCGGTCTCCACGAAGGAGATGTCGCTGTGGCGTTGGGCGAGCAACTGCCAGCAAACCCCCAGCAACGGCAGCATCAACAAGGCCCCCATTAGGAACATCTTGGCGTTGAGGCGCATGCCCCTCATCAGGGCCATACCGGGCAACAAAGGGTTGAATGTCATGGATTTACCGCGCAATGTGAGGAATGGGCGCCGTCCCGGCGCGCGGTACCCCGGGGCGGCACACAGCCACCCAAGAGGCAAGACACGCCATGAAAGCGGTTACCTCAGGGTTATCGGCAGGCGGATGCGTTTACAAAAGGGAGAAAAGCCGGAGGAAGGCCGAACGCGGGTCTTACTCCTCCGGGGGCAGCGCGCCCAGTGACCCACCCAGTCCATGGGGAACCGGGTGGACGGGTGTCGCTGCGCTCTCAGTGGCTGGCTTGGGCCAGCTTGGTAAAGGCGCTGATGACCTCGGGGGGGGCCTGCACGAGCTCGATCAGCACCCCTTCACCACCGATCGGCAGCTCGTCGCTGCCCTTGGGGTGGATGAAACAAACATCGAAGCCAGCCGCGCCCTGACGGATGCCGCCCGGCGCGAAGCGCACGCCTTGGGCACCGAGCCAGGCCACCGCCGCAGGCAGGTCGTCGATCCACAGACCCACATGGTTCAACGGGGTCGTGTGAACTGCAGGCTTTTTGTCCGGGTCGAGCGGCTGCATCAGGTCCACCTCCACCTTGAGGGGACCGGTGCCCACCGCGCAGATGTCTTCATCGACGTTTTCACGTTCGCTTTTGAAGGTGCCAGTCACCTCCAGCCCCAGCATGTCCACCCAGAGCTTTTGCAGCTTGCTTTTGTCCAATCCGCCAATGGCGATTTGCTGAACACCCAACACCTTGAACGGGCGGGCGCTCATGCGAACTCCACGATTGGCTGGTCCACCGTCAGGCTCTCGCCCTTGTTGGCCAGTATCTTGCCCACCACGCCATCGGCCGCTGCGAACAGCACGTTCTCCATTTTCATGGCTTCAATCACCGCCACCCGCTCACCCGCTTGCACCTTCTGGCCCACCTGCACCGCCACATCCACCAGCAGACCTGGCATGGGCGACAGAATGTAGCGGCTCATGTCGGGCGGGGCCTTGTAAGGCATGAGTTGGTAGAGCTCGGCCGCCCGAGGGGTGAGCACCAAGCTGTCAAACTGGGTCCCGTTGTGGGCCACGCGGATGGCCAGCGGGTTCTTGGGCAGGCCACGCTCGATCTGGGCGGAAAAGGCTTGCCCGTTCACCGTGCCGCGCAGGCGTGTGCCGCCCAGGTGCCACTGACACTGCAGCGTGTAGGACCGCTCACCCACCTGCACGGACGCCACGCCGGTGTCTGCATTGAAGGCACTCAAAACCACGGGGTGGTGCGTGTTGTTTCCCTCGGTCCCCAGCCCCACCACCACGAACTGCTGGCCGACCGTCACACCATGGCCTGGCAACTGCCCACTGATGCCCACCGCACGGCTCAGGGTGCGGCGGTGCACATACGCCGCCAAAGCGACCAAAAAGGCTGGGTCGTCGTGAGGCACGTCTTCAGCCCGGAAGCCCTTGCCATATTGCTCCGCGATGAAGCCTGTGTTGAACTGGCCGGAAACAAAGCGCGGGTGCGCCAGCAAAGCCGCCTGGAACGGGATGTTGCTGGAAATGCCACGAATCACAAAGCCATTCAGCGCGTCGCGCATCTTGGCGATCGCGTCGTGGCGGTCGGTGCCATGCACGATAAGTTTGGCGATCATCGAGTCGTAGAACATCGGGATCTCGCCGCCATCCACCACACCGGTGTCCACCCGCACACCGTGCAACTGCGATGTGTCCGCGGCGAACATGGTCTCGCTCGGCGGGCGAAAGCTCACCAGGCGACCGGTGGAGGGCAGGAAGTTGCGGAACGGGTCCTCGGCGTTGATGCGGCATTCGATCGCCCAACCGTCGCGCTTCACGTCGGCCTGGGTGATGGGCAGCTTTTCACCTGCAGCGACACGGATCATCAGCTCCACCAGATCCAGCCCGGTGATGCACTCTGTGACGGGGTGTTCCACCTGCAAGCGGGTGTTCATTTCCAAGAAGTAGAAGCTCTGGTCTTTGCCGACCACGAACTCGACCGTGCCCGCGCTCTCGTACTGCACCGCCTTGGCCAGGGCCACCGCCTGCTCGCCCATGGCTTTGCGAGTGGCGTCGCTGATGAACGGCGACGGGGCTTCTTCGATCACTTTCTGGTGGCGGCGCTGGATTGAGCACTCGCGTTCGTTCAGGTACACCACGTTGCCGTGGCTGTCGCCGATCAGCTGGATCTCGATGTGGCGGGGCTCCTCGACAAACTTTTCAATGAACACGCGGTCGTCACCGAAGCTGTTGCGGGCTTCGTTGCGGCAGCTGCTGAAGCCTTCGAAGGCCTCCTTGTCGTTGAAGGCCACGCGCAAGCCCTTGCCACCACCACCGGCCGAGGCTTTGATCATCACCGGGTAACCAATGCCCTTGGCGATCTCGACGGCTTTTTCTGGCGTTTCAATTGCGTCGTTCACGCCGGGGATGCAGTTCACGCCCGCGGCGCCGGCCAGCTTTTTGGACTCGATCTTGTCGCCCATCGCCCCGATGGAATAGTGCTTGGGGCCGATGAAGGTGATGCCTTCTTCTTCGCAACGCTTGGAAAACTCGGCGTTCTCGCTCAGAAAGCCGTATCCAGGGTGCACCGCCTGCGCGCCAGTCTGTTTGCAGGCGGCGATGATCTTTTCGGCCACCAAATAACTCTCGCGGCTGGCAGCCGGGCCGATATGGACTGCTTCATCGGCCAGCTCCACGTGGCGCGCGTCTTTGTCGGCGTCCGAGTACACCGCCACGGTTTTGATGCCCATCTTGCGGGCCGTCTTGATGACACGGCAAGCGATTTCACCGCGGTTGGCAATCAGAATCTTGGTAAACATGTTCTTCGTCCTGTTCTGCTCAAAGTGGGATGTTGCCGTGCTTGCGCCACGGGTTTTCCAGCTTCTTGTCGCGCAACATCACCAGCGAACGGCAAATGCGCTTGCGGGTTTCATGCGGCAGGATCACGTCGTCGATGAAGCCGCGAGCGCCAGCCACAAACGGGTTAGCGAACCGAGCCTTGTACTCCGCTTCTTTGGCCGCGAGTTTGGCGGGGTCGCCTTTGTCTTCACGGAAGATGATCTCCACCGCGCCCTTGGCGCCCATCACCGCGATCTCGGCGTTGGGCCAGGCGAAGTTCACGTCGCCGCGCAGGTGCTTGGACGCCATCACGTCGTAGGCGCCGCCGTAGGCCTTGCGGGTGATGACGGTGATTTTTGGCACAGTGCACTCGGCATAGGCGTACAGCAGTTTGGCGCCGTGCTTGATGATGCCGCCATACTCCTGACTGGTGCCGGGCATGAAACCAGGCACGTCCACGAATGTCACCACTGGAATGTTGAACGCATCGCAAAAGCGCACGAAGCGGGCGGCCTTGATGGAACTCTTGATGTCCAGGCAACCGGCCAGCACCAGCGGCTGGTTGGCCACGATGCCCACCGTTTGCCCTTCCATGCGGGCGAAACCGATGATGATGTTCTTGGCGTACTCAGGCTGGATCTCGAAGAAATCGCCATCGTCCACGGTTTTGGCGATCAGCTCCTTCATGTCGTAAGCCTTGTTGGGGTTGGTGGGCACCAGGGTGTCCAGGCTCAAGTCCATGCGGTCGGCCGGGTCGTTGCTGGGCCGCACCGGCGGCTTTTCACGGTTGTTGAGTGGCAGGTAGTTGTACAGGCGACGCAGCATCAGCAACGCCTCCACATCGTTCTCAAAAGCGAGGTCGGCTACGCCGCTCTTGGTGGTGTGGGTGACCGCGCCACCAAGCTCCTCGGCCGTCACTTCTTCGTGGGTGACGGTCTTCACCACCTCGGGGCCGGTGACGAACATGTAGCTGGAGTCCTTCACCATGAAGATGAAGTCGGTCATGGCGGGCGAGTACACCGCGCCACCGGCCGAGGGCCCCATGATCATGCTGATCTGCGGGATCACGCCACTGGCCATCACGTTGCGCTGGAACACGTCGGCGTAACCACCCAGCGAGGCCACACCTTCCTGGATGCGGGCGCCGCCCGAGTCGTTCAGGCCGATGACAGGCGCACCGACCTTCATGGCCTGGTCCATCACCTTGCAGATCTTCTCGGCATGCGCTTCGGACAAGGCCCCGCCGAACACGGTGAAATCCTGGCTGAAGACGAAGACCAAACGACCATTGA
>JAIXXF010000035.1:0-2500 GCA_027490925.1 Comamonadaceae bacterium
CTTGGTTCTCACTTCGCCCGTGCCCGACGAGGTCATCCAGAGCCGACAGAACCCCCGCGTGCAGGCGTTGGCCCGCCTGCGGGACCGCGCCGAGCGCGAGGCCCGCGGCCTGTTCATCGCCGAAGGCCTCCGGGAGCTCTCCCGCGCCATCGAACGCAAGGTCGCGGTGCTCGAGATCTATTTCTGCCCTTCGATGTTCCGTGGCTCCGAGGCCGCCGAACTCGTGACGAATGCCCGCGTCGCCGGCGTCGACTGCTGCGAACTGGGCGTCTCCGCCTTCGAGAAGGTCAGCGGCCGGGAAGGTCCGGACGGCCTCCTCGGCGTCGCCAAGACCTGGGATTGCTCCCTCGGTCAGCTCAAGTCCTCGGCCAATCCGCTCCTGCTCGTGGCCGAATCGGTCGAGAAGCCGGGCAATCTCGGCGCCTTGCTTCGCACGGCGGATTCCGCCGGTTGCGACGCCCTCATCGTCTGCGACCCGATCACCGATGTCTTCAATCCGAACGTCGTCCGCTCCTCGCAGGGCGCGCTTTTCTCCATGCCCGTCGCCGTCTGCACCTCGCAGGAGGCCGCCGCCTGGATGAAGGCCAAAGGCGTGCGTTCGCTGGCGACCTCGCCCGCGGCGACCAAGGCTTATTGGGACGTCGACTGCCGAGGTCCGGTGGCCTTGCTGCTCGGCTCGGAAAAAGACGGCCTTTCGGATTTCTGGCTCAAGGGCGCCGACGAGAAGATTTCGATCCCGCAGGCCGGCCTGTCCGATTCGCTCAACGTCTCCAATGCGGCGGCGATCTGCCTGTTCGAGGCCGTCCGCCAGCGTCGGAAGTAGGCCATGCATCGCCGCTATTTCATCGCGGCAGTCCTTTGCTTCTGCGCCTCGTGGGCCTGCTGGACCGCCTATGCGCGAAATGGGTCTTACCTGGATCAGGACGGCGTCCTGCACGAGCAGTTCGGCTTCGTTCCGCTGGGCTGGCTCTTCGATCTGATGGGCTTGGTCTTGCTCGTGCTGGCCTGGGTCCGCCGCAAATAAGAAGGCCGGGCTTGGGGCCCGGCCTTGCTTGAAGGACTGACGCTTCGCTTAGCCGATGGCCTTGGCGTTCGCCGTGAAGACGCGGATTGAGGGGGCTTGGCTGTGTCCTTCGGACCCAGCCTAACCCGCCTCAGCCCTCGGCCTTCAGCCGATGGCCTTGGCGACCAGGTCGTCGAGCTTCTTGCCGTCGACGGCGAAGGCGCGGATGCCTTCGGCGGTCTTCTCCGTGGCCATCGCGTCTTCGTTGTGGTGCCAGCGGAATTCCTTCTCGCCCCAGGCCTTGGCGGCTTCGCCTTCGGACTTGGCGGCGGCTTCGTCGAGCACCTTGGGCACCGCGGCGGAGTCCTTGGAGAGCTCGTCGAGGAGGTTCGGGGCGATGGTCAGGAGGTCGCAACCGCAGAGGGCCTTGATCTGGCCGACGTTACGGAAGGAGGCGCCCATGACTTCGGTCTTGATGCCGTTGCGCTTGTAGTAGGCGTAGATGCGGCGGACGGACTGCACGCCGGGGTCGTTGGCGCCGGAGGAGGCGGCTTCGTTCCAGTTGGCGCCCTGGGCCTTCTTGTGCCAGTCGTAGATGCGGCCGACGAACGGGGAGATGAGCTGGACCTTGGCGTCGGCGCAGGCGACGGCCTGGGCGAACGAGAAGAGGAGGGTCAGGTTGCAGCGGATGCCTTCCTTTTCGAGCTCGGCGGCGGCCTGGATGCCTTCCCAGGTGGAGGCCATCTTCACGAGGATGCGCTCCTTGGGGATGCCGGCGGCCTTATAGAGGGCGATGAGTTCGCGGGCCTTGGCGACGGTGGCGGTCTTGTCGAAGGACAGACGGGCGTCGACTTCGGTGGAGACGCGGCCCGGGACGATCTTGAGGATCTCGGTGCCGAAGGAGATGAGGAGCGCGTCGACGGCGGCCTGGACGCCCTTGCTCTTGTTGTCCTGGGCGGCCTTCTGGAGGAGGGCCTGGTATTCCGGCATCTGGACGGCCTTGAGGATGAGGCTCGGGTTGGTCGTGGCGTCCAGAGGCTTGAAGGCCTTCATGGCGGCGAAGTCGCCGGTGTCGGCGACGACCTTGGTGTGTTGGCGAAGCTGTTCGAGTGCGTTCATGTGGAAGGCTTGCGAGCGTGTTAGAAGGCCCAGAATTGTCCAGCCCGACCCGAAAAAACGGGCGCCCGGCCCCCTCCGGCCATCTCTCGCTTGTTTCGGCAGGCGGGCTGGTCCAGATTACCCCATGCGAATCAAGGTCAGGCAGGCGCTCGCCGCCGAGCAGCCGCTTACGGACGTCACGGTCTCGGGTTGGGTCCGAACCCGCCGCGACGCCAAGGATTTCTCCTTCGTGGAGATCAACGACGGCTCCTGCTTCAAGAACCTCCAGGTGGTGGTCGACGCCGCGACGCCGGGCGCCGAGCAGCTGAAGGATGCGCTCACGGGTTCCTCGGTCAGCGTGGACGGCGAGCTGGTGCCGTCCCCGGCGAAGGGTCAGAA